>DASZLD010000227.1:0-17388 GCA_035552655.1 Acidimicrobiales bacterium
GGCGTTGGTGATCCAGTACTTGGTACCGGTCAACACGTAGTGGTCCCCGTCCCGGACCGCCCGGGTTCGCATGGCGGCCACGTCACTGCCGGCATCTGCCTCGGACAGGGCGTAGCTGGACTGCGCCTCACCCGAGGCCACTCGGGGGATGTACCTCCGCTTCAGATCCTCGGACGCCCAGTTGATCACCGGCAGCATGCCCAGCTTGGACACGAGCATGGTGACCGAGGTCGAGGCACAGACCCGGGCCAACTCCTCGGCCATGATCGCTTGGGTCACATGATCGGCCCCTGCACCCCCGTACTCGCTGGGCATGCCCAGCGACGGAAGCTCCAGCTCGATGCAGGCGTCGATGGACTTCTGCGGATACGACGAGTCTCGGTCGGCCTCGGCGGCGTTGGGAGCGATCCGCTCCTCGGCGAACCGCCGGAGCATGTCCCGAAATTGCCGGTGGGTATCGCTGATGGAGAAGTTCGACATGTCCATGCCTCCAAGCTACTCACCGGTCGTCGAGGCTCGGTTCTGCTCCCCCAAGCCCTACTCGGTGGGCAACGTGTCAGCCCTGATCGGGAACGTTCAGCAGCTTCGGCCAGTCCCTCAGCGCCGCCCGGACCTGGTCGGGGGTAAGCCGCAGGGTCTCGTCTCGGACCCGGTCGGCTATGGCCCGCTGCGCCTCGTAGTGATGGGAAGCCGAGCGGAAGAGCGGTGTCCGTTCGGCGATCAGATCGGCGGGGGCGTCACCCAAGAACCCCCAGAGGGTGAAGGCAAAGGTCAGATCGTGGATGGACGGCGCCCGACCGAACCGGGCCGCCCGACGCATGGCCACCGCCGTAGCACCGGCGATGGCATCTTCTGTCGACTCGCCCTCAGCCAGCTCCAACCGATCCTCGAACCGACGGGCCAGCTTGAGGGCAAATCCCTGGTCGGGCCCGGGAGTACCCAGCTTCGGGCCCGCGGGCACCTTGGTGTTCCGGAGCTCCGAGGGTCGAGACTGCGTCCAGATGCCCGGCACGTGCAGACGGTATGCCTCCCGGACCTGGTCGGCCTCGACGATCGGTACGAAACTCGGTTGGGTCATCGTTTTGCTCCTGGTGCTTCGTTCATGGCACTTCGAGCCGTGCCAGCTACCGCGACCCGGTCGCTCCTCCGGCGTGCAGCAGACCGTAGACGATGGAATCGGACAGAGCCTGCCACGACGCCTCGATGATGTTCTCGGAAACGCCGATGGTGGTCCAGATCGTCTCACCGTCGGCGGAATCGATCAGCACCCGGGTGATGGAACCGGTGCCCCGGGACGTGTTGAGCACCCGAACCCGGTAGTCCACCAGGTGGATGTGGTCGAGGGCCGGGTATCGGGATCCGAGGGCCTGGCGCAGGGCGCCGTCGAGGGCATTGACCGGTCCGTTCCCCTCGGCCGTGGCGATATGTCGCTCGCCGTCGACAAAGACCTTCACCGTGGCCTCAGTGCTCTGGGCCCCGGTGTGATCGGAGATCACCCGGTACGAGTCCAGGTCGAAGTAGTCCTGCTTCCATCCGGTGGCGTCCCGCAACAGGAGCTCCAGGGAGGCGTCGGCCACCTCGAAGTGGTACCCGGCATTCTCGAGCCGTTTCAACGAGTCGAGCACTGAGCTCATGGCCTGGGAGTCGAGCTCCAAGCCGAGCTCGGCCGCTTTGAAGGCCAGAGTCGAGCGGCCCGCCATCTCGGAGACCACGAAACGGGTGCCGTTCCCCACCAGCTCGGGATTGATGTGCTCGTACGCATCCGACCGGCGGGCGATGGCGCTGGTGTGCAACCCCGCTTTGTGGGCGAACACCGACGAGCCCACGTAGGGCTGTTGCGGGTTGGGCGAGATGTTCACCAACTCGGCGATGTGGTGCGACACCGGGGTCAGTCGCTCCAGCCGCTCGGCCGGAATGGTCCGCACGTGCAACTTCAGCGACAGGTTGGGGATGGCCGCAGCCAGGTCGGCGTTGCCCGACCGCTCCCCGTAGCCGTTGACACATCCCTGCACGTGAGTGGCGCCGGTCCCCACGGCGGCCAGGGAGTTGGCCACGGCGCAGCCACTGTCGTTGTGGAAGTGCACACCCACCTGGGTCTCGAACCGACCGAGCACGGTGGGAACGATCTCGGCCACCTCGGTGGGGAGGGTGCCCCCGTTGGTATCGCACAGGACCAGCGTCTCGGCCCCTGCTTCCTCGGCCGCCCGGAGGATCCTCATGGTGAACTCGGGATTGGCCTTGTACCCGTCGAAGAAGTGCTCGGCGTCCAAGAAGACCCGCAGATCGTTCTGGCGCAGGAACTCGACGGAGTCAGCCACCATGGCCACCGCCTCGTCGAGCGACGTGCGCAGGGCCTCGACGACGTGCATCTCCGACGACTTGGCCACGATGCACACCGCCGCCGTCTGGGCATTGACCAGCTGGCGCAGCGTCTCGTCGCTCTCGGCCTTGACGCCGGCCCGCCGGGTTGACCCGAAAGCCACCAAGGTCGCCGTGGTGAGGTTCAGTTCCTTCGGGGCCCGGGCGAAGAACTCCTCGTCCTTGGGATTGGCTCCGGGCCAGCCGCCCTCGATGAAGCTGACCCCCAGGTGGTCGAGCTGCTCGGCTACCCGCAGCTTGTCGTCGACGGTCAGCGAGAGGCCCTCTTGTTGGGAGCCGTCCCGAAGGGTGGTGTCGAAGACATCGACGGCGGCCGGCATGACCGGGAGGTCGAAGTCGTGGCCGCCGCCTGCTTCGACGGAGTGGCCGTGGGCCCGGCCCTGGTTGTGGGTGTGAGCCCGCTTGACGTCGACGTGAGCCCGCTGTCCGAGCGTGGTGGCGCCGTGGCTGTGGTCATGGCTGTTCGGGTCGTTCGTCTTATTCGACATGGTCCAACCAGTCCTTGTACTGGTCGACCTCCCCTCGCACGGTGGCGAAGTAGGTCTGCTGGAGTTGGCGGGTGATCGGTCCCGGCTTCCCCGATCCCACCGGCCGGTCGTCCACCGCCCGGATGGGGACCACTTCGGCAGCTGTACCGGTGAGGAACGCCTCGTCGGCCGAGTAGAGATCGGTGCGGATGAGCTGCTCGTGGGTGACCTCGTAGCCGAAGTCACGGGCGATGGTCTCGATGGAGTCCTGGGTGATGCCCTTGAGCGCACCGGCGTCCGAGGTAGGAGGCGTGCTGATCACGCCGTCGCGGACGACGAAGATGTTCTCGCCCGTGCACTCGCTGACGTTGCCGTCTGGCGCCAGCAGAATGGCCTCGTCGTAGCCGCCCTTGATCGCTTCGACCTTGGCCAGCGACGAGTTGACGTACATCCCTGTGCCCTTGGCCGCGGTGGGCACGGCATTGGGATCGTGACGGCGCCACGAGCTGATCTTCACCGACACCCCGTTGGCCACGCCCTCTTCCCCGAGGTAGGTGCCCCACGGCCAGGCGGCGATGGAGACATTGACCGGGCAGGGGATCGGGTTCAAGCCCATCTCGCCGTACCCCAGGTACACGAGGGGCCGGATGTAGCAGCCGTCATCAAGGCGGTTGACCCGCACCAGTGACCGGGTGGCCTCGATCACATCGTCGACGGTGAAGGGAACGTCGATGAGAAAGACCTTGGCCGACGTGAACAGCCGCTCGATGTGGTCCCGAAGCCTGAACACGGCCACGCCGCGAGGCGTCGGGTAGGCCCGGATGCCCTCGAACACGCCCGAGCCGTAGTGCATGGTGTGGGTGAGGACATGGACGGTGGCGTCGGCCCAGTCGACGAAGTCGCCGTCCATCCAGATCTTGTCAGTAGGTTCGATAGGCACGGCTCAAAGCCTTTCTGCGATGGCGTCGCCAATGGCGGCAGTGGAGAGATCGGATTGGGGGGTGGAAGCAGCCGAGACGACGTAGTCCCGTACGGCCTTGGCCACGCGATCGGCGGCATCGGTTTCCCCCAGCTGTTCGAGCATGAGGGCGGCCGAGCTGATGGCGGCGGCGGGGTTGGCCTTGCCCGTACCGGCGATGTCGTGGGCAGCACCGTGCACCGGCTCGAACAGCGACGGTCCGGTCCGAGCGGGGTTGAGGTTGCCCGATGCGGCGTAGCCGATCCCGCCGGCCACCGCGCCGGCCAGATCGGTGATGATGTCGCCGAACAGGTTGTCGGTGACGATCACGTCGTAACGGGCAGGGTTCTCGACCAGGTAGATGCAGGTGGCATCGACGTGGTTGTAGTCCCAGGTGACTTCGGGGAATTCGGAGGCCACATCGGTGACCGCCCGTTGCCAGAGGTCACCGGCGAAGGTCAGCACGTTGGTCTTGTGCACCAAGGTGAGATGGCGGCGGGGACGCTTGTTGGCCAGCTCGAAGGCGAACCGAGCGCACCGCTCCACGCCGTGTCGAGTGTTGACCGAGCCCTGGGTGGCCACCTCGAACGGGGTGCCCTTGCGCAGGAAGCCGCCCTCGCCCGCGTAGGTTCCTTCGGTGTTCTCCCGGATGACCACGAAGTCGCAGTCGGGAGCCAATGCCCCGGGAACCCCGATGAAGGGGCGCATGTTGATGTAGAGGTCGAGTTCGAACCGCAGGCGGAGAAGCAGTCCCCGCTCCAACGTGCCCGGCGGAACATCGGTGGAGCCCACCGGCGGTCCGACCGCTCCGAGGAGCACGGCGTCCTGGCCCCGCAGCTCGTCCAGCGTCTCGTCGGGCAGCACCTCGCCGGTGCGCAGGTACCGGTCGGCACCGAGGTCGTAGGTGGTGGTCTCGAGCACGACTCCCGAGGCCTCCACGACCTTCAGCGCCTCTGCGACCACTTCGGGCCCGATGCCGTCGCCTCCGATGAGGCCTACCTTGTACGTGCTCACGTCTGTCATATCCCGTTCTGTGCTGGTTCTTGTGGACCGTCTGGTTGAGGTTGCTCTATTGCTACTGCTCTATTGGTGCTGCTCTGGCCGTACTGTCACGGTGCCCTGCATGATGGCCGCCGGTCGGCACCTCACGGTACGCCGGAAATTGAAAAACCGCCCACCTTGTGGACGGTCAGGAGGCACACACCGGGATCGGGTGTATGCCTACTCAATAATAAATACGCTGACTGCGTTCGGGGACGTCGTGTCCATAACCCACATAGTTTCCCCCGGTTCCGGCAGTTTCGTCAACCGAGGGTGACCACGGCGGTACCGTCCGCACTGATTGAGCTTGGATCACGCCTGGTCGCGGCGTCGTAGAGGGTGGACCAGGGAAGGGCCCCGTCACGGAGACAGCGAGAGGCCGGGCCCCGGCATTCCACCACCGTCGAGGGAGTCCCGTCACAGGTCCCGCCATCGAGGACGATCCCCACTCCGAGATCCCCCAGCTCCGCTTCCGACACGCCAATCTCCCAACGGGTCTGGGCCCCGATCTCGGAGCCGGGCCGGGGGAAGGCCGAAGCCACCTGTTCGGCGGCAACGAGGGGAGCCTGGCCATGTCGATTGGCACTGGTGACGGCCAGCGGACCGACGGCCGAACAGAGCGCCTGGATGACCGGGTGATCGGGCCAGCGCACGCCCACGGTGAACGGGGGCGATTCGCGGCCACCGAGGTCGGCGGTGAAGCGCCGGTTGCGGGGAACCACCAGGGTCAGGGCCCCCGGCCAGTGCCGATCGGCCAGATAGCGGGCCGAGAGCGGGAGCGGACCGGCAATCAGTTCCACCTGGTCCCAACCTGCGACCAGCACAGGGAGAGCCACGTCGGACGGTCGTGACTTCAGCGCGAACACTCGGGCGACGGCATCGGGTCGGAAGGGATCGACGGCCAACCCGTAGACGGTGTCGGTGGGGACGCCCACCACTTCTCCGCGGCCCAGCCCTTCGACAGCCTGCTCGATGGCGGCAGCATCGTCGGCCAGGATCATGCTGGTCACCGTCCCGCAGCCACCAGGACTCGGGGACGGCCGGCCAGATCGGGCTCCACCCGCACGTCGGCAAAGCCGCGCCGCGCCATTGCCGTGGCCGCCTCGGCCTGATGGGGTGCGAGCTCGACGACCAGGGTGCCATCGCCGCTCAGCCACCGGGGAGCGCCGGCAATGATGGTCTCGACATCGGCCAGTCCGCCAGATCCGTCACTGCCCGGACCGGCCACCAGGGCCCCTTTGGGCTCCCAGTCACGGACCACCGGGTCGAGGTGGCGGTACTCCACGGCCGACACGTAGGGCGGATTGGACACCACCAGGTCGATCGAGCCGACCAGGTCGATCGGCAGGGCGGCGAACCACTGTCCCTGCGCCCACGTGACCCGGCCCAATCCAGCTCGATCGCCGTCAGGGGCCGAGCCGTACAGCATGTCCAGGTTGGCACGCGCCACGTCGAGCGCATCCGGCGTCGAGTCGGTGGCCCACACCTCGAGACCGGCGTGGCGAGAGCCGCCCTCGACCGCCATCGACAGGGCGATGGCGCCCGAACCCGTCCCGAGATCCACGACCCGCGGTGGTCGATCGCACGTGCCCGCTCCGACCCGCTGAGCCATCACCCGCTGGAGCTCGGTCAGGGCCACCTCCACCAGCTGCTCCGTCTCGGGTCGGGGGATCAGGACTCGACGGTCCACAGTCAACTCGAGGGTCCGGAACGACCAGGTACCCAGGACGTACTGCAACGGCTCACCGGCCTGGCGCCGCGCCACCAGCGTTTCGGTCAGGAGGGACGCGCTCGGCGGCACCGGCTCATCCAGCCTGGACACAGACGGTGAACCATGGACAGCCCAACCGTCAGCGGCCAGCGCGTGTTCCACGATCCATCGGGCCTCGGCCCCCGAACCGAGCCGCGCCGCCGACGCCTCCATCAGCTGGCGAACCGTCGGTTCTGTCACCACCTGCGTCATTCCTCTTCGAGCTGTCTGCTCCGCTTGTCGGCCATCAGCGCGTCGGTCAGCTCGTCGAGGTCTCCCATGAGGACGCGGTCGAGCTTGTGCAAGGTGAGCTTGATGCGGTGATCGGTGACCCGGTTCTCTTTGTAGTTGTAGGTGCGGATCTTCTCCGATCGCCCGCCACCCCCGACCTGACTGCGGCGTTGAGCGGACACCTCAGCGGCCTGACGGTCCTGTTCGGCTTTGAGCAGCCGGGAGCGGAGCACGGTCATGGCCTTGGCCCGATTCTGGATCTGGCTCTTCTCGTCCTGCATGGCCACCACGATCCCAGTCGGGAGGTGGGTGATCCGGACGGCCGAGTCGGTGGTGTTCACCGACTGGCCCCCTGGTCCGGTGGACCGGTACACGTCGACCTTCAGATCGGAAGGGTCGATGGCCACATCGACCTCTTCGGCCTCGGGCAGGATGGCCACTGCGGCCGACGAGGTATGGATCCGGCCCTGGGACTCGGTGACCGGGACCCGCTGGACACGATGGGGCCCGCCCTCGTGCTCCAGGCGCTGCCAGGCGTCCTCCCCCTTGACCAAGAAGGTGACCTCGTTCAGGCCGTCCCGCTCGGACGGGCTGGACGACATGACCTCCACCTTCCAGCCCCGGATGGCCGCGTAGCGGGTGTACATGTCAAACAGGTCCTTGGCGAACAGGTTGGCCTCTTCGCCGCCCTCGGCCCCTCGTATCTCGACGATGACGTTCCGACCGGCGTTGGGGTCCCGGGGGACGAGCAACTGCTGGAGGGACTCCTCGAGCCGGGCGATGTCCGCTTCGGCCTTTTCCACCTCGGCCCGAGCCAGGTCTCGCTCGTCACTGACGGAGTCGGCCACCATCTCCCGGGCGGCGGTCAGATCGGATTCCGCCGTCTGCAGTTGCCGCCAGGTGTCGATGACCTCGCTCAGCTCCTTGTGGCGGCGGGAGAGGTCGCGCAGCCGGCGCGGATCGGACGAGGCCCCCGGGTCGTTCAGCTGCTCGATGACCGACTCGTACTCCTCAGCCAGACGGGGAAGTCGGTCGTTCTTCACGGACTCAGGGTATCGGCCCCGCCGGCCGGCGCCGCCTTACCAGCGACCAGTGGTCGGTGTGCTCAGGACTTCTTACGAGCGCCGGTCTTGGCGTAACGACGCTGGAAGCGCTCGACACGACCACCGGAGTCCACCAGCTTCTGCTTGCCGGTGAAGAAGGGATGGCACTCGTTGCACAGCTCGAGATGGATGTCGTCCTTGGTCGAGCGGGTGGTGAAGGTGTTGCCGCACGAGCAATGGACCTTCGCTTCGACGTACTTGGGATGAATGTCAGTCTTCATGATCTCTCCAGTGGTGACGGCGATCCAGCCGTCTCGAGGCGACGTCAGTGTACCGGGAATGGGAGCTCGCTCCGATCGGCATCGGTTTCGCCCTCGCTGCCAGCTGCCAGCAGCCCGTCTAGTTCGGAGCGGCCGGTCCCTTGGCTATCTCGGCCAAGAACTCGTCGTTGCTCTTGGTCGTCCGGATCTTGTCCATCAGCAGTTCCAGGCCGGCAGCGGCGCTGCCCTCGTTGGCCAGGGCGTTCAGGACCCGACGCAGCTTCCACACCTGCTGGAGCTGCGAACGATCGAACAGCAGCTCCTCGTGGCGGGTGGAGCTGGCGTTCACGTCGATCGAAGGGTACAAGCGGCGCTCGGACAGCCGTCGATCGAGGCGGAGCTCCATGTTGCCGGTTCCCTTGAACTCCTCGAAGATGACCTCGTCCATCTTGGAGCCCGTCTCCACCAGCGCGGTGGCCAGGATGGTGAGTGAACCGCCCTCTTCGATGTTCCGGGCGGCGCCGAAGAACTTCTTGGGCGGGTACAGGGCCCCCGAGTCGACACCACCGGACATGATCCGGCCGGTGGCCGGCGCAGCCAGGTTGTAGGCACGGGCCAGGCGGGTGATGCCGTCGAGGATGATGACGACGTCCCTGCCCATCTCGACCAGGCGCTTGGCCCGCTCGATGGCCAGCTCGGACACGGCGGTGTGCTCGTCGGCCGGCCGGTCGAAGGTCGAGGCCACCACTTCGCCCTTCACCGAGCGGCGCATGTCGGTGACCTCTTCGGGACGCTCGTCCACCAGCAGCACCATCAGGTGCACATCGGGGTTGTTGGCCTCGATGGAGTGGGCGATGTGCTTCATCACCGTCGTCTTACCCGCCTTGGGCGGCGACACGATGAGCCCGCGCTGACCCTTGCCGATGGGCGAGAGCAGGTCGACGATGCGCGCCGTCATGTTCTCCTTCTCGCCGGGCATCTCCAAGTGGAGTCGGGAGTCGGGGAACAGCGGGGTCAGGTCCTCGAAACGGGGGCGATCCCGTGCCGCTTCGGGGTCGAGTCCCGAGACGGTATCGATGCGAAGCAATGCAGGGAACTTCTCCGTATTGCCGGCCGGGCGGCATGCGCCCTCGACGTAGTCACCCCGGCGAAGGGCGAAACGACGGGCCTGACTGATCGATACGTAGACATCCTTGTTCGAGGGCAGGTAGCCGTCGCACCGGAGAAATCCATAGCCCTCGTCCCGGAGGTCGAGAAGGCCGCGCACGGGAATGAGCTCGCCTTGGTACTGCTGCTCCTGGCCGCCACCGGCACCTTGGAGCTCCCGCTCACCGGCACCGCCACCCTGGCGATCGCGACCCCGACGGCGCCGGTTGCTCCGGCGGTTGCCCAGCTCGGAATCGGCGCCACCACCTTGACGATTGCCCTGGCTCTGGTTGTTCTGGTTGTTCTGGCGATTGCCTTGGCCACCCTGGTTCCCCTGGTTGTTCTGCCGGCCGCCCTGGTTGTTCTGACGATTGCCCTGGCCGCCTTGGCCGCCCTGGTTGCTCTGCCGGTCGCCGCGGTCGGCCTGGCCCTCCCGACGACCCTGGTCTCGTCCACCCTGGTCGTCCTGGCTGTCCTCGTCGGTCTGGCCGGCCTCCCGGACTCCAACGGCATCGGTCGACCCGTTCTCGGACGGTTCAGCGTCGTCTCGGCCGCCGTCTTCAAAGGTCGCTCTGGCCGGTGATTGGGTCTGCGATCGTGATCGGTTTCCGTTTCGACCCGCCGAGCCCTCGTCACCCGAACCGTTCTCCGACGCAGACGGGCGCGACCCGATGGCCGACGGTGTGTCGCCGTTGTCAGCGGTGGCATCGGTCTCGGTGTCCGCACCCACGCCGTCGGAGCTGGCCGTGCTTCGAGACCTCCGGGTCGCCGTCTTGGCCATCGTCGGTGTCTCGGTTGGATCAGAGCCATTGCTGGTCCCGCCGGGTGCGTCGCCGTTGCCGGCACCTCCGTCATCCACAGCCACACCGGTGGCCTTCAGAATGCCGTCGATCATGTCCGCCTTTTTCGTCCTGGTGGTGGTCTTCACAGACAGTGCCTGTGCAATGGCATGGAGCTCATCGCGCTCCTTGCCCTCCAACACCGAGCGTTCGAGCTGCTGTTCGGCAGTCATCGCCCTCCTCGTTTCGACTTCCTCGTGGGCGAATGGGTTGAACCATCCGCCAGGGAAACAGGGTGGGGAGTGCATGGTCCGAGAAGAACTCTCGTCAGCAACTCCCCCCAACGCCGTCTACGGGCTGAACACGCGACAACTTATGCGCTTCAGGGGATCCCGCCCACGAGCCCAACCGGGCATGTCGTGGTAGCGAAGGTGTCTCTATAGTACCCGCCGGGCGGGTGTTCGGCAACAACCTCCAGGTGACGGCCCGTCTGGAGGCTGGATCTACAGGTCCAGCTCGGCCAGAACCGCTCCCAGATCAGCATCGATCACCGTCGGGACCGAGATCTGGCTGATGGCGATATCGGGGTCCTTCAGGCCGTGCCCGGTCAGCACGCAGACCACGGTGGCCCCCGAACCCAGGTCGCCGGGCAGGCCCGTCTTCAAGATCCCCGCAACCGATGCGGCAGACGCGGGCTCGCAGAACACCGACTCCTCTTGGGCCAGGAACCGATAGGCATCGAGGATCTCGGTATCGCTCACTGCGGCGATTCCTCCGCCGGACTCACTGGCCGCCGAGGTGGCTCCGTACCAGCTGGCCGGATTCCCGATTCGGATGGCCGTGGCCACCGTCTCGGGATGCTCGATGGGGTGTCCCTCGACGATGGGGGCGGCACCGGCCGCTTGGAAGCCCAGCATCCGGGGCAACCGGGTCGACCGCCCAGCCGCCTTGTACTCGAGATAACCTTTCCAGTAGGCGGTTATATTCCCTGCGTTGCCCACCGGGATGCAATGCACGTCCGGCGCGTCGCCTAGTTCGTCGACGATCTCGAAGGCCCCTGACTTCTGGCCTTCTATCCGATGTGGATTCACCGAGTTGACCACGGTCACCGGCGCCCGCTCGCCCAATTCACGGACGATGTCCAGCGACTGGTCGAAGTTTCCCCGTACCTGGAGCACCTTGGCCCCGTGCACCAGGGCCTGGGCCAGCTTGCCCAGCGCGATGTGGCCCTCGGGGATGAGGACGGCACACGTCAATCCGGCTCGGGCCGCGTAGGCGGCGGCCGAGGCCGACGTGTTCCCCGTGGACGCGCACACCACCCCTTTCGCCCCCTCTTCGACCGCCATGGTGATGGCGACGGTCATCCCGCGGTCCTTGAACGACCCGGTCGGGTTGGCCCCCTCCACCTTGAGCAGCACCCGGGCACCGACCCGCTCCGACAGCCGTGGGGCCGGAAGTAATGGCGTGCCCCCCTCGAGCAGGGTGATCACGCGAGCACCATCGGAAACGGGCAGGAACTGGCGGTACTCCTCGATCACCCCGCGCCAGGCGCCACCCCGCTCTCCGCTCACCTGTCGTCCTCTCCGATGATTCTCATCACGCCGCCGATACGGCCAACCGCGGGCAACACGGCCAGGTCGTCCAGAGTGGCCTGGACGTCGCCCTCGGTCGCGGCGTGGGTGAGGAAAATGAGTCGGGCTTCACTGCCCAGGCCCACCTGCTCCATGGACCGGATGGACACGCCATGGTTGCCGAACAGGGCCGCCACCGTGCCCAGGACGCCGGGACGGTCCTCGACATCGAGGGTGATGTAGAACGGGGAGCACGCTTCGGCCATCGAGCGGAGGCTGGCCGGCAGTCGTTCGGGTGCCGGCCCGGTCGTGCCGGCCAACAGGTTCCGGGTGGCGTCGATGAGGTCGCCGAGGACGGCACTGGCGGTGGGTCGGCCTCCGGCACCCAGGCCATAGAGCATGAGCTCGCCTGCCGCTTCGCCTTCGATGAATACGGCGTTGAAGGCCTCGCGCACGCCGGCCAGCGGGTGCGCTTTGGGCACCATGGTCGGATGTACCCGGACGGAGACCTTGTCGTCGGCGGTCCGCTCCACCACGGCCAGGAGCTTGATCACATAGCCGAACCGATCGGCGAACTCGACGTCGGCGCTCTGAATGCCGGTGATCCCCTCCCGAAACACATCGTCGCCGGCGACGTCGTAGCCGAAGGCCACCCCGGCCAAGATGGCCGCCTTGGCCGCGGAATCGTGGCCTTCCACGTCGGCGGTCGGATCGCGCTCGGCCAGCCCCAACGACTGGGCTTCGGCCAACACCTCGGCGTAGTCCGACCCCTCCTCGCCCATCTTGGTCAGGATGTAATTGGTGGTGCCGTTCACGATGCCCGTGACCCGGTGGATGCGCTCGCCGGTCAACGACTCCCGCAGGGCTCGGACCAGAGGGATGGCTCCGGCCACCGCTGCCTCATAGAGCAGGTCGACCGACGCTTCTCGGGCCAGGGTGCGAAGGGCGACACCCTCGGGCGACGCCAACAAGGCCTTGTTGGCGGTGATCACCGGCTTCCCGGCTTCGAGAGCCGAGCGGATCAGGGCACCGGCCGGCTCCAGGCCGCCGATGAGCTCCACCACGATGCCGATCGACGGGTCGGCGACCAACGCCTCCGCCTCGGTGGTGAGGAGCTCGACGGGGATATGGGGATCCCGAGGCCGAGACAGATCGGAGACGGCGATGCCGCCGAGTTCCAGCTGGATCCCGCTCTGGACGGCGACGGCCTCAGTTCTGGTCTGCAGCAGTTCGACCAGTGCTGTGCCCACGTTCCCGCAACCCAGCACGGCCACGCGCAGAACCGTCTTCGGCGCCGAGGTCATCCGGTCACGCTATCGCCTGGGGGGAACCTCAGACGTCGTAACGGAGGAGGTCGTCGAAGGTCTCGCGCCGCACCACCAGCCGGGACTCGCCGTCGGCCACGAACACCACGGCCGCTCGGGGAACCTTGTTGTAATTCGAGGCCATCGAATGGCCGTAGGCGCCAGTCACCGGGGTGGCCAGGATGTCGTCCACCGCCAGGTCGACGGGGACGTGACCGGCCGAGACAATGATGTCGCCGGACTCGCAGTGCTTCCCCACCAGCCTGATCGGACGCGGCCGATCGGCGTCGACGGATCGGGGTAGAAATGCCTCGTAGCCGCTGCCGTACAGAACCGGCCGCGGGTTGTCGCTGATGCCTCCATCGATCGACACGTAGGTGCGGTAGCCGGGCACGTCCTTGATCGTCCCCACCCGGTACAGGGTCATCCCGGCCGTGGCCACGATGGATCGTCCCGGTTCGGCCGTGACCCGGACCGACTCGGGGATACCGGCTTCCCGGCAGGCCCGGTGGACCGACCCGGCCCAGCTGGCCATGGTGGGCGCCTCCTCGCCGCTCACGTAGGCAACGCCCAAGCCGCCCCCCACCACCAGCTCGGGTAGACCGAGAGGGGCGAAGAAGTCGGCGATGACCTGGATCGCCTGCACGAAGGTTTCCACCGCGAACACCTGGCTCCCGATGTGGGTGTGCACCCCGACGAAGTCGATCGTGCCCTGGGCGTCGAGCTGACGAAGCCGGGCGATGGCCTGAGCTGCCGCCCCGGAGGCCAGGCCGAACCCGAACTTCGAATCGTCCTGGCCCGTGCGGACGAATTCGTGGGTATGGACCTCGACCCCGGGGGTCACCCGGGCCAGCACCTTGGGCGGGTCCACGGCGGTTCCCGTCGATCCGGGGTCCGAGAGCAAGCGCTCGAGGCGATCTATCTCGTCAAATGAGTCGACCACGATCCGACCGACCCCGACGGCCAGCGCCGAAGCCAGTTCGGCCTCGGACTTGTTGTTCCCGTGGAACACCAATCGATCGCCGGTGACACCGGCAGCCAGCGCCACGTGCAGCTCGCCGCCAGTGGAGACGTCCAGGCACATGCCCTCTTCGAAGGCCAGTCTGGCCATGGCCACGCACAGGAAGGCCTTGGTGGCATAGGCCACACCCTCTCCCCACACCGCCACCGCCTCGCGGCACCGTTCACGCAGCTCGGCCTCGTCGTAGACGAACAGAGGTGTGCCGTACTCCTCGGCCAGCTCGATGACGTCGAGACCGGCAACCCGGAGACGGCCATCGGGCCCGATCGAGGAGCTCATGGGCAACAGGCCCTGCGGCACCGGGCCACTGGCTCCCGATCTGGTGGGTTCGACCGCCGGGGTCATGACTACATGGACTCCGGAGCAGACACGCCGAGCAGGCCGAGCCCGATGGCCAGGCCGATCCGGGTGGCCTCGACCATCCACAGTCGAGCTTGGGCCAGCGCAGGATCGACGTCCTCGGCCAGCACCGGGCAGTCGTGATAGAAGCCGTGGAAACACCCGGCCAACCTGCGGACCCAGGTGGTGATCTTGGTCGGAGCGCGGTCAATGGCCGCATCGGCGACCACCTCGGGCAGCTCTTCCAGGCACCGGAGCAGCTCCAGCTCCCGTTCATGGACCAGCAAGCCGACATCGGCCTCAGCCACGTCGACCCGGACCACACCGCGTTCAACGGCCTTGCGACCGATGGCGGCAATACGGGCGTTGGCGTACTGCACGTAGTACACCGGGTTTTCCATCGACTGCTCGCGCACGGCAGGCAGATCGAGCGAGGTGGACTGATCGAGCGAGGTCATGAGGCTCAACAGCCGGGTGGCGTCGGGCCCGATGTCGGCGATCAGGGAGTCGAGGGACACGAAGTTGCCGGCCCGCTTGGACATCTTGGTGTTCTGATCGCCATCGAGCAGGGACACCATCTGACCCAACTTGACCTCGAGATGGCCCGCCGGCACCCCGAGGGCCTGGACGCCGGCCATCAGGCTCGCCACCTGGCCGTGGTGATCGGCACCGAATACGTCGATGACCCGGTCGAAGCCCCGGATCAGAAACTTGTCACGGTGGTAGGCCAGGTCGCCGGCCAGATAGGTGGCGTCGCCGTCCGACTTGACCAGGACCCGGTCCCGGTTGTCGCCCAGCTCGGTGGCCCGCAACCAGGTCGCTCCGTCCTGCTCGAAGACCAGGCCCTTCTCGGCCAGGAGGGCGATGGTCTCCTGCACGGCGCCGCTCTCTTCGATCGAAGCCTGGCTGTACCACTCGTCGAAGATGATGTCGATCGATTCCAAGGTCTGCTTGATGTTGGCCAGAATGTGATCGGCGGCCCAGCGTCCGGCCACGGTCACGTCGTCTGGACCGTCATAGATGGCAGCCAGCTCGCTGACGTATTCGCCCTGGTATCCCTCGTCGGGGACTTCGGTCCGGTGGTAGCGGGCCAGCAGGCTCTCCCCCAGCCGCCTGATCTGCCCACCGGTGTCGTTCACGTAGAACTCCCGGCTCACGTCGTGGCCGGCACGGTCGAGCACCCGGGCCAGGGCGTCTCCGTAGCTCCCCCACCAGCCATTGCCCACGTGAATGGGACCGGTCGGGTTGGCGGAGATGAACTCCACCTGGACGCGTTCACCGTGGCCGACGTCGGGTCGGGCGTAGCCCGCCTCGCCCTCTGTGACGATCTCGATCAGCGCGTCGTGGAGCCAGCCGGCATCGAGGTGGAAGTTGATGAATCCGGGACCGGCGATCTCGACCCGCTCCACGTGTGGAGGGGGCTCGGCCGTGAGGACCTCGATGAGCGCCTCGGCCAACTGGCGGGGAGGGCGACCGACGGATTTGGCGTTGACCATGGCGACGTTGGTCGACCAGTCTCCGTGCTCCCGACGCCCCGGGCGTTCCAGGTGCACGTTCTCCGGGCTCACGGCCAGGCTGAGTCCTTCCTGTCCCGCGACGGTGTCGAGGGCGGAGCTAATCGCTTGCGCAAGCTGGTCACGGATAGGCATGTTGCGCTGAGGATAGGGCGTTCCGGGGCCCAGCTGGACATCGAAGTAGAGTGGTCCCTCCGGTGACGGCGTCCCCCAGTGGGGCGCACCGTCATATGCCCTCGTAGCTCAGCGGATAGAGCATCGGCCTCCGGAGCCGTGTGCGCAGGTTCGAGTCCTGCCGGGGGCACCATGTGATGTCGCGAGAGATCGTGGACAGACGAACCTATGCAGGATACTTGGTCACCGGCCCGCAGCGAGGGGTTGGTAGTCCCTCTCTGGGTCGAGTGTGAGATGGCGTAGGAGTTCGCCCTCCTCACTCAGGACCCGGATGTCGAGGTCGGCGATCAGGATGATGACCCGGCGGCCACAGTGGGCCCGACCGACACCCACGTGGTGGAGTTTGGTTCCGTGGCGCAGGGTGAAGACCCCGGTCTTGTCGATCTTGTCGTGGCGGACCCGGGTGTAGGGAGCCATTAGGTACTTGTCGGGATCAGGCGTGGCTTTCTCGAGTGCGTCGAAGGCCTGCTTGGGGGGGACCATGCCTCGGGCCGAGTGGGGCCGAGTCTCGTTGTAGTAACGGACGAAGCAGTCGACCTGTCCCTGGAGCTCAGCGATAGAGCCGGCCTGGTCCTGCTTGCGCAGCCAGCGCTTGAGGGTCTGGTGGAACCGCTCGATCTTCCCCTGGGTTTGGGGATGGTAGGGCTTGCCGTGCTTGATGGTGATTCCCAAGGTGGCGAGCTCGGTCTCGAATCCGCACCGGCCGTTTCGGAACTGCGCGGTGAAGATGCAGCCGTTGTCGGTCAGCATCGAGGCGGGGAACCCGAAGTGGCCAGCACCCTGGTAGAACGCGGCCACGACATCGGCGGCGGTGGTCACCGGCAGCACGACGGCCACGGTGACCATCCGGGAGTAGTCGTCGACGAAGTCGAGGATCTCCACACCGGTCCCGTCGACCAGCGACCAGTGGGTCATGTCCGCCTGCCAGGTCTCGTTCGGCAACGTTGCCTCGAACCGTACCCACGACCGATGGGGCCGCTTCTGGGGTTGGGGGACGACGAACCCTCGTCGGACCAGCACCCGGTGGATGGTGGATCGACCCGGAGCGGTCCCGTGGCGCTGGCGCAGGTGGTACTGGATGGTGAGCGGACCGGCGTCAAAGCCGTGCTCGTCGAGTTCCTTTCGGATGGCCACGATCTCGTCCTCGATCTCGACGGAGATCTGCGACGGCCGCCGGTGGGGCGCTTTCGACTGTGGGGCGAGCGCCTCGTAGCCACCGGCTCGGAACCGTTTCACCTGCTTAGCCACCCAGGACTTCGACATGCCAAGCGACGAGGCCACCGATCGCATGGATCGGTCCTCCACAAGTACGGCATCGACGGCATAGCGGGCACGGTCCATGGACACCACCTGAGCAGGTGTCCACGATGTCCTGGGACATGGTGTCCACTAAGTCGTGGAACCGGACACT
>DASZLD010000228.1:0-2353 GCA_035552655.1 Acidimicrobiales bacterium
GAGTCGGACGCGGCGCTGGATGATCCGGGCGAGAACACGAGAAGGCCGAATAACCCCACGCTCACCAAGAGGAGGGCTGGTACCAGGTATCGACCCCGAAAGAGACTGCGCATTCGTGTTGGCACCTATTTGAGCAGGAAGAGGCAGCTGAACAGACCGACCCAGACGATGTCCACGAAGTGCCAGTAGTAACTGACCCCCTGGAACACCGCTGTCTCGCCCGGATCGCCCCCCGGCCCCTTCAGCCGGCCCAGGAGAAAGATCATGGCCACCAGGCCCAGGAACACGTGGAGGCCGTGGATGCCGGTCATGATGAAGAACAGCGACCCGTAGGCGTTGGTGCCGGGGCGGGTGGTGAGGGTGATCCACTCGTAGAACTGGTTCCCCACGAAGGCCGAACCCATGAGCAGGGTGATCACCACCCAGAGCTTTGCGCTCTTCCGGTTCCCCTTCTCCTGGTCAAACACGGCCTTTTGCATGGTGAAGCTGGAGGCCAAGAGGATGACGGTGAACACGCCGGCCTGGATGGTGTCGAGCTCGGTGCCCTTGGGCGGCCACACGGTGGCGTGGGCCCGAATGGTGAAGAAGGCGGCGAACAGGGCGCTGAAGAACATCACCTCTGAGCCGAGCCAGATCATGACGCCGACGGCGATCATGGGTGGCCGATCCGGGCGATGCCGGGCAGGCGTAGGTTGCTCGACCGCGAGAGCCTCAGTCACGGCGTATTTCTTAGTCGATGCAGTGCACTCAGGGCCAACACTGAGTCAGGGGCGGTTTCAAGCCCGGCCCAGGCTGCGGCCGGTGACCGTTGGGTGACGATCTCGTGTCAGTTGAGGTCGGCCAGCGGCGCGGGCAGGGGCGCAGCGTGGACCAACGTGAGGCGCTGGGTCGGGCGGGTCAGGGCCACGTACAGGGTGCGCAACCCCCTGGCCGTGGTGCCGGCGATGAGGCCCGGCTCGGCCACCACCACGGCGTCGAACTCCAGTCCGTTGGCCGCATCGGCGGCCAGAAGGACCAACGGGTCGGACAGCCCGCCCCGGCGCATGTCCCGGGGGTCGACCACCGGGGTCCCGGCCTCGGTCAGGGCGGTGGCGATGGGGGTCAGCATCGAGCCGGGGGCGAGCACGGCGACCCGTCCCGAGCCCACGGCGGCCATCTCCTCTGCTGCCGCCTGGGCCACCGCTCGGGCCAGTGCCGCCTCCTGGGCGCCTGGATCGCCGCCACCGGGGGCGCCGGGATCGCCGGCCGGGGGCACAGAGACGACCCGTGGGGGAACGCCTGTCTTGCGGACGGGGGTGGGCGGCTGCAGCTCGGGGGCGGCCACGGCCAGGACCCGGGCCGCCACTTCGACCACCTCGGCCGGCGTGCGATAGCTGACGGTCAGCTCCACCAGCTTGGGCGGCCGCCGCTTGGGCAGATGATCGGTGATGTCGCTCCAGCGCCTGGGGGCCCACGGCGCGGTGGCCTGGGCGATGTCGCCCACCACGGTCATCGATCCCGACAACGAGCGGCGGGTGAGCATGCGGAGCTGCATGGGCGACAGGTCCTGCACCTCGTCCACCACGATGTGCCCGTAGTTGCGGATGGCATCGTCGGCATTGCCGTTCCTCGGGCCCAGGATGTGTCGGGCCTCGTCGATCAGGGCGGCGTCGGCCGGGGTCCAGGGGACGGCCTCGAACGAGGCCGAACGCTTCCGGAAAAGGAGGCCCTCCTCCTCGGGCGACAGGTTCTGTCGCCCGGCCGCCCGGATCAGGGCGGGGGCGCCGAAGAGATCGTGCAACAGCTCGTGGGGCGACAGCCGGGGCCACATCCGGTCGAGGGCCAGGGCCAGCTCGGGGACCCGGCGCACCTTGCGGGAGAAGTCCTCCAGGTCGAACTCGTCGTCGTCCAGCTCCGAGGGGTCCTCGTAGCCGGGGAAGGCGGCGATGGTGGACGACGAGCCCGCGCTCAGGGTCTGCTGGGTCCGACGGGCCCGGTCGGCCAGCACCCCGACCACCGCTTGTTCCACCGCGCGCCGCCTGGCGTTGTGGGCACCGGGACGCCGGCGGGCCGTGGCCACGATGTCTCGGGAGTCGGCGGCGGTCAGCCGCAGGAGCAGGGCACCGTAGGGAATGGTCATATCCTCGGCCAGCGGGCGTTGCCTGGTCCGAACGGCGCGCCCGATGACCTTGGCCATCCGGATGTCGCCCTTCAGCCGGGCCACGTCCTCGGGCTCGGAGTCCCGGGCCCGGACCTCGGGCACCAGGCCGGACACGGTGGACAGGGTCACCCCGGTCTCGCCCAACGAGGGCAACACCTGCTCGATGTACCGGAGGAACAACGGGTTCGGGCCGACGACCAGGACACCCTGCCG
>DASZLD010000229.1:0-3559 GCA_035552655.1 Acidimicrobiales bacterium
TTCCGGCTCCCGATCCTTCGGCGATGCAGCTATTTCATCGCGAACTGCCACTGTCATCTCCTCCTCACCAACGCCGTACACCGGACCCAGCTCTCGTGCTGGAATGGTGCCGTGCTGCTCTCACTGAAAGACAATCAGACCTCCGTTCTACTCGGTGCCGCTCGAACTGTCGCCACCGGTGGCGGAACGGCTCCGCTCTCGAGCGACGCGGCCGACGCCATCGTCTCGCTGGCCCAGCTCGGACTGGGCGCCGACCCCCCGAACCCCGGCTCGCTGCCGTCCTCGACCCCCGACGACCTGGCTGGGGCGCTGAGCGACGCCGGTGAGGCGGCCACCGCGGCAGAGATCCTGGCCATCTTCGCCCTGGTCGATGGGGACCTGAACCGGGCCCGCATCGAGCAGGTCCTGGGTTTCGCCGGCCAGCTCGATGTCCACGACAGCTGGCTCGACGACCTGACCAAGAGCCTGGATCCCGACCTCGGTCCCATCATCGCCGACATGGGCGACAAGAACCTGCGGAGCGTGACCGACGGACGGCTCAAGATGGCCGACGTCGGTGACTGGAACGACTGGTTGATGCCCTACGAAGGCGACAACGCCGACGAGCACCTGGGCGACCGCTACCAGGAGCTCTCCTCCTTGCCCCCGGGCACCCTCGGGTACGAGTTCTGGTCCTTCTACGACCGCCACGGCTTCGCGTTCGCCGGTCACCCCGGAGCGGTGAACGAGATGTTCGGCACCCCCCACGACTGCACGCACCTGATCTCAGGCTACGACACCACGCCCCAGGGCGAGATCCTGGTCTCCACCTTCACCTCCGGAATCCACCCGATCTACCCCGTCGACGGTCAGGTCCTCCCCGTCATCTACTCCTGGCATCTGGGCATCGAGTTCAACAAGCTGGCCGGCAGTACCACAGGGGCCCTGGATCCGGCCAAGTTCTGGGTGGCCTGGGACCGCGGCCTGCAGACCTCGGGCGACACCTACGCCCCCGAGTTCGACTTTTGGCACCACGCCGACGAGCCGCTCGCCGCCGTCCGCCAAGCCTTCACGGTTCCTCCCCTGGACAAGGCTCACGCGGCCAGTAGCAACGGCGCGGTGGCCGGGGTCGACTACCACCCCATCGCCTAGCTATAGCTAGCTGGTGGCGCTGCCGCCCTTCCGGCGGGCGCCGGGGCCGACCGACAGTTCGAGCTCGCCCACCGGAGGCTGGTGCCCGGCGCCACAGCGCAGCTCGGCGTGGACGGGCTGACCGCAACCCTGGTGGGACAAGGTGACCGGGCTTCCTCCCGGCGCCAGCCATCGGTCTCCCCACTGCATGAGGGCGACCAGGGCGGGGAACAGGTCGCTGCCCTTCTCGGTCAGCCGGTACTGCATCCGAGTTCGCTGGCCTGCTTCCTGATACGGCTCCCGCTCGAGGAGGCCCTCGGCCACCAGCTGGCGGAGGCGGGCGGCGGCCGACGGCTCGCTGATCCCCACCCGGGTGGCGAAGTCGTCGAACCGGGTGGTGCCGTAGAACGCCTCGCGTAGCAACAACAGCGCCGATCGGTTCCCGACCACATCGAGGGCCCGACCGATCGAGCAGGCGTCCGCCGTCCATGATCCTCGAGGGTCCAGCCGTCCGGCCAAGCGCACCGTCTGGCTCTCGGCTCCTGTGTCTACCCGGGGCTCTGGTCGGATGTCCCTCCTGGTCTCCGCTTCGGTCTCCATGGCCCCATCCTATCTGACTTGTGTTGCCCTAAGTCATCTGGCTACCATCTCACTATGGTTAGCTTAAGTCAGCGAACGGGCCGCCTCCGCTCCCAGGAGACCCCACCGGCCCACGTGTTGGCCATCGTCTGCGCCGGCGTGATCCTGGCCAGCTTGGACCTGTTCATCGTCAACGTGGCCCTGCCCGACATGGCCAAGAGCTTGGGCAACGACAACCTGAGCGACCTGTCCTGGGTCCTGAACGGGTACGCCATCGTCTACGCCGCCCTGCTGGTGCTGTTCGGCCGACTGGCCGACCGCCATCGGCGCAAGTACGGCTTCCTGCTCGGGGTGGCCGTCTTCACCGTGGCCTCGGCGGCATGTGGTGCCGCCACCAGCGTGGCCATGCTGGTCGCATTCCGCCTGGTGCAGGCGGCCGGTGCCGCCCTGCTGACGCCCACCTCGCTGAGCCTGGTGCTGGCCTCCTACTCCGACGAGAAGCGCAGCTCCGCCGTACGGACCTGGACGGCCACCGGCGGTCTGGCCGCGGCCCTGGGGCCGGTGGTCGGCGGA
Organism: Acidimicrobiales bacterium; assembly: GCA_035552655.1. GTDB lineage: Bacteria > Actinomycetota > Acidimicrobiia > Acidimicrobiales > RAAP-2 > DASXMT01. The sequence goes on from DASZLD010000229.1 coordinate 2,263, forward strand.
CTGCTGGTGGCCATCAGCTGGCGTTGGGTGTTCTTCGTCAACGTGCCCATCGGGGTCATCGCCCTGATCGTCGGATGGCTGAAGCTGCCCGATGCACCGGGGCACCAGGTGCCGCGCCCCGACGCCTTGGGGGCGGTGCTGGTCACTGCCGGGGTCGGCGCGCTCACCTTCGGGCTGGTCAAAGGAGGCGACTGGGGATGGAGCGCCACCAGCACGGTGGCCGTGCTGGTGGCTTCGGCTCTCGCCCTTGGCCTCTTCGTCCTCCACTGCGCCAAGCACCACAACCCGTTGATCGAGCCGGCCCTGTTCCGGGTCCGGAGCTTCTCGGGCGCCTCGGCCGTGGCCCTGGTGTTCTCGGCCTCGTTCGGGGCCATGCTGCTCTCCATCGTCTTGTGGGAACAGAACGACTGGGGGTGGTCGGCACTGAAGGCCGGTCTGGCCATCGCCCCCGGGCCAGTCATGGTGCCGCTGTTCTCGTTCTTCGTGGCCGGACGGCTCATCGCCCGATTCGGTGCCGCCGTGGTCATCGCCCTGGGCTCCACCGTCTTCGCCGGCGGCGTGGCCTGGTGGGCGCTGGCGGTGGGCATCGAGCCCAACTACGTCGGCTCCATCCTCGGCGGCATGATCCTCACCGGCATCGGAGTGGGGCTCACCCTGCCCACGTTGATGGCCACGGCCGCGTCCTCCCTGCCCCCGCCGTCGTTTGCCACCGGATCGGCGGTGGTCAACATGGTCCGCCAGGTGGGGATGGCCATCGGCGTGGCCGTGCTGGTCGCCGTGCTCGGTGCCCCGTCGGGCCCGGTGGCTCGGCTCGACGCCTTCCGCCGCGGGTGGTGGGTGATCGCCAGCATCGCTCTCCTCGGCGCACTGGCCGCTCCGCTGTTGCGGCGCCGTGTTGGCGGAGCCGCCCGGCCTGGGCATGGGGCCACCGAGGCCGTCGGCGATCGCCCCCGGTCACTGGCCGGTACCGCTCCCGGCACCTGATGACCCCGCGCCGCCACGCCGAATCTTGAGACCGCACCCGTCAGTCGGGCGACTCCTGGTCGGCCACCGTCATCGGAGACGGGTTCCTCACTCCCAAAAAGCGGGCCACCGCTTGAGCGTCGGCCACCAGGGCTGCTCGGTCCGTCCGCGACACCGTGGTGAACGGCTGGAACACGATCGAAGGGCCAGGCATGGTCCACGTGGCCACGGCCCGCCCTCGGACAAGGGCGAAGGGACGAAAGATCCCATTGACGGTGAGCACGGCCCGGTCGCCGCCGACCAGAGGCTCCCGCGATCGCCAACCCAACAGGAG
>DASZLD010000230.1:0-5285 GCA_035552655.1 Acidimicrobiales bacterium
GGGGGAGGCCACGGCGGCGCCCAGTGCCACCGGCAACCCCTGACCGATGGCCCCGCCGGTGAGACAGAGCCAGTCGTGGGGAGGCGAACCGGCCGTCGATCCCGGGGCGAACAGGCTCGAGGTGTTCCCCTCGTCGGAGACGATCGCCCCCCCGGGTAGGAGGGCGCCGAGGGCCTGGCTCACGGCTTGGGCGGTGAGCTCGCCGGTCGGCAGCTCCGGTCGGTCCTCTTGTGCACGCGGGGCGATGCCCGCCTGGACCTCCAACGCGGCACCGAGCGCGTCGAGCGCGGCGTCCAGGTCGGTGCCGGGGCCCACCACTTCGTGCACCGTGCAACCGTCGGGAACCAGGTCGCTGGGCCGGTCCGGATAGGCGAAGAACGAGACGGGGGCCTTGGCGTCCACCAGCACCAGATGCCGGGTGCCCTCGAGCTGCATGACCGCAAATTCAGCCAGGTAGGCGAGGCGATCAACGGGTGGGCGGCCGGCGCCCCGCTCCAAGCGGGCGGGGAAGGTCTCGGCCAGCACTCGGGCGCCGGTGGCAGCAGCGATGTCTGCCACCCGATCAAGGGCCGTTCCCGAGCACGCCCGGCCGCCGATCAGGATGACGGCGGGCTCGGAGGACCGCAGGGCAGCGGCGGCCTCAGCGATGGCATCCTCTGACGGGCTGGTCCCGACTCCGGCCCCAACAGCCCGTGCTGGTGCAGACGCGGCCCGGTCGAACCCATCGTCGTTGGACCAGGACACATCGGCAGGCAGGATGAGCGTGGCCACCGAGCCGGGAGGGCCGACTGCGGCGGACAGGGCGGCCAGAGCATCGGCGATGAGGTCCGCCGTCGAGGCCGAGGTGCGGACGAAGGTGGACACGTTGCGGGCCACCGTCTCGATGTCCGACTGGAGCTGTGCGTCGTATTTCCAATGGGTGGTGGCGTGGTCGCCCACGATGTTGAGCACCGGACTGTGAGCACGCCGGGCGTTGTGCAAGTTGGCCAGACCGTTCCCCAGCCCCGGTCCCAGATGGAGGAGCGTGGCCGCCGGCCGGCCGGCCATGCGGGCGTACCCGTCGGCCGCGCCGGTGGCCACCCCTTCGAACAGGGCGAGCACGGCGCGCATGGCCGGGACGTCGTCGAGGGCGGCGACGAAATGCATCTCCGAAGTCCCCGGGTTGGTGAAGCAGGTGTCGACCCCCCGGTCGACCAGCGTGCGGATGAGGGCCTGGGCGCCGTTCACCGGCCGGTTCCCGTCCAGGGGTCGGGGTCGAAGATGGCGCCGGGATTGAGGATGCCCTCGGGGTCGAAGCTGGTCTTGATGCGTCGCATGAGGGCCAGCTTGGCCGGATCCTCGAACTCGGCCAAGTACGGCTTCTTGGTTCTCCCGATACCGTGCTCGCCCGAGACGGCCCCGCCCAGGCCGATCCCGGCCGAGATGATGTCGTGCATGACGGCGTGACGGACAACCGGATCGGCCTGCCACACCGACAGGTGCACGTTCCCGTCGCCGGCATGGCCGCAACCGATCACCAGTGAGGAGGTCTGGTCGGCCACGGTCGCGGCGGTGGTGAGAAAGTCCGGGATCGAGGCACGCGGCACCACCACGTCGAGGAGGTCGTCGGCCTCGGCCGCCTTGGACGCCCAAAAGGCTCGCTCCCTGGCCTCGATCAGCTGCGTCCCGGCCAGCGGGGGCAGGACGTAGACCTCGACGGCGCCCTCCTCGGCCAGTTGCTGGGCCAGGGACTCGGTGTCCTCCTCGAGCCGGTCTTGCCGGTGATCCTCCAGGACGACCACCAAATAGGCGGTTGTCTGTTTCTGGACCTCCTCGGGGATGCCCAGGTCGATGCCGGCTCGGGCGGTGATGCCGGCCATCGAGGCCCCGTCGATGTACTCGATCACCACCGGGTCGAGCCCACCGCTCACGAGGCGGGGAACGGCGGCGGCGATCCCCTCCATGGTGGCGAACGGGGCCAGCAGGGTGGCGTGGTGGTCGGGTCGGGGATGGAGGCGTAGAAGGATCTTGGTCACGAGAGCCAGGGTCCCCTCCGAACCGATCACCAGTTGGGTCAGGTCGTAGCCGCTGGTCGACTTCACGAACTTCCCACCGGCGGTGATGACCTCACCGGTGCCGAGCACGGCCTCGATGCCCAGCACGTGATGGCGGGTCACGCCGTACTTGACGGCCCGCATCCCCCCGGCATTGGTGCCCACGTTGCCCCCGAGGCTGGCCGACGGCTCACCGGGGGACACCGGGTAGGTCAACCCGAGAGGAGCGAGCTCGGCATCCAACTCGACCAGGGTGAGACCGGGCTCCACCACGGCGACCTGGTTCTCGGTGTCGATTTCGAGGATCCGGGCCATCCGCTCGAACGACACCACCACACCGCCAGGCGTGGGGGCGCATCCCCCCGAGAGGCCCGTCCCTGAGCCTCGAGCCGTGAGGGGCACGCCGTGAAGCGCGGCCGTCACCACGATGGCGGCCACGTCATCGGTGGACCCGGGGCGCACCACGGCGACCGGGCGGGCGCTTTCAGCCGAGAGGGCCTCGTCGTGAGTGTCGCTCTCGTCGATGCCATCGCCCGAGCTGACGTTGGCCGCTCCCACGAGGTCGGACAGGTGAGCCACCAGCGTGGCCGTGTCGATCACAATGCTCATTCCTAGTCCAACCAGGGCGCGAACCGCCCCGCACCGCCGGGATCCATCGACCGCCCCCATGGGCAGACCCGAGTCCAGGAGATCTCTCTATAGGTTGGTACCGAGCAAACCGAAGGACTCCGTCATGCCCATCCCACTCTCGATCCTCGATCTGGCGCCCATCCGCAAGGGCGAGTCGATCAGCGACAGCTTCGCGGCGAGCGTCGTGCTGGCCCAGCACGCCGAGACCTGGGGATACCGGCGTGTCTGGTACGCCGAGCACCACAACATGTCCTCCATCGCCTCCTCGGCCACCAGCGTGATCATCGCCCATGTCGCCGCCCAGACCAACGAGATTCGCCTGGGCGCCGGCGGCATCATGCTCCCCAACCACGCCCCGCTCACCATCGCCGAACAGTTCGGCACCCTCGAGGCCCTGCATCCCGGGCGGATCGACCTGGGACTGGGGCGCGCCCCCGGGTCGGACCAGAACACCATGTTCGCCCTCCGGCGCAACAACGCCTCGGCTGACCGTTTCCCCGAGGATGTGCTCGAGCTCCAGGGCTACCTCACCGGCGAGACCAGGGTCCCCGGGGTGAACGCCACCCCCGGCAAGGGCACCAACGTCCCGCTGTACATCCTGGGATCGTCGATGTTCGGAGCCACGCTGGCCGCCGCCCTCGGGCTCCCCTACGCCTTCGCCTCCCACTTCGCCCCCGATGCCCTCCAGCAGGCCGTCGCTGCCTATCGCCGCGAGTTCCGTCCTTCCGCTCAGCTCGACCAGCCGTACGTCATCGCCGGGGTCAACGTGATCGCGGCCGACACCAAGTCGGCGGCCGAAGAACAGCTTCTGGCGGCCAAGCGAGGCCGGGCCAAGTCCCTGTTCGGCCGGGGACGGAGCCTGACCGACGAGGAGGCGGATGACATCCTCGCCTCACCCGCGGGCCGACACGTGGAGCAGATGGTGACCTATTCGGCGGTGGGGACAGCGTCCGAGGTCAGCGAGTACATCCAGGCCTTCGCCGTCCACGCCGACGCCGACGAGCTCATGGTGGCCCACCAATCGCCGTCGACGGAAGCCCGGCTGCGTTCGGTGGAGCTGTTGGCCGACTCGGTCGAGCCCGCTCAAGCCAGCTGACAGGCCGCAGATGGGCCCTTCGGGCCCAGGTTTGGAGGATCGGCGGTGATGGGTAGGCTCGCAGAAATTACGGATATGCCGGAGATGCGCAGGCGCACTGATGGGCCCCGGTAGAGGAGAGCATCGATGACGAGCATTGAGCTACTGGTGGAGGCCTTTCAGCGCATCCGCGATGAGCTGCACCCGGCGGTGAACGGGCTCTCACCCGACGAGCTGGCATTCCGGCCGGAGGCCGAGTCCAACTCCATCGCCTGGCTGGCGTGGCACCTGACCCGCATTCAAGATGATCATGTCGCCGGGCTCGACGGCAGCGAGCAGGTGTGGATGGCCAAGGGCTGGAAGGATCGGTTCGGGCTGCCCCTCGATCCATTCGATACCGGCTACGGGCACGACCCCGAGACCGTGGCCAAGGTCACCGCCGATGCCGCCTCCCTTCTCGGCTACTACGAGGACGTTCACGGAAAGACGGTGGGCTACGTGAGCTCTCTGGGCGAAGCAGACCTCTCTCGGGTCATAGACACGAGCTGGGACCCGCCGGTGACGGTGAGCATCCGACTGGTCAGTGTGATCGCCGACGACCTCCAGCATGTGGGCCAGGCGGCCTACGTCCGAGGGATCCTCCTGCGCCGCTCGGCGTCCTGAACTCCGAGCCAGAGCGCCAGGGCACCGACGGCGACCATGAGTCAGGTAGCCAGGGCCAGACCGGCGGTCGATGCGGACGTCGACGGCATCGTGGCTGTACGCCGAGCGGCGTACACGACGCTTCAGGATCGTTACCCCAGCCCTGCTGACTTCGAGGGTCACCTCGCCGAGATGTCGAGAGATGTCCTGACGGAGGGATCACTCGTATTGGTGGTCGGAGATGAGCACGACGAGATCGTGGGAACGGTCTCTGTCATCGGCGACTACATCCGCATGCTGGCGGTGAAGCCATCCCATCAAGGTCAGGGACTCGCCCACGAGCTTCTCCGGACAGCCATTGAGCGTGGTGGTCGCTACTTGAACACGGCGCCATGGATGACCGAAGCCCGCCAGCTCTACAAGAGGCTCGGCTACCAGATGGACGACTCAAAGACCATTTGGGATGGGAACTGGGAGCTCCTTTGGTATGCCGTGGAGGGTTGATCGAGTACAGCTTGCTATCCCTTGTAGGCGGCGTTCGTTCCCGGGTTCGTGGTCGTCGTGGATCCGGGATCCGTGGTGGTGGTTGAGCCCGGCGCGGTCGTCGTGGTGGTCGTGGGCAGGGCCGCGGGCCCAGAGGCGTTCATAGCCGCTGACGTTGACGGCAGGGCGACGGGGGCCACCGGATGGGCCACCAGGTAGTCGAAGATCTTCCGGACCACAGGAGCCGAGGCCTGGGCGCCGTACCCGCCTTCGTTGATTTCGCTGACCACCACGTACTGCGGGTTGGGATTGGGACCGAACGCCACGAACCAGGAGGTCGGCTCCTGTGGGTTGCCATGAGCGTCGAGCCCCACACTGGCCGTCCCCGTCTTTCCGCCGAGCGTGAAGGCCGCCTGGTCCCA
>DASZLD010000231.1:0-6090 GCA_035552655.1 Acidimicrobiales bacterium
GTCAAGACGCACCCCGGGGTCTACGACGCCATCGTGGTCGGCGTGCCCGATGAGGTCTTCGGCGAGCGGGTGGCGGTGGCCCTTCGTCCGCGCCCCGGTGTCGAGATCACCCTCGAGGAGCTCCAAGATCATTGTCGGCGCCACATCGCCGGCTACAAGATCCCGCGCCAACTGCTCCTGGTCGAGGACATCGCTCAGACCGCGGCGGGAAAGCCCGATGCTCAGGCGGCCAAGGCCCTGTTCCAAGCGGTCGAGGCCTGAGCAACTGAGTCGCGAGACGGTGAGGACTGGTGTGGGTCTGAGCGGCGTCGCTTCTAGGCCGCCGAGTCCCGACGAGCGGCAGCCAACTCGGAAACGGCTGCTATCACCCGATCGGCTGCAGCCCCGAGTATCCCGGCGTCGACCTCGATCATCCGTTGGGCACCGGTATCGGGCCATAGGCCTGCGACCCGGGCCGGGACCGGACGCGATGGTGATCGGAGGCTCGCCACCAGGGCCAGGAACCCCAGTTCGGTTCGCCAATCCTCGGAAGGTGCACCTCCCGAGACCGACAGCAGGGCCATCGACGGCCCCGGACCATTGTCCTCGGAGCCCCCTCCGCCGTGACCGCCTGTCCGACAGCAGTGCGGGGCGGCGATGCCGACTCGGAGCTCGGATCGTCCCTTGAGACGCACCGTGCGTGCCGCGGTGCAGATCCACTGGTCGTCGGGTCCGCCGACGGTGGGAAGCGACGCGAACTGGTTCCAATCGACTCCGGACCACAGCGCGGTGGCCCACGTGGCCGCCTCGGCCAGGACGACGGACCGGGCCCCGACCGAGAGTCCCCCGTACCAGGGCTCCCAGTGGAAGGTCCGCCAGCCCGTGCGCACCCAGGTGGCGACGGCCTCGTCGGCAACGGCCCCCACCGCCTCCGCTGGGGTCCCATGGCGATGTTGCAGGCATGATTCGATGGCGGCCAGGCCCAGCGAGCGTCGTACGAAGGCCGGTTTCCATGTGAAGGGCTCATCCACCCTGAGGGATCCGTCCGGTCCCAGCAGGGTTTGGCGAAGCACCGGAAGGGTGATGACGACCTGGTCCCCAGCCGGGAGCTCGTCGACGAGGGACGGCACGGCGGACAGTAGGTGGTCCCTGACCGACTGGCGGACGCCATCGTCGATGCATATGTGGGCGGGCGCAAGCAACTGTGCGGTAAACGCGTTCACCGATGGCGAGACAAAAGCAGACGACGCGGGATGCGGGCCAGCGGTCACTGCCCCTCCCCATCGTCGCCGGACAGCTCGTCGGCGCCCGACAGCCCAACCTCGCCTGACAGCTCAACCTCGCCCGAAAGCCCATCGTCGCCTGACAGCTCAACCTCATCGGACAGCTCGCGGGCGCGGGACCCGTCCTGGGGGATGGATGTCCCGGTGCGCTCCTGACCCGGCCCACAGGTGGGGAGGGCGTCGCACCAGCCGCACAGCGGATTCGGGGTTCGGTGCGCTTCTCCTCCCGTAGCCAGACGAAGCAGGGCCTCGGCACCGGCAACCGTTCGGCGGGCTGCCGCCACCAGCAGATCCTCGCTGACCGGCTCTACGTCGAGCTCCCCGGTGCGCGAGTAATAGGTCGCAACCATGAACGGTGGCGCCGGGCTGCGCAGGGCCTCGATGAGCGCGTAGAAGTGCAGATCAGCGCGGTGCTCCGCCCTGCGCTTTCCCGACTTGAGCTCGACGATCCCCACCGAGGCGTGGTCCACCGCCGGACGACCGACGGCCAGGTCGATGCGGGCCGAGAGGAGTATCCGGCCACCAGCCAACGAAGCCTTGATCGGCTCCTGGGTGCGAGGCAACCACTCAGGCGACAAGGCGGGCCAACGGGCGACAAGACCGGCCGCCTGTCGTTCGACCTCCACGGCCAACTCGGATCGTTGGGGTGCCCGAAGCTGGTTGATCCACTCCACCAGGGCTCGTTGGTGATCGTCGAGCGTGAGGGCGGCAAGTCCGTCGGCCATGGGGTCCTCGATGCGACCGGTGACCACCAGCTGCCGAAAGAGGCTGTCGATCAACGCCCCACAGGCCATGGCTTGCGAGGGCCGCCGCTCGCCGAACTGACTGGCCACATGGTGTGCTTCGCAGGTCAGTACCTGCGTCAGTTTGTCCTTGGTGATCACGACCGGCGTAGAGCCGAGTCCCGGTGGCATGGAGGACTCGAGTGCCTCGTTCAAACGATCGTGAAGCCGTCGGAACATGGTGGGGTCGAGGGCAGGGCGCGGTCGGCCCGTGACGCGGAGCCGTTCGAGTAGTTCGGCACCGGCCAGTGGCCGCCACTCCTCGGGCATCTGCGAATCCTTGTCGATCCGCTCGTCTGTCACCAACACGAGGACAGTGTCTCAGGGCGGTATGACACTACGGGGCCGGCGATCCATACGCGGGCCCGTCCGTTAGCCTTTGCCGCAATGGACCTTGCCACCGTGCACGTCGCCTTCGCCGTGATATTCCCCCTGTTTGTCCTGGTGACGCTGGTGCTCATCGTCCTGACCGTCCGGTTCGTCTTCAAGCGGAGTCGGATCGACCGGCAGGAATGGCTGGCCCGGCAATCGGCCCCCGGTCCCGTGACCGCCTTGGTCATGGCCGGGGGAGGAACCCGTGGGGCCACCCAGGTTGGGATGCTCCAAGTCCTCTCCGAGCAAGGCTTTATGCCCGATCACATCTACGGGGCATCCGTCGGGGCGGTGAACGGGGCGGCGTTCGCCGGCGACCCGTCAGAAGCAGGTATGGAACACCTGACCAAGATCTGGCAGGGATTGCGGGGCGAGGACGTGTACCCGCAGCGTCGCGTGCACGGGCCCTGGATCTTCTTGCAGCAGCGCGAGTCCGTCCATCCCAACACCGGTCTGCGGAGGATCATCGAACAGGGCATTCAATTCGAGCGGCTGGAAGAGGCGTTGATCCCCTTCGAGGTGGTGGCTACGTCGCTCGAAGACGGATGCGAGCAGTGGTTGACGTCTGGTCCCGCCGTGGAGGCCATTCTTGCTTCGGCGGCGATCCCAGCCATATTCCCTCCGGTGGAGATCGACGGCCGCCAGTTGATCGATGGCGGGGTGGTCGACAACGTGCCGATCAGCCGGGCCATCGAAGGGGGTGCCACCAGGATCTTCGTCTTGTTGTGCGGCCCGCTCACCTACACGCCTCCTATTTCTCGCCGACCGGTCGAAGCCATGCTCAACGCCCTGTTCATCGCCGTGCATGCCCGGTTCAGCCAGGAGATGGCCAGGCTCCCGCCCGGGGTCGAAGTCATCGTGTTCAGCGGGGGCGGCGAGTCGTCTCGGGACTACACCGACTTCTCGGACACCGATGCGCTGATCGCCGCCGGCCGGGCCGAGGCCCTGGAAGTACTGCGACGCCACGGACTTGCCCCGGTAGGCGTACCCGCGGCTCTGCACGCACAAGAGGGCTCGGCTGTTGATGATCCTGCCCAGTTCACCGAGCCTCGGCCTCGATAGACCGGTCCGCCCGGCTCGCCGGTCAAATGCTCTGGCCGGGCCGGAATCCGGCCGCCGGTCAGAGGGGACTTACTCAACCGGTCGGGCCGCCGAGGAGCTGATTGACACCACCGGTGACCCCGGTGATCGTCTGACCCAGGCCCGAACCCACTCCGGCCACCGCGCCACCAACACCCCCGGTGGCGCCGGTGGTTGCTTGACCCAGCCCTGAGCTGGAGCCGCCGACCACACCGCCGACCGCACCGCCGAGACCGCTGACCGCACCCCCGAGACCGTTTCCGACACCGCTGACCGCACCGCCGAGACCGTTTCCAACACCGCCGACTGCACCGCCGACACCGCCGACGGCACCGCCCACACCAGATCCCGCGCCGGCCACGACGCCACCCAAACCGCCGGCTACCCCGGCCAAAGGCTGGCTGATTCCTGACAAGGGGTTCGACTGGCTGCCCGATCCAGCCGGCGTGCTCGAGGATCCGTCCCCCGATCCTCCCGTTCCGGCCGATGTGGGCGGAGGCACGGCCTCGGAACCAGCAGGAACCGATGGTGGCGTGGACGGGGGAACGGTCGAGGTGCTGGTCGGTGTGGTGGGTCCGGTCAGGCTGGGTACAGCGCTGGCCGGAGCGATGGTGGAGGTGACTGGAGCGGTGCCGCCTGAGGTGGCGGTCGCTGTCGTACCCGGGGAGAGGTACACAGCGCCCAGTCCGACGACGACAGCGCCGGCTGCAGCCATGGACGCACCCACCGGCGTCACCGCACTGACCACGTGGCGGGCCGTCTCCATGGCGTGTCGGAACGGCGTGGGCAAGCGTCGCAGGACATTTCGGGGAAGGGTCATGGCCAGACCGATCAGGGCCCCAGCCTTGCCCTCTGCTCCGGCCAGGAGTGCGAACTCCCGCTTCAGTGCATTGCGAGCTCGCCACAGCAGTGTCTCCACGGCCGAGACACCGACACCCTCTTCTTCGGCGATCCTCTGGTAGGACCAGCCGGACCGCTCGCGAAGATCGAGAACCCGCTGGTGCCGGGGCTTGAGGTTCTCGAATGCGGTGGTCACCATCTTGGCGTCGACAGCCTGGAAGATGGCGTCCTCGATGTCGTACGACCCCACGTCGCTGGTCCGCATCGTCGTTTCATCCAGCGGGCTGAGGCGGGCTCGACGACGGAGAGCGTCGGTGCACAGGTTGCCGGCGATGACGGTCAGCCAGGGATAGAACCGCCGATCCCCGGCAAATGTCGGCAGGGCGCGCCATGCTCGGGCGAATGTCTCCTGAACGACGTCCTCTGCTTCGGAGCGTTCCTGGAGCCTTTTGACGCAGAATCGCAAGAGTCGCTGGTGATAGTGCAGGTACAGCGAATCGAAGGCTTCGAGGTCCCCGCTCTGGCACCGTTCCACCAGGACCCGGTCTCGGTCGACGTCGACGGCACCCTCGAAATCGCTTCTTCCGTGCATGTCCGTGAAATCGTCCGATCCCCGCATCACGCATACCCCGTCGTTTGGTCGCCGCCTGCCGAAAGGTCCCTTCGGTATTACCCACCGGCCGAAGGGCCAAAACCTGGCTAGAACTCGTTCTAGATGGTTCGTCTAGTTCCCTGTCTTCCCATAGCTAACAAGAATTCTCCAAGGGTGCACAAGTTCCCTCGTAGTTGCCCGTTCTTCTCGCGAACGGATGGGGAGGCTGCGATGCGAAGGCTGACGAGCATGTACCGCCCGCTCACCGGCTGCGGGGGACCAACGGGTCATCCGCGCCAACACCTGTCGCATCTACACCTGCCTTTTCGGCACGAGGAGAGACCATGAGATCACGTATCCGAGGCACGATTACCGCCGTGGCTGTCAGCTTGCTGGCCGCGGCTTCCCTGGGGGGGTTGGCCGCCAGCGCCAGCGCCGCATCGGCGCCCGGTTCGTTCCAGCTCAAAGCGCAGGGGGATGCACTCAGCATCTCGGCCTTCGGCACCTCGTTCTCCGGTGGTGACTCCACCATCTCCGCCGACACCACGCCGAGCGCGGACGCAGTGGGCTCTGGCCAGCTACTGCCGTCCGTGAGCGGTTCGCAGCACGCCACCGCAACCGCGCCCGGGCAGAGCCAGAACCTGCCGCAGACGTGTGCGTCCCCCGCGGTCCCTGCCCCCCTCAGCACCTATCTGTCCCCCGCTGGGCTGGGTTGTGGCTCGGCGCAGGCCGCTCTTGATGGCAACGGCCTCCCGACCGCCGGATCTTCTGGCACGATCGCCCAGTTGAACGTTGGCGCCGGCACTGCCCTGACCCAGATCATCGTGGCCGGTTCGCCGACATTTACGGCCCTGCAGGGCTTCTTGGGGACGTTGCCCACGCCCCCGTCGGGGGGCATTTCGCTGGGTGCCCTGCTGACCCAGTTGGGGCTGTCGGTGGCCCAGACCACGGGACTGGCCACGATCAGCGCAGGAACCTCGACCGGATCCGTTTCGGCCACGGCCACGACGGCCACGGCCAGCAACACCAGCAGCGGGGGCACCATCGCCATCCTCCCCGGTGCGGGGGGAGCCGGTTTGCCTGCCGCATCGATCACCCTGGGCGCGGCCCAGACCACGGCGACCCTGGATCGCACCGGTGGCGCCGGCACGGCGACTGCCTC
>DASZLD010000232.1:0-23364 GCA_035552655.1 Acidimicrobiales bacterium
CCTGGGGTCTCGGACAGCTGGGCTACCGGCGCCTGGACGGTCATGGGACCGAGCTCCGAGTCGTCCATGTGCACGAAGGTGCCGCGAGCAACCAGATGCTCGTCGGCCAGAAGCTGCTCGGCATCGTAGATCGGTGTGGCCGCCACCTCGGCGTTGAGGAACACCTTCATGGCCTCGTCCAATGAACGCTCTGCCACCCAGTCGGCCACCAGCTCGTCCACTTCCATCCCCCGCTCCTGGCGGCGGACGGGATCGACGTAGTCGGGGTTCTCGGCCAGATCGGGTCGGCCGATGGAACGGTAGACGCGCATGACGATGTTCGACGACGCGCTGGAGATGGCCAGCCACTTGTCGTCGGCCGTCCGGTAGGCATTGCGCGGTGCGCTGGCCGGGAGGCGGTTGCCGACCCGGCCCGGGATGACGCCGAGCTGGTCGAAGGCCAGGGTCGACGATTCGATGAGGCGAGCCAGGGGCTCGACCAGGTTGACATCGACCAGCTGACCGCCACCTCCGTGCAGATCACGGTGGTACAGGGCCATCATCACGGCCCAGGTGGCCGCCTGGGCCGCCACCCCGTCAGCCAGCATGAAGGGAGGAAGCGTGGGAGGGCCGTCGGGTTGACCGGTCACCTGGGCGAACCCGCTCGTGGCTTCGGCCAGGGTGCCGAAGCCGGGCCGATCGCTGTGCGGCCCACCTCGGCCATAACCGCTGATGTGCAGCATCACCAGCTCCGGATGGCGGGCGTGAACCGACTCGTAGTCGAGACCCCACCGGGTCAGCGCGCTGGGCCGGTTGCCGACCACCAGGACATCGGTCAAAGCCAGCAGCTGGTGGAAGAGGTCCTGTCCCTCGAGCTGGCGGAGGTCGAGGGTGATGCAGCGCTTGTTTCGGCTGACGCTCTTCCACACCAGCCCGATGCCGTCCTTGCGGTGGCCCCACGTGCGCAGGGGATCGCCCGCCCCGGGCTGCTCCACCTTGATGACCTCGGCGCCGAACTCGCCCAGGGCGGTGGCCACCATGGGACCGGCCACCAATGTTGCCGCGTCGACCACGCGGAGCCCGTGCAAGGGCCCAGGTGAGTCAGCCATGGACGGCGCACTGGGGCCGCGCCAGCCCGAGGTTCTGGCGGAGCGTGGTCCCGGCGTAACTGTGGCGGAAGACGCCGCGTCGCTGGAGCTCCGGCACCACCAGTCGGACCATATCCTCATAGGCGCCCGGTGAGTGGGTGGCGGCCACCACGAACCCGTCGCAGGCGCCGGTGTTGAACCACTCTTCCATCTGATCGGCGACCTCAGGACCGGTGCCGACGAAGCGCGGTCCCTGCAGCAGGGTGGCCCGGTGGCCGGCCAGGTCAGCGAGGGTCGCCGTGTCCCCGCCAATGTGCGTGCGGAGGTTCTGCACCAGCCCGCGGATGCCCGACACCGACTCGATGACCTCGTCGGTGATGGGCGAGTCAAGATCGAGACCCGACAGGTCGTAGTTCATGAGCTCGGAGAGCAGGGTCACCGAGGCCATGGGGTCGACGAAGTCGTGGAGGAACATCTGTTCGCGTTCTTGGGCCTGGGCGGTCGACTCCCCCACCACGGTGTAGGCCATGGGCAGCATCTTCACCGTGTCGGGGTCACGGCCCAGCTCGGCGATGCGCTCCTTTTGGTCCTTGTAGTGGCTCCGGGCCCCCTCGATGCTGGGGTCGCCGGTGAAGATGACCTCGGCCCAACGGGCGGCAAAGCCCCGGCCCCGACCGGACGATCCCGCCTGCAGCAGCACCGGCCGACCCTGGGGGGAGCGCGGGACGGTCAACGGACCCCGGACTCGGAACCACTCACCCTCGTGGTTCAGCTCGTGGACCTTGTCGGGATCGGCGAACACGCCGCCCACGCGGTCGAGCACCAGGGCATCGTCCTCCCAGGTATCCCACAGTCCTGATGCCGCCTCGAGGAACTCGTCGGCCCGGTCATAGCGCTCGTCGTGGCCCAGCACCTGATCCACACCGTAATTCTGGGCTTCGCTATCGTTCACCGAGGTCACGACGTTCCAGGCGGCACGCCCGCCGGTGAGATGGTCGAGGGTGGCGAAGGTCCGGGCCACGTGGAAGGGCGTGTAATAGGTCGTGGAGTAGGTGGCGCCGAGACCGATCGATTGCGTGGCGCCGGCCAGGACGCCGAGCACGATGCTCAAGTCGAGCTTGACCGGACGGGCGCCGTGGCGAACGGCCTCGGCCACCGAACCGCCGTAGATGCCGGGCATGGCCAGGCGGTCGTCAAAGAACATCATGTCGAAGCAGCCCTCTTCGAGGGTGCGTCCCAGCTTGGCGTAGTAGCTCGCGGTCAGAAAACCGTGCTCGGTGGCCGGATGGCGCCACGAACCGGCATAGACGGTGGCGTTCCCTGCCTGCATGAACCCCACTAACGACATCTGTTTCACCGGATTCACCATGACTCTCGTTGCGGGTGTCTGATGGTCAGGCCTCAGCGGCCACGGCGCGGCGCGCCCGGCGACGGAACCCCTCGAGCTTCTCGTCCGGGGTGCGGATCCTCGTGCTGCGGGACACGGTCGACACGTCGTGGCCACCGGCCTGCTGTCGGAGCGCGCCCACTGTCGCCCGCTCTCTGGGTATGTGGACGAAAGGGTCGAACGAGTACCAGCGCATGGCGTTCTCGTGGGTCATCTTGCCGATCTCGTCGTCGGGGACGGCATGGGCCGAGAACACGGCGTGGAGCTCCTCGGGTGCGGTCGGCCACATCGAGTCGCTGTGCGGGTAGTCGGCCTCCCAGGCCATGTTGTCGACGCCGATCCGATGGCGCAGCTCGACTCCGACCGGATCACTGATGAAACAGGTCAGGAAGTGCTCCCGGAACACCTCCGAAGGGAGGCGGCCACCGAAGTCCTGCAGGGTCCAGGCCCGGTGCATCTCGAAGGTCCGGTCGACGCGGTCGAGGAAATAGGGGATCCACCCGGTACCCCCTTCGGACAGGGCCACCCGCAGGCTGGGGAAGTTCTTCAGCACCCGTGACCACAGCAGGTCGGCCGCGGCCGACTGGATGTTCATCGGTTGCAACGTGATCATGACATCCGGCGGTGAGTCGACGGCGGGGATCGACAGGCGTCCCGACGAGCCCAGGTGGATCGAGAGCACCGTGCCCGTGTCACAGCAGGCCCGCCACACCGGGTCCCAATACTCGTCGTGGAAGCTGGGGTAGCCCAGCGCCGCCGGGTTCTCGGTGAAGCTGAGCGAGTGGCAACCCTTGACCGCGGTACGACGCACTTCGTCGGCCGTCTCTTCGGGGTTCCAGATGGCAGGAACGGCCATGGGGATGAAACGACCGGGATGGGATCCGCACCACTCGTCGATGTGCCAGTCGTTGTACGCCCTGACCAGGGCCAGCGAGAGGTCGAGGTCGTCGGAGAAGAAAGTCCGGGCCGTGAAGGTCGGGAACGACGGGAAGTTCATCGAGGCCAGCACCCCGCCGGCATCCATGTCCTTGACCCGCTCGTTGACGTCGTAGCAGCCGGGGCGAACCTCGTCGAGGCTCTGCGGCTCGAGGCCGTACTCCTCCTTGGGTCGGCCGGCCACGGCATTGAGCGCCGCCGTCTCCATCACTAGGTCACCGAACTTCCAGACGTCGGAGCCCTCGTCGTTTCGGACCAGCTTGGGCGCCCGGTCCTGGTACTGGGCCCCGAGGTGGTGGACGAACAGATCCGGTGGCTCGATGATGTGGTCATCCACACTGATGAGGATGAGCTCGTTGACGTCAACCATGGCTTCTCTCTGAGAATGATATTATCGTTTGTGCAGAACGAACCTTACCGCAAGCCCTTCCCCACTGTCCGGTGGGCAGCGCCGCTCAGGTGTTGCGGCCCCCGTTCACCCCGATGACCTGCCCGGTCACATAGCTGGCCTCCTCGGACACCAGGAAGGAACAGGCATAGGCGATGTCCTCGGGCTTGCCGGCACGGCGGACCGGGGTGCGCTCGGCGCTGTCCTCCACCGTCCCGCCCAGGAGGCCCCGCTCCTCGGAGGCCCGCAGCATGGGCGTGTCGACCATGCCGGGCGGGATGGTGTTGACCGTGATCCCCTTGGGTCCGAGCTCGAGGGCCAGTGCCTTGGTGAAGCCGATGAGACCGGCCTTGGACGTCACGTAGTGGACCATGTAGGGCTGCCCGGACTGCGCGCTCGACGACGAGATGTTGACGATCCGTCCCCAGCCCGCCACCATCATGCCGGGCACGACCGCCTGGGTGCAGTAGAACGGGCCGTTGAGGTTCACCTCCATGATCCGATTCCACTTCTCGTCGGTGATGTCCATGAACTGCTTGAACCCACTGACGCCCGCGTTGTTCACCAGGACCAGCGGCGGACCCAGCTCGGTTTCGACCTTGCGCACCGCCGCGTCGACCTGGGCCCGATCGGACACGTCGACACCGCCATAGGCCACCGCCCGCGCACCCGACCCGGAGATCTCAGCGGCCACCGTCTCGGCTGCCTCAGGATTCAGATCCACCACGGCGACGGCATGCCCGTCTCCGGCCAACCGGTTGGCGATGGCTCGCCCGATTCCCGAGCCGGAACCGGTGACCATGGCCACGCGGTTCGTGCTCATCGGATGGCCGCCTGGCCCACCGCGGTCGTAGTCATGGCCATTTGGTCCTCCGTTCGATCGGTGGTCGGCGACGGCCGACGCCCGATCATGGCCGTCCTCCCCGCCCCTGGGTGGTGCATCCTACGAAGGGCACGTTCTCTCGTCAAAAGAACCTTGTTTCCAGGCCGACTCACAGCGGCTCGTACTCGACGGTGATCGACGAGCTGGTGGGGAGGGCCTGGCAGGTCAGGACCCACCCTTCCTCGACCTCGTCACGGGTCAGTGCATTGTTGACCCGCATGGTGGCCGTGCCCTCCCGGATCAGGGCCATGCAGGTGGCACAGCTTCCCGCTTCGCAGGAGGAGGGGGCCGACAGGCTGGCCCGGCGAGCCGTCTCCAGCACCGTGTCACCGGCGTGGTAGACGACTTCGTTCTTCTTGCCCTTCAGGATCAGGACGACCTGGTCGGGAGGGCCGGCCTCGGGGGGTCCGGCCCCGGGAGCGCCGGCCTCCAGCACCTCGGCCTCCCGCACCGCCACCGGGTCGACGTCGGACAGCGTCGGCGGTCCGGGCTGACCGGCCGTCTCGAAGCGCTCGATGAAGATGGCACCGGGCTCGACGCCCATGTCCAGGAGCGTCCCTTCGACCAGGTCCATGAAGGGCCCGGGGCCGCAGATGTAGAAGTCGGCGTCGAGGTGACCCGTGGCGAATTCGGCGATGGCCGGCGCTTCCAGGAATCCACCGTCCACGTCGAAGTGGTGATGAAGCTGGAACCGCTCCGGGTTTCCAGCCTGCAAGGACTCCAGGCCCTCGGCGAAGATGACGGAGTTCGGGTTCTGGTTGGCGTACAGGAGGCGCACGGACCGTCCGGTCGAAGCCAGCGCGCTCTTGGCGATCGACAGCACCGGTGTGACGCCACTGCCCCCACAGAAGGCGACGATCGACCCCTCGCCCGGTGTGGCGCAGAACGTCCCCATCGGCCCGGTGACCTCCAGGACGTCTCCCACCGACACGTGGTCGTTGAGCCAGTTCGAGACCACGCCGCCGGGCACGCGCTTGACCGTGACCACGAGGTCGTCGTCCGTCTCCGGCGCGCTCGACATGGAGTAGCACCGGGCGTGGTCCTCATCGGCCACGTGCACCCGGAACGTGCAGAACTGGCCCGGCCGGTACCGGAACGCCTCGTGGAGTTCGCCCGGAACCTCGAGCACCAACGAGCGCGTGTCGTCGGTCTCGTCCACGATGCCTTTGACCCCGATGCGGTGATAGCCGTGCCGGCGTACCACGTCGCCCGGTTCAGCCACCCTGGCCGACCAGGTCACAGACGAGAACGCTCCTTGCTCGCACTCGGGAGAGCGTAGCATGGAGCGGAAATGGCATTCTCGTTAATCGGGAACCACCGCCCTGAGCTCACCGGGACGGGCCCGGCTCGTCCCTAGGCCCTTTGCTACGATAACGCACCTTGCGCGCATCGAAAACGGTGTTGCGCCGGGGGGAAACGCTTCTACCGTTCCTGAAGGAGCCCACATGCCACGACCACGCACACCGCAGCCTCCCATCCACCTGGTCAGCGCCCGCATGCTGGACATCGAGCGCGGCGAACTGGTGCAACCCGGTGACCTGCTGATCGAGGGTGACCGGATCGTCGGCGTCTCCCCCACCTCGGTGCCGACCGGAGCGACGGAGATCGACCTGGGCGACGTGACCCTGCTGCCGGGATTGATGGACATGGAGGTCAACCTGCTCATGGGTGGGCCCAACCACGCCAGCCCGTTGGTCCCGGTCCAGGAGGATCCGGCCCTCCGGACCTTGCGCGCCGTGGCCAACGGCCAGCGCACGCTGCGAGCCGGCTTCACCACGGTACGAAATCTCGGATTGTTCGTGCAGACGGGCGGCCTCCTGCTCGACGTGGCCCTCATGAAGGCCATCGACATGGGCTGGGTCGACGGCCCCCGCATCGTCCCGGCCGGGCACGCCATCAGTCCCACCGGCGGCCATCTCGATCCCACCATGTTCCAGGCCCTCGCTCCCCACGTGCTGCCCCTCACGGTGGAGGAGGGAATCGCCAACGGGGTGGCCGAGGTTCGCAAGGCCGTCCGATACCAGATCAAGTACGGAGCGCGGGTGATCAAGGTCGTCGCCTCGGGTGGCGTCATGTCGCACACCGGGCCGGCGGGCGCCCGGCAGTACTCCACCGAGGAGCTGGAGGCCATCGTCGACGAGGCCCACCGCGCCGGACTGAAGGTGGCGGCCCATTGCCACGGAGACGAGGCCGCCCGCGTGGCCGTGGAGTGCGGCATCGACTGCCTCGAGCACGGATCGCTCATGAGCGACGAAACCCTCGACCTGCTTCTCGAGCGCGGCACGTTCCTGGTGGCCACCACGTACCTGGCCGATGGCATGGACACCTCCCATGCCGCCCCCGAGCTGCAGGCCAAGGCGGCTGAGGTGTTCCCCCGGGCCAGGCGGACCATCAGCAAGGCCATCGACCGCGGCATCCGCGTCGCCTGCGGCACCGACGCACCGGCCATCCCCCACGGCCGGAACGCCAAGGAGCTGGTGGCCCTGGTCGAACGGGGCATGACTCCCCTCCAGGCCCTCCGGGCCGCCACCACTGTGGCCGCCGAGCTGATCGACGTCGACGACCGGGGCCGCCTCGAAGTTGGACTGCTGGCCGACATCATCGCCGTGCCCGGTGACCCACTCACCGACATCACCCTGACCGAATCGGTCAGTTTCGTCATGAAGGGCGGCCAGGTCTACCGCCACCCGGACGGGTCCTGACCTCCCACCGGTCGTAGTCCCGCTCGATCGGTCGGGGGGCGGAGCCCTTCAGATCGAGTCGGCAATCGATGCGATGTAGTCGCGGGTGCGCCGGGCCGAGGCCAGCTTCTCCTCCCGGGTGGCCCCGATGGGCACGACCCGGAGCGACACGTCGGTCGCCCCCGCATCGGCAAAGGACCGCAGCCGCTTCTCGATGGTGGCCTCGCTCCCGGCGGCCAGGATGTCACCCACGGCACGAGCGTCGCCGTGATCGAGGAGCTTCTGGTAGTTGGGCGAGATCTCCGACTCGGACAGCACCCGGTTGGCCCGATCGATGGCCACGTCGACCTCGTCGTCACCACACAGGCAGATGGGGACGCCGGCCACGATGCGCGGCGGCCGGCGGCCGGCGGCCTCGGCGGCAGCGTTGATGGTGGGGGCCACGTGCGAACCGATGGCCCGCTCGTCGGCCAGCCACAGGATGGTGCCGTCGGCGCGCTGGCCGGCCAGGCGCAACATCATGGGCCCTAGGGCGGCGATCATCACCGTCGTGGGGACGATGTCGGTGATGTCCATGGGATTGTGCACCCGGAACAGCTCGTTCTCGACGTTGACCATGCCGGGACCGGCCAAAGCCGGAATGAGCACGTCGAGATAGCAGCCCATCGTGGCCACCGGACGTCCGTAGGGCAGTCCCAACATCTCGTCGATGATCCAGTGGTGGGAGACGCCCAGGCCCAGGGTCAGGCGCCCCTCGCACACCGCCTGGGTCGACAGGGTCTGATGGGCCAGGGCGATCGGATGCCGGGGCTGCACTGGCACCACCGCCGTCCCGATCTCGATCCGCGTGGTGTGCACGCCGATCACCGTGGCCGCGGTCAAGGCATCGAAGTCGTCGGGGATCTGCGGCACCCAGACCGAGGCCAGCCCGGCCTCCTCGGCCCACTGGGCATCGGCCAACATGCGCTCGACCTTGGTGCTGTAGCGGCCCCGCTCGGGCCCGACCATCACGCCCATCCGCATGGGTCACCCCTTCCATCGATAAGCAGGTTCGTGCTCCACGGTTGCAGCAAAGGGACGGTCCTACTGCAAGTCGTCGTCGAGCTGGACACCGAAAGAGCGGAAGGCCATGGCCAACAGGTCGTAGGCCCCCACCGTGAAGACCAGGTCCATCAGTTGCTCGACGTCGAGCTCGGCCGCCAGCACCTTCCACGTGGCATCGGCCACCAAGGCGTCATCGAGCAGTTCGTCCACCGCGCTGACCATGGCCCGATCCATGGGCGACCATCCCGACGCCGTCGGTCCCTCGGCTACCCACTCCACCTCATCGGGCGTGATGCCCGCATCGGCGGCCAACACGACGTGCTGTCGCCACTCATAGGTCGCCTGGCGTACGGCCGCGACCCGAAGGACCAGGAGCTCGCGCTGGCGCGGCGACAGGCTCGTTCCGAACAGGATGTGGCCATTGAAGGTGTGGTACGCCTGGGTCAGGGTCGGGTACCGGGCCAGCGTGCCCAATGCGTTCAGGCCCTTGGGACGACCGGGTTCCCTCGACGGGAAGGGATGGCGGGGATGAGCCGGGCGGATGGCGGCCAGGGCCCCCCGCATCTCCTCGGGCCAATCCGCCGGGGCCAGTGGCGGGATTCGAGGGACGTCGGAGGGGGTGGTCAACGGATCACTTCGTCGCCGGCCAGCGTCGTCCGGTGCATGTCGCGAGGCGACGTGGGGTCATAGGGCAGCGCCCGGTGCAGCACCCCTCGATTGTCCCAGATCACCATGTCGCCGACCTCCCACTGGTGACGGTACACGCGCTCGGGAACGGTGGACTTGGCCAGGAGATCGTCCAACAAGGCCCGACCCTCGTCTTCATCCATGCCCACGACGTGGGAGGTGGTGGCCCCCAGCACCAGGGAGCGCCGACCCGACTGGTGCTCCCACGCCAAGGGGTGCTCCTTGGCCGGACGCTTGCGCCACAGGGCCAGCTCCTCGGGTGAAGGGTCGTTGTTCACCAAACGCTGGGCGGCCTCGAACGTGTGCACCACCCGCACGGCATCGGCCAGCTCCTGCTCCTCGGGCGAGAGTCCTTCGTAGGCCGCGTACGAACTGGCGAACTCGGTGTCGCCTCCGGAGGTGGCCACCGCATGGGCACACAGGACGGTGGCCATGATGGGGACATCGTCGGTGCACCCGTCGATGTGCCAGTCGAACGTGCCCCTGAGGTAGGAGGCGGCAGGATTCTTGGTCGGGTCCAACGTGACCCGAAAGATCTCCGGCGGGTCGTTGTGGGGGAATACCTCGACGCGCCCCAACAATTTGGAGAACGCCACCTGGGTGGCGTCGTCAGCATGGAGGTTCTTGAAGACGAGGACGCCGTTGGCCTCGAGCGCGTCCAGGCACCAGGCCGGAAAACCGTCATCGTTCACCAGTCGATCGCAGTCGACGCCGTCGACCATGGCGCCGACGGTATCGCCGAGCCTCTCGGTGGTCACTACGGTCATCGCCTCCCCTTCGGTCATCGGTCGCTCCCGTAGTAGGGCGACAGGCATCGGTCTGTCCGCATGCAGAGCGAAGTTCTCACGATAGTAGAACACCGCTTCAGAGTCATCAACCGGGCCGGGTGGTCGATGCCGTTGCATGACCGGGAGATGGTGCCGGCCCAGGCCCGCCAGCTGCATTGCCAACCAGGGAGAACACCATTATCGTCCTCTGTCGTCGTCACCAACCCGAGGAGGCCCGACATGGGTGATCTGCCCGACGCCGACGTCATCGAGCTCGGCCAGCTGCTGGCCAAGTACGCCGTCGGCATGACCAAGGACGACATCGACATGGTCATGGAGGTGTTCACCCCCGACGGCCACTACCGCGCCTTCGGGGACACCTACCAGCTGGCCGACTTCCCCACGCTCGTGGCTGCCGCCCCCAAGGGCTTGTTCCTGGTCGGTCCAGCGGTGCTCGAGCTCGATGGCGATTCCGGCCGGGGTGAACAGCCGCTGTGCTTCGTGGACCAGAGTGACCACGCCATGCGGATCGGGTACTACACGGACACCTACCGGCGGACGACCGACGGATGGCGCCTGCAGACCCGGGCCATGACCTTCCTGCGCAAGAGCGGGGAGCGGGACTCCGGGCGCGCCCACGACCCCACCCGGCCCAAGCCGGGCGCGGGGTGACCAATCCACCAGGGGCGGCCATGGACATCGGTGAGTTCCGGTCCTCCCTCGACGTCTGGCTGGAGGACAACCGGTCCGCCCTGGCGCCCGCGTATGAGGGCGGTGGGACGCTCGACCAGCAGATGGCTCAGTTGGCCAAGGTCAGGCGACTGACCTACGAGGCGGGTTGGATGCGCCGAGGCTGGCCCGAGCGCGTCGGGGGGCTGGGCGGAACGACGCTCATGCGCGCCTACCTGGGCGAGGCCCTCACGGCCAGGGACCTCATCGAGCCGGGTTTCTATTCGATGACCGAAGTGCTGGCCCCCACCATGATCGACTATGCCCCACCCGAACTGGCCGCGGCCATGGTTCCCGAGCTGCTGCGCGGGGAGGAGACCTGGTGCCAGGGTTTCTCCGAGCCGGGCACCGGCAGCAACCTGGCCTCGCTGTCCTGTCGGGCCGTGCGCAGCGACGAGGGATGGCGGGTGACCGGGCAGAAGGTCTGGACCAGCCTGGCCCAGTACGCCCAACGCTGCGTCCTGCTCACCCGCACGGGCACCCCCGAGTCCGCCCACAAGGGGATCACCGCCCTGTTCGTGGACATGGACTCCCCCGGCATCACCGTGCGCCCCATCGACACCATGCACGGACCGGCCGAATTCTCCGAGGTCTTCTTCGACCAAGTCCACGTGCCTCTCGACCGCACCTTGGGCCAGCCCGGTGCCGGTTGGGCTGTGGCCATGGACCTCCTGCCTTACGAGCGCAGCACGTCGCTGTGGCACCGGGCCGCGTTCCTGCATCGCCGCCTGCAGGAGGTGCTCGATGTCGCACCAGCCGAGGCGCTTGATCCGGCGGTGCTGGGCGAGGTGACCCAGGTCCTCTACGCGTTCAGGGCCCGGTCGCGGGCCACCCAGCACCGCATGGCCGCCGGCGAGCACCTCGGTCCGGAGACCTCGGTGGACAAGGTGCTCCTGGCCACCAGCGAACAGGCGGTCTTCGACCTGGTGGCCGAGGCCCTGGCCCCCGAGGTGACGGTGGGCGACGACCCGGCCAGCGAGCAATGGCGCACCCAGTACCTCTATTCGCGGGCCGCGTCGATCTACGGTGGCAGCGCGGAGATCCAACGCAACATCATCGCCCGCCGCCTGCTCGACCTCGGGGCCGACCGCTAATGGAGGCCGACCTCTTCGACCAGTTCGTACGGGGCCTCCGCCACGCCACCGAGCATCACACCGGCGAGGCGCTCGATGCTTCCCTCGAGGAACTGGGATGGCGGGTTGCCATGGCCCACGACCCGCGGGTGGCCGTCTCCACCCTCTTCGAGCTCCAGGGCCGAGCCAACGCCACGTCGTCCGCCCTCGGCCAAGTCGTCGCCCACGCCCTCGGCCTCGGGGACGAACCCGAGACGGTCGTGCTCTCCCCCATCGGTCAGTGGTACCCGCCCGGCGCCCTCGATGGCCTTCACCTCGGCGTCGACGGGCTCGCCACCCGTCCTGCCCGCAGCGGGGACACTGCTCTAGTCGTGGCCTCGACCAGCGAGTCCGACGTGGCCGTCACCGTGGCCACCTCGTCGCTCCGGCTCCGTCAGGTGGTGGGCGTCGACCCCGGTCTCGGGCTCGTCCAGGTGACGGGACTGGGCCTCGACACCACAGGCCAGTCGGAGGGGGTCACGGTGGACTGGGCCGCGGCGGTTGCCCTCGGACGGCTGGCCCTGGCCCACGAGCTGGTCGGGACGTCTCGAACCATGCTCGAGCTGGCCCGCCAGCATGCCCTCGATCGCATCCAGTTCGGCCGTCCCATCGCCTCGTTCCAGGCCGTTCGCCACCGGCTGGCCGAGACGCTGGTCGGCATCGAGATGGCCGAGGCCGCGCTCGAGGCGGCGTGGCTCGACCGCTCGACCGACACCGCGGCCATGGCCAAGGCAGTAGCCGGACGAGCGGCGCGCACCACCGCCCGCCATTGCCAACAGGTGCTGGCCGGCATCGGCTTCACCGCTGAGCATCCCCTGCACCGTTTCGTCCGGAGGACGCTGGTGCTCGACGGGATGTTCGGTACCGCGGCGTCCATCACCAGAGCGCAGGGTGCGGCCATGATCGACAGCAGGGCACTGCCCCCACTGCTGCCTCTCTGATCGCGCCTATGCCTCCTTCGTCCCCCGGGCCGGCGTCTGTTTCTTGTCCTTGGCCGGCGAGAGCACGCGATCGAGGTTCGCCCGCAGCTCGGAGGAGGTGAACGACCGGTCCTCGGCGGCCAGGGCGAAATCAAGCGTGGCCACGACGGCCCGTTCCATATGGAGGTTGAGGATGCGCAAGGTGTCCTCGACCGCCTGCCGGGGCAACCGGGCGATCCGATGGGCGCAGGCCACCGCCTGATCGAGCACGTCCTCGTCGGCGCAGACGTGGTTCACCAGCCCCATCTCCGCCGCCCGCTGGGCCGGGATGCGGTCGCCGGTGAGCGCGTACTCCTTGGCCAGCTGGAGGCTGGTGAGCAGCGGCCACGTCACCGGGCCGCCGTCTGCGGCCACCAGCCCCATCATCACGTGGGGGTCGGCCAGATGCGCGTTCTCGGCCATGTAGACGATGTCGGACAGGGCGACCAGGCTGCAGCCCAACCCCACGGCCGGCCCATTCACAGCGGCCACGATCGGTACCCGGCACTGCACCATGCCGGTGACGATCTGCTTGCCGTGGGCCAGGGTCTCGCTGCGACGATCGGCGTCGCGGGACAACTCGTCGAGATAGGCGAAGTCGCCCCCGGCCGAGAAGGCCCGCCCGTTGCCGGTGAGGACGACCGCTCGGACTTCGGCGTCTGCGTCGAGTTGAGGGAACAGCTGGGCCAGGCCGCGGTGAAGCCCGTGGTTGGCTGCGTTGAGCTGCTCGGGGCGGTTGAGGCGGACCACCCGGATGGGCCCGTCCGCCTCGACCTCGAGCTCGGGGGTGAGGTCGTAGGTGCTCATGACACCGGAAGGCCCAGGATGCGCCCGGCCACCAGGTTTCGCTGGATCTGGGACGTTCCGCCCATGACGCTCTGGGCCCGGCTGTAGAGGTACACCTTGAGCCAGGTGTCGCCGCCATTGGCCATGGCCACGCCGCCCACCGACAGGGCGGCATGGCCCACGGCCTGCTCCGTCCCGGTCATGAGTAGCTTGTCGACCGATCCCTCAGTGCCGTGGGACACGCCGTCCAGGCGGTCCGAGAGCCTTCGGTACACGTGCATGCGCAACATCTCCGTCTCGACGATGGCCCAGCCCAGCTCGCGGACCTGCTCGGTGCTGTACTGCGAGCGGTCTGCTCGAACCTGACCGGTCAGATCCTTCACCAGCTTTGCGTACCGGCCGGCGAATCCCAGCTCATGGGGTTCCCGTTCGTGGCTGACCACGGTCATGGCCAACGACCATCCCTCCCCCGGTGCACCGATCATGTTCCCGGCCGGCACCCGCGCTCCGTCGAAGAGGACTTCGCCGAACTCCTTGGTGATCCCGTTGATCATGGGCAGGGGCCGCTGCTCGATGCCGGGCTGGTGCATGGGAACGGCGAAGGCGGAGATGCCCTTGTGCTTGGCCACGTCGTGGTCGGTGCGGGCCAGGACCAGGCACCAATCGGCGTCGTCGGAATAGCTGGTCCACACCTTGTGCCCATTGAGCACGTACTCGTCACCGTCGCCATCGGCCCGCGTGCGCAACGAGGCCAGGTCGGAGCCGGCGTCGGGCTCGCTGAATCCCTGGCACCACCGGTCCCGCCCATTGACGATGCCGGGGAGGAACCGCCGTTGGATGTCCTCGCTCCCGTGCTCCAGGATCCCTTCGACCAGGTAGCCCAAGCTGGGTCGGGGCGGGGCGCCCGCCGCAGCCAGCTCCTCGTCCACGATGACGTCGTACACGCTGGGCCGGCCCTGGCCCCCGATCTCCGTGGGCCACGTCGTGCCGAAGAAGCCCCCGTCATAGAGTGACTGGTGCCACGGGGCCTGACCGGCCCAGTAGGCGTCGTCGGTCGATGAGGCGGGCAGGCCCGGGTCGTTGGTCCTGAGCCACTCCCGGAGCCGCAGCCGGAACTGCGCCTCCTCGGTCGAGTCACTGAAGTCCATCGCCGCCTCCGATCCCGTGGTGAGCAAGCACCCGTTCGAGGCTGGCCCCGGCGCCGCCCAGTAGCTCGCTCGAGAGGAGGGCCCGACGGAGGAAGACATGAGCCAGGCACTCCCACGTGTTGCCGATGCCCCCGTGTACCTGGATGGAGGTCTCGCACACGGTGCGGGCCGCCCGGGCGCAGTAGGCCTTGGCCCCAGCCGCGGCAGCGAGGGCGGCGCCAGTCGGCAGGGCATCGACGGCCCAGGCGGCGTGCCGGGCGATGCTGCGGGAGCCCTCCATCAGCACGAAGGCATCGGCCAGCAGATGCTGGACGGCCTGGAACGAGCCGATCGGCCGGCCGAACTGCCGGCGTTCGGCCGCGTAGGCCACGGTGAGGTCGATAACGCCGCGCATGGTTCCCACCAGGTCGGCCGAGGTGAGGGCCAGACCCATGGCCGTCCAGTCCGCCAGGTCGTCGACGGTGAGCGGCCGAGAGGGCTGCCCGATCGGTGCCACCTCGGTCGCCCGATCGACGGCGGCAGCCGGCCGGGTCAGGTCAGTCCGCACCTCCAATGAACCCAGGGAGACGGTGGCCAGGACGTGGCCCTGGGGGGCGGCCAGAAGCACCAAGGCTGAAGCGGCTCCCCGGGCGTCCACGGCCACGGCGCCACTCGGCGCTTCGCCGGCGGCGGACAGAGCAAGCTCGGCCATCGGAAGCGAGAGAGCGACGGTCTCGGGTGCGGTCGCCGGACATGCGCCGGCCAATCGCCGCAACTCGGCAGCCAGGGTCGGGCCCAGAAATGGCGTGTCGGCCAGACCACGGCCCAGCTCCTCGGCCACGATGGCTACCTCCACGGCCGAAGCCAGCGGTTCGCCCCCCGGCTCGGAGACCCGCAACTGGCGCCAACCCGAGGCCAACACGGCGGCATCGAGCTTGTCGACTCGCTCGAGGTCATCGAGCTGCCCGACGGCGTCAGGACCGAGCCGGTCGACGATCTGGGTGCCGGAATCTCGGAGTGCCTGCTGCTCAGGTGAGAGTCGGACGTCCATCAGGAACCGTGTCCTTTGGCCAACAGCAACGGCGTCAGCTGCTCACTGATGGTGCGGCGCAGCACCTTGCCGGACGGCAGCCTGGCGATCTCGTCGACGATCACGATCTGATGCACATGCTTGTAGGTGGCCAGCGAGTCGGCCACGAGTTGTCGGAGCTCGTCGGGGGCGACCGGTCGGTCGGGATCGAGCTGGACCACTGCCACCGGCACTTCGCCTGCTCGCTCATCGGGCAGGCCGAACACGGCACAGTCGAGGACCGCCGGATGTCCGTGCAGCACCCCCTCGATCTCGGCCGGAGCCACCTGGAACCCGTTGACCTTGATCATCTCCTTGGCCCGGTCGGTGATGTGCACCCAGCCCTCCGGCTCCAGCCACCCGACGTCGCCCGTGCGGTACCAGCCATCGGCGAAGGCGTCAGCGGTGGCCTCCTCGGGCAGGTAGCCGGCCATCACCGACGGGCTGAGGACCTGGATCTCGCCGATCTGGCCCGACGGGAGGACCTGGCCATTGTCGAGATCGGCCACCCGGAGCTCGACACCTTTGGGCGGCAGTCCCGCCGAGTCGAGCCGCCAGGCGTTGGGATCGTTGACCGGATTGACGGCGATGACCGGGAGCTCACTGGCCCCATAGGCCGGCAGCCAGCGCACGCCGGTGCGCCGGGTGACGGCGCCGGCCACGTTCTCGCTCACCGGGGTGGCACCCCACATGATGTAGCGCAACGACGAAAGATCGAAGTCCTCGAGGTGAGGATGGTTGGCCATGGCCAGCGCGATCGGGGCCACCGCCATTTCCAGGGTCATCCGGTCGGTCTCGATGCGGCGCAGCACCTCGTCGAGATCGAACCGGCGATGCAACCGCACGGTGGCGCCGGCCGCCGCCGCGGCCAGCAGGTTCAACAGGCCGAGAATGTGCGACGGAGGCGTCGCCACCTGAAATCGGTCGTCGGGACCGAGTCCCAGGGTCTGGCACCAGTGAGCAGTAGCCGTGCCCATCGAATGATGGGTGTGGCGAACGGCCTTGGGCAGCCCGGTGGTCCCCGAGCTGAACACCAGCACCGCCTCGTCGGTCTCCTGCCCGTCATGGGCCGGCAGTCCGACTTGGCTCGAGGAGAGGGCGGAGTCGACGGGCCAGTGGTCGAGATCGGTGATCGGGTCGGTGCCCATGCACCGGCCGAGCAGAGCCGTGGCCGGACCGTCGGCTACGGCATGGACGGGCCTGGTGAGCTCGAGGGCGTGCTCCGTCTCTCTCCCCTTCCACGCCGGGCTGAGGAGCACGGTGGCCCCACCGAGCTTGCTGACGGCGTGGACGGCGACGATGAACTCCGGACGGTTCGACGTCATGAGCGCAACGCGGTCGCCGGCGCCGACACCCTGATCGGCCAGGTGGCCCCCGAACGCCGTGCTGAGCTCGTCGAGGCGGCGATAGGACCACCCTTGATCGCCCGCCCACAGCGCATCGCGATCGCCGTAGAGTGCGGCAGCCTGCTCGAGGGCGTGGTGCATCAGAGCCGCGGCCATTGGAAACATTCTTCTCGTTCGTGAGATCGACGTCAACTTAAGGAGTATGTAATGTTCTCGCAGATGTCCGAGCCGAACCCCAGCCCGACGGGGCCCGAGCGCACTGACGACGACGTGCGCACCGAGATCATCGAGACCGTCCGCCGGTTCGTGGCCAACGAGGTCATTCCCGTCGCTTCGGACATGGAGCACGAGGACCGCTTCCCCACCGAGATCGTCGAGCAGATGCGCGGCCTCGGGCTGTTCGGGGTGACCATCCCCGAAACCTATGGCGGCTTGGGCCTCGACCTGTTGACCTACATCGGCGTCATCGAGGAGCTGGCCTACGGGTGGATGAGCCTGACCGGCGTCATCAACACCCACACCATGGCGGCCATCTTGATCATGACCCACGGAAGCGATGCCCAGAAGGACCGGTGGCTCCCGGTGCTGGCCGCAGGTGAGCGCCGTGGCGCCCTCTCCCTCTCCGAGCCCGATGCCGGGAGCGACACCCGGAACATATCCTGCCGGGCCACGCGTGACGGTGACGAGTACGTGCTCAACGGGACCAAGGCGTGGGTCACCAACGGCCAGCGCGCCGGGCTCGTCGCCCTGGCCGCCCGTACCGAGGAGGGCATCTCCGCCTTCATCGTCGAGAAGGAGCCGGGGCCCAGCTTCGAGGGCATCTCGGTGAGCAAGAACGTCAGCAAGCTCGGCTACAAGGGGGTGGAGACGGTCGAGATGTCGTACTCGGACCATCGCATCCCTGCGGCCAACCTCATCGGTCAGGCGGGCCGGGGTCTTCCCCAGATACTGGGGGTGCTCGAGATCGGGCGCATCAACATCGCCGCCCGCGCCGTGGGCGTGGCCCGGGCCGCCTTCGACGCCGCACTCGACTACGCCCAGGAACGCCAGACGTTCGGCAAGCCCATCGCCCAGCACCAGGCTATCCAGCTCAAGCTGGCCGACATGGCCACCCGGCTGGAAGCGGCACGGCTGTTGACCAGGAACGCCGCAGAGCTCAAGGCGGCCGGCCAGCGCTGCGACGTGGAGGCGGGCATGGCCAAGCTCTTCGCCAGCGAAACCGCCCTTGAACTGGCCACCGAGTCCATGCGCATCCACGGCGGTGTGGGCTACACCACCGAGCTGCCCATCGAGCGTTACTACCGTGACGCTCCGCTCATGGTCATCGGCGAGGGCACCAACGAGATCCAGCGTCTGGTCATCGCCCGCGGGCTGCTGTCCCGGCGGCAGGGGTAACCGGCGGTCGGTGGGCCGGGCCGAGGTGGTTCGGCTACTGGATCAGCGACAGTGCACCATTACCCCGCGCCCTGGTCACTGCGCTCGGCCAGTTCCTTGAGCACTTCGTCGGTGTGGTCCCCCAGCGGGGGCACGGTGGCGGCCAGGTTGCGGGCCGTGCCGGAAAAGGTGACCGGGCCGTTGACCGATCGCAGGGCGCCACCCTCGACTTCCACGATGCCGTCGTTGGCCAGCAACTGCGGATCCTCGACCACCTCGGCCGGTGACTGGGCCAACGCCCACCACACCCCCTCGCGGTCGAATCGCTCGGACCATTCAGCCAGCGGCCGTTCGGCGATGATGTCGTCGAGGATGGCGATGACCTCGCTGCGATGTCGGCGGATAGCCGAGGCGCTGGCGAAGCGGTCGTCCTCGAGCAGATCGGGGCGACCGAGCGCCCGGCATACGGCGGCGATGTGGCGGCCCGCCTCGAGGCCGGTGAGAAAGAACCAGCGCCCGTCGGCGGCACGATACGGGTTCATCAACGGCGCTTGATTGTGCTGGCGTGACTCGGGTCCGGCCACCTTGCCCAGCCCCATCTGGAGCCCGAGATCCCAGCCCAGGACGTAGGCGCCGGTACGGAGCAAGGAGACCTCGACCACTCGCCCGATTCCGGTCTGCCGTTGCTCGAGCACCGCGGCCAGGATCCCCGACAGGGCGGCCAGGCCGGTGATGTGATCACCGATGCCACCGCGGGCGTTGAGCGGGACCCCGTCGCCGTCGGCCAGCTGCCTCGACAGTCCCGAGCGGGCCCAGAAGGCGCCGATGTCGTAAGCGGGCCGGTTCCGGTCCTCGCCGTGCAGGCCGTAGCCGCTGATGCTGCAGTACACCAGACGGGGATGGCGGGACACCGTCGCTTCCGGCTCGAGGTCGAGCTTGTCCAACGCGTCGGGCCGGAGGTTGCTGACGAACACGTCGGCACTGTCCAGCAGCTCCTCCAGGTGCCGGCGGTCCTCCGCCTGGCGGAGATCGAGGACGACGCTGCGCTTGCCCCGGTTGTCGAGGGCGAAGGCCGGGTTGGGGCGGTCGTCCTCGATCCCGATGGACCCGAACACGTTGCGCATGGGATCCCCGGTGGGCGGCTCGACCTTGATGACATCGGCCCCCCAGTCGGCCAGCAGCGCGGCAGCCGATGGGGCGGCGACCCACACCCCGAGCTCGACGACCCGTAGGCCGGCCAGGGCCGAGAGGCCGAAGGACGGACTGTCGCTCACATCGGCATCCCGGGACGATCCCGGGCCGCCCGCGCCCGGAGGACGTCCTTGAGGACCTTGCCCGTGGCATTGAGTGGGAGCTCGTCGACGATCTCCACCACCCTGGGCACCTTGAAGTTGGCCATCTGCCCGCGACACCATTGGATGAGGTCCGACCCGTCCAGCGAGCTGCCCGGAACGGTGACCACGAAGGCCATCCCCACCTCGCCCAGACGCCGGTCGGGCACACCGATCACCGCCACCTGCTGGACCTCGGGGTGGCGCAGGATGCCGTTCTCGATCTCGGCCGGGTAGGCATTGAAACCCCCGACGATGAACATGTCCTTGGAGCGACCCACGATGCGCAGGCAGCCGGTCGGGTCGACGATCCCGAGATCGCCGGTGCGCAACCAGCCGCCCGGTGCGAACGCCTCCGCGGTGGCCTGGGGATCGTCGAGATACCCGGCCATGATGCTCCGCCCTCGGAGGAGGATCTCTCCAGCCGCCCCCGAGGCCACGTCGTTGCCGTGGTCATCGACGATCCGCAGTTCGAAGCCGGGCCGAGGGCGTCCCACCGTGTTGGCGATGGTCTCGACGTCGTCACCGGGCGAGGTGGCCACCGCGGTGCCGCCTTCGGTGAGCCCGTAGCCGGTGACGATGGTCGAGAACGGAAGCTCGTCGTGGAGCCGACGAATGAGCTCGACGGGAATGTCGGCGGCGCCGGTCACGGCCACCCGCAGCGTCGACAGGTCATAGCGGTCCCGGTCGGGATGGTCCAGGATGCCCTGGTACAACGTGGGCGGACCGGGCAGCACGGTCACGCCCGCCTTCCCCACCATCGAAAGCACCCGATCGACGTCGAACACCGCCTCGGGCAACATGGTCGCCCCGGCGCATACCGCAGCCAGGATCCCGGCCTTCAACCCGAACATGTGGAAGTACGGGTTCACCATGAGGTACCGGTCGCCGGGGACCAGTCCGGTCATGGCCACCCAGTCGGTGGCCACGGACAGCGTGCGGCCGTGGGTCTGAACGACTCCCTTGGGCGCTCCTGTCGTCCCGGAGGTGAACAGGATGTCGGAGGGATCGTCGACACCAAGGGCCGCACTGCGCCGTTCGACCTCGGCCCGGGCCCCGTCAGTGGCACGAGCGGTGAACCCGTCCCACGACTCGGTGCCCTCCGAAGCCGGACCGACCGCGACGACGGTGGCGAGGTCGGCGAGCTCGACCCCGGTGTCTGCGAGCATGGTGACGTAGTCGACCCCGAGGAAGTCGGTCACCGTGATCAGGGCCTTAGCCCGGCTCCGCAACAAGATGTCGGCGGCTTCGACGCCCTTGTAGCGCGTGTTGACGGGCACCAGCACCGCTCCGGCCTCGAAGATGCCGAGCACGGCCACCACCCACTGGGCGCTGTTGTAGGCCCAGATGGCCACACGATCCTGCGGCTCGATCCCGGAGGCCACCAGGGCAGCACCGAACCGCCGGGCCTCCTCGAGCAACTCGCCGTAGTTGAACCGAGTCTCACCATCGATGACCGCCGGGCTCTCTCCGAGCCGGTCCGCCGAGGAGGCGAGCATCAACGGGATGCTGACCCGCCCGCCGACGCGGGCGGCAACCATCACCGCAGGATGGAATGGTCGGGGTTCATGAGCCGGGCCAGGTGACCGCCCACGTTCGTGCGCACTGGTCCCTCGGCCTGGCATGTGGTCGACCAGGCGCGGGTCTCACCGAGGTGGCTGACAGCAACGATTTCTGGCTTGTCGAGCAGTGGCGTGGCCACGGGACTCCCTCGTTTCGTTCTGAGAATGATCTTGCTTCTGAAAGAGAGTACCGTTGCTGTAGGAGCACCGCCACTGGTCGCATCA
Source organism: Acidimicrobiales bacterium (assembly GCA_035552655.1). Lineage (GTDB taxonomy): Bacteria > Actinomycetota > Acidimicrobiia > Acidimicrobiales > RAAP-2 > DASXMT01. Next base: position 21,461 of record DASZLD010000232.1, read on the forward strand.
CCGACCTGATCCTGCCAGTGGCGGCCAGCGGTATGGTGTGAGAATGTTGTTCTTTGTCTTAACCAACGTGCATTTCGCTCCTCACCCGCGACCCTTCTGAGGACAGCTCTGCCGTGCAAGTCGATGGACCCGTACCGACCCAGGGGATGTGACATGACAGCAACTGAATCCGACGTCTACTACGACCCGTTCGACTACGTGATCGACAGCAATCCGTACCCGGTCTGGAGGCGGCTCCGCGACGATCGCCCCTTGTACTACAACGAGCGCTACGACTTCTACGCCGTAAGCCGCTTTGCCGACGTCGAGCGGGGCCTGATCGACTGGCGGACCTACAGTTCGGCCAAGGGCTCGGTGCTCGAGGTGATCAAGAGCGGCATGGAGATCCCGCCTGGTTCGATCATCTTCGAGGATCCCCCCGGCCACGACATGCACCGCGGACTGCTCTCCCGGGTGTTCACCCCCCGCAAGATGAACCTCATCGAGCCCAAGGTGCGCGAGTTCTGCGCCCAGAGCTTGGACCCGCTGGTGGGAACGGGCTCGTTCGACTTCATCGCCGACCTCGGTGCCCAGATGCCCATGCGGACCATCGGCATGCTGCTCGGTATCCCTGAAAAGGACCAAGAGGCGCTCCGGGACATCATCGACGAGGGCCTTCGCCTCGACGATGGCGACACCATGCCGGACATGTCCGCCTTCGAGGCCAACGCGCAGGCCACCGGATTCGAGGAGTACATCGAATGGCGGGCCAAGCACCCCTCTGACGATCTGATGACCGAGTTGCTTCAGGCCGAGTTCGAGGACGAGACGGGCACGATACGCCGGCTGAGCCGCCCCGAGGTCCTCGGTGTGGTGAACCTCCTGGCCGCCGCGGGCAATGAGACCACCACCCGCCTGATCGGGTGGACGGGGAAGGTGCTGGCCGAACATCCCAACCAGTTGCGCATGCTGGCCCAGGACCGGAGCCTGGTGCCCAACGCCATCGAGGAGCTCCTGCGTTTCGAGTCACCATCACCCGTCCAAGCCCGCTACGTCACCCAGGACGTCGAACACGACGGGCAGGTGGTGCCCGCAGGAAGTGCGATTCTGTTATTGAACGGGTCCGGAAATCGCGACGATCGGAAATTTCCCGACGGCGACCGCTTCGACATCACGCGCAAGATAGACCACCACATCGCCTTCGGATACGGACTGCACTTCTGTCTCGGTGCCGCCCTGGCCCGGATGGAGGGGAGGGTCGCTCTGGATGAGGTCTTGCAGCGCTTCCCGTCGTGGGAGGTTGACTGGGACGGGGCAAAACAAGCCCGCACGTCCACGGTGCGGGGCTGGGAGCGGCTGCCGGTGATCACGCACTGAACCGTCAACCTGCTCCAAGCCGAATCGAACGACAGGGCAGTCCATGAGGCAGTGGTTGTCGGAGCATCGGGCGGCCTTTCTGTAGACCGCGCTAGGAAGCGGCTATCGCCCCCTGGTCGGCCTCGCCCAGATAGCGATCAAGCACCTCTTGTTGGGCCTCGGCCGCTGCTCCCGACCAACCGACCTGGCCCCGGGTGAGGATGACGCAGTGGTCGGCCAGCTGGAGGGCCCGGTGCACGAACTGTTCGATGAGCACGATGGTGATGCCGGACTTGCGGGCCACATCCAGGCTCTGGAACACGGTCTCAGCCACCAAGGGGGCAAGGCCCAGCGACATCTCGTCGGCGATGATGAGCCGGGGAGGAATGGCGAGCGCTCGGGCCAGGGCCAACATCTGTTGTTCGCCACCGGACAGGGAGCCGGCCCGTTGCATGCGCCGGGCCCCGAGCACGGGGAAGAGGTCGATGGCCGCGTCGATGGCCGAAGCGCGTTCGTTGCGCTTCTCTTGGCCCACGGCCATGCGCAGGTTGTCCACCACCGAGAGTCCG
>DASZLD010000233.1:0-3816 GCA_035552655.1 Acidimicrobiales bacterium
CGAACCGCTCTGTCTCCGAACCGCAGCTCTCCGAACCGCAGCGGCCAGGCGGCGGTGGTGAAACGGGACGGTCGTCGGATGACCCGGCCGATGTCGGCTAGCCTGCCCGCCTCGTGGGACGCACACTTGTCATTTGCAAACCTGACGCCGTCGAACGAGGCCTGTCGGGCGAGATCATCCGGCGCATCGAGGCCAAGGGACTCCGCCTAGTGGCGGCCGAACTGCGCAGCATTCCGGTCGAGGTCGCCGGCCGCCACTACGAGGAGCACGAGGGCAAGGTGTTCTACACCGGCCTGGTGGCCTTCATCACCCGCTCGCCCGCCCTCATCATGGTGGTCGAGGGCCCCGACGACACCTTCGCCGTGGTCCGGAACCTGATGGGGGCGACCAACCCCGTCGAGGCCGCCCCGGGGACCATCCGGGGTGACCTGGCCCTCGAAGTGGGCGAGAACCTGGTCCACGGATCCGACTCCCCGGAGTCGGCCGCCCGGGAGATCGAGCTCTTCTTCCCTGGCCTGGGCTGACTCCGGCTACGGCCCCGGTCGATCGGGCCCTCGAGGCCCCTAAGGTAGAGCGCCTTGTGCACACCCGCTCCGTCCCGTAGCCTTGACCCCACGATGTCCTGTAGCGCGCCCCGCGGAAACAGCGGATCCGGGGCGATAGCACAGGCCGAAACGTCAACCCGACCGCACCACGACGGAGGGGTTCATCCCTGATGGCCGACAACCGCTTTTTTCTATTGGGTCGAGATATGGCAGTCGATCTCGGCACCGCCAACACCTTGGTGTACGTACGCGGCCGGGGCATCATCCTCAACGAACCGTCGGTGGTGGCCGTGAACGTGAAGGACGGCCGGCCCCTGGCGGTGGGAGCCGAGGCCAAGCGGATGATCGGCCGAACCCCCAGTCATATCCAGGCCATCCGGCCGCTGAAGGACGGGGTCATCGCCGACTTCGAGATCTGCGAGAAGATGCTCCGCTACTTCATCCACCGGGTACACCAGCGGCGCTTTGCCAAGCCGCGCATGGTGATCTGCGTCCCCTCGGGCATCACCGGGGTGGAGCAGCGGGCGGTCATGGAGGCGGCCGAGTACGCCGGCGCCCGCAAGGCCTACATCATCGAAGAGCCCATGGCCGCGGCCATCGGGGCCGGACTACCGGTGCACGAGCCGACGGGGAACATGGTGGTGGACATCGGCGGTGGAACCACCGAGGTCGCCGTCATCTCACTGGGCGGGATCGTGACCAGCCAGTCGATCCGCATCGGCGGCGACGAGCTGGACGAGGCCATCGTCTCCTTCGTGAAGAAGGAGTACAGCCTGGCTCTGGGTGAGCGTACGGCCGAGGAGATCAAGATCGCCTTGGGTTCGGCCTACGAGCTCGAAGAGGAGCTGCACGCCGAGATCCGGGGACGTGATCTGGTGACCGGTCTACCCAAGACGGTGGTCATCTCCACCCAGGAGATCCGCAAGGCCATCGAGGAGCCGGTGTCGGCCATCGTCGACGCGGTGAAGGTGACCCTGGACCGCACACCTCCGGAACTGGCCGCCGACATCATGGAACAAGGCATCGTCCTGACCGGCGGCGGCGCGCTGCTGCATGGCCTGGACAGTCGGCTGCAATCGGAGACGGGGATGCCCATCGTGGTGGCCCGCGACCCGTTGAACTGCGTCGCCATCGGCAGTGGCCAGTGCCTGGAGGAATTCGAAGCACTGAAGCAAGTACTGATCACGTCGTCAGCCCGCTGACCGAGCCGCTCGTAACTCGTGGCGAAGCCGCGGCGGCTCCGCCGCCCCAGAACAACGCTTCTGATCCTGGTGCTCATCTCGATCACCATCATCACCCTTGATGCCCGGGGCGACCTGGGCAGCTTCACCTCCGGACTGAAGTCGGTCGCCTCCGACGCCTTCTCGCCCATCCAGTCAGGGGTGAACGCCATCGTCCGACCGATCGGCAGCTTCTTGGCCGGGAGCGTGCATTACGGCTCGGTCCGCCAGCAGAACCAGAAGCTCCAGACCGAGATCGGGGCCCTGCGACAACAGATGCTCGAGCAAGCCAACGCGGCAAAGGCCCTCAAGCAGCTCCAGGCGCTGAGCGCCCTGAACGGTCTGACCACCGTCAAGAACCTGCAACAGGTCAAGACGGAAGTGATCGACACGAACACGTCGAACTTCGCCTCCACCATCGACATCGGCGTGGGCCGCGACGAGGGAGTCACCCTGGGCATGCCGGTGATGGGATCGGGCGGGGCCACCGGCGGACTGATCGGCAAGGTGGTGGCGGCGTACAAGACCACGTCGGTGGTACGCCTGCTGACCGACGGGCAGTCGACGGTGGGGGTGGCCTACGGTCCCGGTCAGTACGCCGTCCTCCAGGGTCAGGGGGCGGGCAAGCCTTTGATGGCCCAGGACATCCCGGCCAACACGCCGATACCTCCGGGGCCGGCCTTCGTGACCAGCGGGCTCCAGGACGCGGAGTTCCCCCCTGGGCTTCCCGTGGCCCAGAAGCTCTCGGTGAAGAACGGCAACTCGGCCAGCGACGAGACGGTGGCCCTCGAGCCGGTGGCCGACCTGGCCCACCTCAGCTACGTCTCCGTCCTCATCTGGGGGCCACAGACGCCGGGTACCCCGGCTGCGGGGGGTTCATGACCGCCCGGGACGCAGCCAAGGTCATCGTGGTGGTGTTGTTGTTCCTCACCGTGCAGCAGACGTTGATGCTCGACATCCACTTCGCCGGGATCCACCCCGACATCATGGTGGTGCTCCCCATCGCCGCCGGGATCATCGGGGGACCATCCCGGGGGGCGATCATGGGCTTCGGGGCCGGGTTGGTGGCCGACCTCTTCCTGCCCACACCCTTCGGCCTCTCCGCGCTGATCGGCTGCCTGGTCGGGTTCGGGGTCGGACTCTCGACCGTGGCCCTGGACCGGGCCGCCTGGTGGCTGCCTCCGCTGGCCGCCCTCGGGGCCAGCGCGATCTACGAGGTGGCGTACGCGGCGGTGGGATCGATCCTGGGCCAGCCCCAGATGCTGCATGTGGACGTGGTGGGCATCGTCTTGGTGGTGTCGATCGCCAACGCCATCATCGCCGTGCCCGCCGTCCGCCTGGTCGGGTGGGCGCTGCCCCAGGTCTCCGCCGAGGGCATGCCTGGGTCGGTCGGCCCCATGGGGAGCGTCCGATGACGGAGCTGTGCCGGGCCTGCGCCATAGCGGGCCGCGCTCACTTTCCCCGACGGGGCCGCCAGGATGGGCGCCAGTGAAACGCTCCCTTCGCCACCCCATTTCCGGGTCCAAGCAGTACCTGCGGCCCGAACGCGATCGGTTCGGCCCCCGCAAGGTGGCCAAGCAGCCGAGGATCCACAAGAGCCGGGTGTCGGTGGGTTCCATGCTCGACGCCCCCGACTCCACCGCCTCTCGTCCTGGCCTGCGCCTGCGCATCACCGGCCTGGTGGTCATCGCCCTCTTCGCCGTGTTGGGCCTGCGCCTGTGGGCCCTCCAGGTGCTCCAGGCCCCCGCTGCTGTCCATGCGGTGTCGGCCAACCAGATCCGGGTGGTGAGCATCCCGCCGACCAGGGGGGACATCCTGGACCGGTCGGGGACGCCGCTGGTCAACAACATCGTCACTGAGCAGATCACCCTGTCCCGGGTCACTGCGGTGCAACACCCCGAGGTGATCGGAACCCTGGCTGCCCTACTCGGTGAAACGACAGCGACGGTCAACCAGGCCATCAACGACAAGCAGTACAGCCCGTACAAGCCCGTGCCCATCGCCACGGTGACCGGGACCGATCTGTCCAAGGTGCTCTACATCAAAGAGAA
>DASZLD010000234.1:0-4307 GCA_035552655.1 Acidimicrobiales bacterium
CAAGGTGCGGGTCAACTGCGTGACTGCCGGCGCCCTCGAGACCGAGGAGCTCCACGAGAAGTTCGGCGGCGACTCCTACTTCGACGCCATTCGGGCCACCGTCCCGCTGGGGCGCATGGGCAACCCCGACGACGTGGCCAAGGCCTGTCTCTTCCTGGCCTCCGATCAGGCAACGTTCATCACCGGAAGCAACCTGGTCGTTCACGGTGGAGGCGATCACCCCCCGCTCATGATCTGAGTCCATGTCGGAACAAGGATCGGGGTCGCCGCAGCTTGACGTGGTGAGCATTGCTCCGGTGGGCGGCGGGGACACGTGCATCGCCGCCCGGCTCACCTTGGCCGACGGCACCGTGTTGTTCGCCAAGGAGCGGCGCAGCGTTCCCGGAGGTAGCGGGCAACGGTCGGCTGCCGGCAAGCGGGCCCGTTCGGACGGTTGGGACGTGGTCCTCACCTCCGAGGCGAACGGGCTGCGATGGCTGTCCGAGGCAGCGGCACACGGCGGCGCCCCGGTGCCCGGGGTGGTCGCATCCACCGAGGCCCGGTTGGTACTGCAGTGGATCGAGCCGGGTCGCCCGACGGCCGGAGCGGCCGAGGGGTTCGGTCGTCAGCTGGCTCGCACCCATCGCAGTGGCGCGCCGCGTTTCGGCGCATCGTGGGCCGGGGCCATCGGACCGTTGCCCCTCGACAACCGGCCGATGGTGCCTGGAGCCGGGCATCGGTGGGGCACCTTTTATGTCACCCGCCGGATTGCTCCCTTCCTCCGGCTGGCCGTCGACGCCGGGTCGATGGCCGAGGGTGACCGTCAGTCGGTGGAACAGGTCATCGAGCGCATCGCCGAGCTCGCCGGTCCGGAAGAGGAGCCAGCCCGAATCCACGGAGATCTGTGGAGCGGGAACCTGATGTGGGGGGCAGAGGACCGGGTGTGGCTGGTCGATCCGGCGGCCCACGGCGGCCACCGGGAAACCGATCTGGCCATGCTCGCCCTGTTCGGGGCCCCCATCTGGACCGGATCCTCGACGCCTACAACGAGGAATGGCCCCTGGCTCTCGGCCATCAGGACCGGGTGCCCCTCCATCAGCTGCACCCGCTCTTGGTGCACGCCGCCTTGTTCGGCCCCTCCTACGGCGCACAGGCCGGGGCTGCTGCCCGCCGGTTGCTCAGCCGGCGCTAGAGGGCTGGTCCTGGGCATGGTTGGCGCCCAAAACTGAAATGTGTTCTACTTTTTCGTCCACGATCAGCGATGAATGAGGGGGAGGTCAGGGATGCCCGACGGCGAAGTGCTGCACGCAGATCACGTCCTCGACTACCCGTATTCGCGCTCGGTGGGGCCGGTCATCGGCGCCTTTCTCACCGGGTTGCGGGACGGGAAGATCCTGGGGGCCACCGGAGCCGGCGGGTCGGTCATCGTCCCGCCCACCGAGTACGACCCCATCACTGGGGACGATGTCGGTGAGCTGGTCGAGGTGGGACCGGGTGGTGTGGTGGAGACCTGGTCCTGGGTGTCGGAACCGTTGCGGAACCACCCCCTCGACCACCCCTTTGCCTTCGCTCTCATCCGCCTGGACGGGGCCGGCACCTCCATGCTGCACGTCGTGGACGCCGGCAGCCCCGAGGCCCTGTCCACCGGTGCCCGGGTGGTGCCCCGCTGGAAGAGCGATGCCGATCGGATCGGCCACGTCCTGGACATCGAAGCCTTCGTCCCCGACGCCGGAGCGGCATGATGGCCGACGCATCGAAGTCGCCCGAGGCCGACGATCGGGGACCGGTCACCACGCTGGCCACACCCATCCACCTCGACTACTCGTTCACTCCGGGCGTTGCCCAGTCCCGCAACCTCCGCGGCTTGGCCGAGGGGAAGTTCATCGGCCAGCGCTGCTCGGTGTGCGGCAAGGTCTACGTGCCCTCTCGGGGTTCGTGCCCCACCGACGGCGTGCCCTGCACCGAGGACGTGGTGCTGCCCAACACCGGGACCATCACCACCTTCTGCGTAGTCAACGTGCCCTTCGCCGGACAGTCCATCGAGATCCCCTACACCTGTGCCCAGGTCTTGTTGGACGGGGCCGACATCTCGTTCATGGGCCTGATCCAAGAGGTGGCCACCGATGAGGTCCACATGGGCCAACGCATCGAGGCGGTGTGGGTGGCGCCCGAGGACCTGACCCCGTCGATGGCGTCAGTGAAGTACTTCCGGCCCACGGGCGAGCCCGATGCCGACTACGAGACTTACAAGGATTATCTATGAGTCCCGCCACCGCCCGCCGGCCGGTCGCCGTCGCCTCGTTCGCCCAGTCCCAGAACGTGCGCCGGGACGAGGAGCGCAACGAGGTGGAAGGGTTGATGCCGGTCATCGCCGAGGTGTTCGCCAACATTGGCATCACCAAGGACGACATCGACTTCATCTGTTCCGGTTCGACCGACTACCTCATCGGCGGCCCGTTCAGCTTCGTAGCCGCCCTCGACGCCGTCGGGGTATGGCCGCCCCGGAGCGAGAGCCATGTCGAGATGGACGGCGCCTTTGCCCTCTACGAGGCCTGGGTTCGTCTGCAAGAGGGCGACATCGACGCCGCCCTGGTCTACTCGTTCGGGCGCTCGTCCATGGGGGACCTCAACGAGATCCTGGCCCTCCAGCTGGATCCCTACTACCTGGCCCCCCTGTGGCCGGACCCGGTGAGCATCGCCGCCCTCCAGGCCCGAGCGCTGATCGACTCCGGTCGGGCCACCGAGAGCGACCTGGCCGGGGTGGCGGCCCGCAACCGGAAGTCGGCCTTGTCCAATCCCAAGGCTCAGGTGGCCTACGACCGGTCGGTCGACGACCTGTTGTCCGAGGAGTACGCCGTGGCCCCGTTGCGCAAGCATGCCCTGCCACCCATCACCGATGGTGCCGCCGCCATCGTGCTGGCCGCCGGGGACAAGGCTCAGCAGTGGATCGAGAACCCGGCCTGGATCACCGGCATCGACCACCGGATCGAGACCCACGCCCTCGGTGCCCGCGACCTGACCCGTTCGCCCTCGACCACCAAGGCGGCCGAGATGGCCGGGGTGGGCGACGGCCCGATCGAGGTGGCCGAGCTGCACGCACCGTACGCCCACCAGGAGCTGATCCTGGCCGAGGCCATGGGGCTGGGTGACGGCGTGTCCATCAACCCGTCGGGCGGCGCGCTGGCCGCCAACCCGATGATGTCGGCCGGCCTCATCCGCATCGGTGAGGCGGCGGCGAGGATCTCGTCGGGATCGGCGCATCGGGCCGTGGCCCACGCCACGTCGGGCCCATGCCTACAGCAGAACCTCGTCTGCGTCCTGGAGGGTGAGTGATGTCAGAACGTTGCGCAGTCATCGGGGTGGGGCAGACCAAGCATAAGGCCAAGCGGGACGACATCTCCATTGCCGGGCTGGTCCGGGAGGCAGCCAAGCGGGCCCTGGAAGACGCCCAGCTGACGTGGAGCGACATCGACGCCGTGGTGATCGGCAAGGCCCCCGACATGTTCGAGGGGGCCATGATGCCCGAGCTGTACCTGGCCCCCGCCCTGGGCGCGGTGGGCAAGCCCATGTTCCGGGTGCATACCGCCGGCTCGGTGGGTGGCTCGACCACCCTGGTGGCCGCCCACCTGATCACCGCGGGCATCCACAAGCGGGTGCTGGCCGTGGCCTACGAGAAGCAGTCCGACTCCGACGCCATGTGGGCCCTCTCGGTGCCCCAGCCCTTCGCCGCCCCGCTGCTGGCCGGAGCGGGCGGCTACTTCGCTCCCCACATCCGGGCTTACATGCGGCGGTCGGGCGCCCCTGACCACATCGGGTGCATGGTGGCGGTCAAGGACCGGCTCAACGCGGTGAAGAACCCCTACGCCCACCTGCACCTGCCCGACATCGACCTGAAGACGGTGCAGGACTCGGTGATGCTGTGGGACCCCCTGCACTACCTGGAGGCGTGCCCGTCCTCCGACGGCGCCGCCGCCATCATCCTGTCGGCCGAGGACGGGGTCACCGACGGGGCCTATCCGCCGGCCTGGGTCCATGGCATGGCCATGCGCTCGGAGCCGACCATGTTCGCCGGACGGGACCAGGTGAACCCCCGGGCCGGCCAAGACTGTGCCGCCGACGTGTTCGCCCAGGCCGGGATCACCAATCCGCGTGCGGAGATCGATATGGCCGAGGTCTACGTGCCCTTTTCCTGGTACGAGCCCATGTGGTTGGAGAACCTGGGCTTCGCCGACCAGGGTGAGGGCTGGAAGCTCACCGAGTCGGGAGCCACCGCTCTCGACGGTGACATCCCCTGGAACGCCTCGGGCGGCGTGCTGTCCTCGAACCCC
>DASZLD010000235.1:0-5106 GCA_035552655.1 Acidimicrobiales bacterium
TAGAGGCCCATGCTGCGATCGACCAGGTGGGCGCTGACGCTCGAGGTGGCGATGATCGATGCTGGCGTCGAGGACTCGATCATGGCTCTGGCCATGGCCCGCATGACCAGCCAGGGACCGCGGGTGTTGGTGGCCATGACCGTGTCCCAGGCCGCAACCGATTCATCCAGCAGCATCCCGCTGTGACCCACTCCCGCGGTGATGGTGACCCGATTGGGCACCCCCACCTCGGCCAGGGTCTCCTCCAGCGCATCGTCAACGGAGCTCGGGTCGCTCACGTCACAGTGCACGTCGGGCGACCCGGCGATGTCCCACACCAGGACAGGGACTTCTTGCGCCCGGTAGGCCTCGACCACCGCTGCTCCGATACCCGACGATCCCCCGACCACCAGGGCCTGACCAGTGCCGCTCATGAGGACGGCTCCTGTCGCATCCCGGCCATCTCGGGTGAAACGGTTTTCATGGCGTCCTTGCTGGTCGACGACTCACACAGTGGGTAGGTGCCCAGAGTATGAACCATGGGGCAAGCACGCCAGCGGGGCGCCGCTCCCCTCTTACCCCTCGATGGCCAGCTCCGCCTCGACCACTGAGTCATGGATGTCGATCAGCACGTCCTCAGGCTCGGGACCGCGCTCGAGATCGGCCTCGATGGCCGGGAGGATCTCGGGCTGCCGCCGGTTGACGATGTAGAGCCATACTGCGCCCGTCATCATCCAGGCCAGGAAGAGGTACGGGAAGATCCGGACCGGGTACGGCGGCAGCGGGTAGAAGCTCCCGATGGTCGGGACCAGGAGGCAGATCACGGCTACCACCGCCAGTACCACGTGGCCGGGGCGAAGCTCACCGATCTTCTTCAGGAACACCGGGGCGGCCAGGGTGATCAAGAAGTAGGCCAGCAGGAACCCGAAGGCGGCGAGGGTTCCGGCATCCCCGAAGGTGGTGAGCGGGTTGGTGAAGATCTCGAGGATCGTAGGCACGGCGAAGATCACGATCATGTAGACGGTGATGGCGATGTGCGGGGTCCGGTTGGTGGCGTGAGCCCGGCCCAGGTGCCGGCTGAAGATGCCGTGGCGGGCCATCGGGTAGATGATCCGGGACCCGGCGTTGAGACACGAGAGGGAAAGCCCGAAGAAGCTGACCATGGCGCCGATGGACAGCGGGATCTTGAACCAGCTGACTCCGTAGATGTCCGACAACGTGTTGAGCGGAGCGGCCAGCCCGCTCAACGGTGTGTGGTACCCCCGGGTGCCAGCTACCTCGACGTAGCTCATGAGGACGAAGAAGACTCCGGTGGCAATGAGGCTCCAGATGACCGCCTTGGGTACGGTCCGCTTGGGGTTCTTCGCCTCCCCGCTGAGGGCCGTGGCGCTCTCGAAGCCAACCAGGGAGAAGATGCAGGCCACGACGGCCAGAGCCATGCCATGGACCTGAATCCCCTTCAGGTGGGTCTGGGCCGAGTCCACCACCAGCCCGTGCTTGAACAAGACGATGCCGGCCAAGGCCAGGATGCAGGCCACCGACGCGGCCTCGAGCACCAGGGTGAGGATGGACGAGACCCGTATGTCCTTGAAGGCGATGAACCACCCGGCCAGGGCACTGATGGCGAAGAAGATGATCGGCGGTACCGAACCGTGGTAGCCGAGTGCGTCCAGCAGCTGTTGGCAGAACACCGCGAACCCGCACATGCCGGCTACGGCGATGAACAGATAGGACCAGATGAGCGTCCATCCCGAGAACACGCCGGCCTTGGGGCCCAAGCCCCGGCCCGTGTAGGCGTACATGGTCCCCGCCACCGACGAGCGCTTGGCGAACTGATTCAGGCAGAAGACGACGAACAGCAGCATTACCGTGCCAAACCCGTAGGCCAGCCATGTCCCTTCGCCCGCATTGGAAAAGGCCAAGGGAATGATGAGCACCGCGGTCATCGTCGGCGAGATCAGCGCCACCGACTGGGCGAACAGCGCCGGGAACCCCAGCACGTTTCGTCGGAGCCCTACCTGCTTTTGCACCTTCAATACTGACGAGGAGTCTCGGGTCAGGGTCACGGTCAATTCTCCTTGTGGACGGTCCACCACGGATGAGACAGCTTGGATGTGCTCACGGAAGGGTCAGCGCCACCGGGCGCCCGGACGACCTACGACTGCGGAGGGGCCTGTGCCTCCGGCGGAAAGGACTGGTCCTCGAGGAGCAGGTCCTCGTAGAACGCTCCGAAAGGACGATCGGGATGGATGATGGCAATCTCGAGCACCCAGAGATTGGGATTGGGCCGGAAATCGACGTCGGCCAGCGATCCGTCGTATTGCGCCGAGTGCGGGTAGTCGGACAGCCGGTGGCCGGAGAGGTCGAGGTTCAGCTTCCACCCGTAGGCCGCGGCCGTCTCGATGGCGTAGTCGTAGAGCTCACGGCCGGTGGTGCCGTCGGTGAACCATCGGTCGCGCACCTGGTCCCAGATGGTCCGCACCTCGACTTTGGCCCGGTGGTGCTCGGGATCGGCACCGACCACGAAGGTGTCGCCGGCGTCACCCTCGCAGCCGTCGTAGACGGGACCGATGTCCACGAAGAAGATGTCGTCGGCGCCCAGGACGACCCCGGGCTCCGATCGCTCCATGAAGTCCTTGGTGGTGTTGGCCCCGAAGCGCACGATGATGTGGTGCCAACCTCGGCGCATGCCCATGCTCGCCAGCGTGTCTCTGGCCATGGTCTTGGCGTCCTCTTCGACCATGCCCACTTCCACCTGGTCGGCGATCATGCCCACTGCCCGCCGAGTGCGGCTGCGCATCTCCATGAGCTGGTCGAGGGAGAATTTCTCTCCCGTGCCTTCGAGATCGGAAAGCATGGTCATCTCACTACCTCCGTTCGGACCTAGTGGCCCGAGCTCGATGATGGGAACAGCGGACGATTGCGGAGATCCTGGGGGGCGTCGACCGCCACCACCAGCACCTCGGTGGTGGTGCCTTCGGCCCCCAGTCGGTGGGGCTGTTCGGCGTCGAAGTGAGCGGAGGCCCCGCATTCCACGTAGTGGGTCTCGTCGGCGTACTCGAGGCGCAGCCGCCCCCGGACCACGTGTATCCACTCCTCGCCTCGGTGCTGGGCGAACGGTGGGGGCACGCGGTCGGTCTCGATGATGATGCGCAACGCCTCCAGGGTCGAGGAGCCCGGAAAGCCGCTACAGGCCGAGACGGCCAGGCCATTGGCCACATGTGTCGGCTCGTCATCGTCATAGACGGCCAGAGCCGAACCCCCCTTCCCTTCACCGAGCAGGGCGCTCATGGAGATGCCCAGCGCTCGGGACAGGGTGATCAGCGCAGCGATGGACGGCTGGCGGTCGCCCGATTCCAGTCGGGAGAGATGGGCGATGGAGAGGTCGGACCGGAGGGCCAGCTGCTCCAGGGTGAGCCCGGCGCGGATCCGTTCCTCTCGAAGGCCCTGGGCGATGGATGTGAGCACTGCGTCTAGCTCCATGTGCTGACTCTGCGCCCTGTTTGCCTCATAGGCAAGTCTTTTTGCCACAGTTCACGCGGCGGAAACAGAAGACGAACGCGCCGGAAACAGAGGCGGCAGCCAATGCTCCCGAGGTCCTCTGCGAGGGTTAGAGGAGGATCGGATCGTCCCGGCTGGCGTGGGCGGCTACCAGGCCGGCAAAGCATTGGCAGACGCGGTCGCGGGCCTTGGACAGATCGGCGACGGCCCTCGGGGTGGCGGCCCGGATCGCCTCCGCTCCCCCGTCGACCGATGCGGCGTCAGCCGCAAAAGCGGTGATGAATTCGTCGACCGCCGCCTCGGTGACCTCGAGATGGAACTGGACCCCCCAGGCCCGGTCACCCAGTCGAAAGCCTTGATTGGGATAGTTCGCATTGCCGATGAGCCGCTCGGATCCGGGTGGAAGCGAGAACGTGTCCCCGTGCCAGTGCATCACCGTCAACGTGTCCGGGAGACCGTCGAAGAGGCCGTCCCCCGCACATGCCGGCAGGAGTTGGACGGGACCCCAACCGATCTCGGGCCCCGAGGCTCCGGCGGACACCGACCCACCGGCCGCAACGGCCAGCAGTTGTGCTCCCAGGCAGACCCCGAGGGTCGGGATGCCGCGGTCGACGGCATCGGCAATGAGCTGCAGCTCGGTCTCCCGGGACGGGAACCCCTCATCGGAGTGGGCCGACATGGGACCGCCCATGATCACCAGCCCGTCGACGTCCGGGCATCGCCGGGGAACCTCGGCTCCGGCGAACACCCGCCGGGTGTCGATCTCCACTTCGGCGCGCGACAGCGCCTCGGCGATGGCGAACGCCGACTCGGGGGCGACGTGCTGCACGATCAGACAGGTGGGCATGGATGTCAACGGACAGCAGAACCGGCCAGGGCCGGTCGTCAGTGTCCCTGCTCCTTCCGGGATCGGCGCGTATTGGCCGACGACATTATCCACAGAAACCATCCGGAAACCAGCTCAGCTGCGTTAACATGATGGAAACAAACCACGTGGCCCGATCCGTCGGGCCGCTCGTTTCACAAGCTGAGGCTCCATGTTCCAACGACTGCTAGTGGCCATCGATGGCACCGAGACCTCGGATGTCACGCTCAGCTTCGCCAGCGCCATCGCCCAGCACAGTGGTGCCGTCGTCCATGTGCTCTACGTCAACGAGTATGCCGTCGGGAGCCGGGGCGTACCCCTGCGGACCAACGCCGAAGCCACCGAACTGCTCACCGGAGCGGTGGGCCTGCTCCGAGCCGAAGGCATCCGCGTCAGCGGCAGCGCACGGCGGGCGCCCTATCGGCACGTTCCCCGACACATCGTGTCGGCGGCAGCGGACTTCTCGGCCGACGCCATCGTCGTGGGCACGCACCGGAAACGCCGCCTCGGACGGGTGTTCTCTTCCCGCGTTCGAGAGCACATCATCAGGCTCAGCACCCTTCCGGTGATCGCCGCGCCTGCTCCCCTCGACCTTCCGGCCGACGGACGGCTGGTGATGGCCGAAATGCTGGAAGTGGATCGGGACCGCACCCGGTCGTTGTCGCCTCAGTAGCCCTCCTGCATGAGTAGCCCTCCGACGGTTTGGCTCACCCGGTAGCCGGCTCGATCACCACTCCGGCCACATCCTTGGCCGCCTCGTA
>DASZLD010000236.1:0-4578 GCA_035552655.1 Acidimicrobiales bacterium
GTCGTGCGGCACGGATCGGAAGGAATCCACGGACCGGAGCAGTGGTACCGATTCCGGCGTCGAAGGGCGTCCGGTTCGCCACCGGTTCGACGTTCAAATCGGCGTTGAATCCCAAGGAGGGAGCACCCATGGCAGTAAAGAAAGCAACGAAGAAGAAGGCGGCCGCTAAGAAGGCTCCGGCCCGAAAGACCGCCGCTCGCAAGAGCACCGCTAAGAAGGCTCCGGCCCGAAAGACCGCCGCCCGCAAGGTGGCCGCCAAGAAGACGACGGCCAAGAAAGCGGTCAAGAAGGCAGTCAGAAAGGCCAGTGCCAAGAAGACGACGGCCAAAAGGGCCGTGAAGAAGGCCGTTCGCAAGACGACGGCCAAGCGGGCACCAGCGCGCAAGACGGCAGCCAAGAAGGCCACCAAGCGGGCTCCCGCTCGTAAGACGGCGGCCAAGAAGGCCACCAAGCGGGCTCCCGCTCGCAAGACGGCAGCCAAGCGGGCACCGGCCCGCAAGACTGCGGCCAAGAAGGCCACCAAGCGCGCTCCGGCTCGCAGGGCGGCCAAGCGGCGGTAGCCAGCGCTACTGACAACTCCGCCCGCCGTGGCCATGCCCGGTGGACGGAGGCTCAGAGATAGGACAACGGGGACCTGCGGGTCCCCGTTGTCGCGCTGTAACCCACGTGGTGCTCGGTCCGATGTCGGTCAGATGTGCGGAACGGTCAGCAAGCCCTCAAAGATCGGTCATGAGCTCAAAGATCGGTCATGAGATGGAAGGCCTCTCCCACGGGCACCGAGGCAACGGCGCCGTGCGCTCTGAGCTGGTGGCGGACCCGAGTGGCGAATACTTCGGCCTCCGCGTCCCGGGCGCCGGTGGGGTCGATGCCCATGGTGCTTTTTTGTTGACTCAGGTGGCAGAGCAGCGCTTGGATCTTGTCCTTCTCGAAGCCGCCGACGTCCTCGACGTGGTTTGGCTGATCTGGCTCCCACAGCAGCAAGGCGTCGAGACGGTGGGGGGAGAGGCCGAGCTCGGGGAAGAAGTGTGGATCCCGCGCCGCCACCAGCGCGTCGATGGTGAGGAACCCGGCGGCGCGATGGTCGGGATGCAAGCGGTAGCGCCGCCAGGGATCGTGGCCCAGTATGACCGACGGTCGAACCGCTCGGATGATCCGGCACACGGCCCGACGCTCGTCGGTTCCGGCCTCCAGCTCCCCGTCGACCCGGTCGAGGAAGATGACCCGGTCGTCTCGACCCGCTCCCGCTCCTGCTCCCGGCCCGGCAGCGCCATCGATGATGTCGGCGGCGGCCAGGCACTCGGCTCGTCGTTCGGCCGCCAGGTCGGACAGCTGGCGGTCGGGGTCCCAGGACCCCTTTGAGCCGTCGGTCAGCACCAGGTGGTGCACCCGACAGCCGGCCCGGGCCCACTTGGCCAGTGTGGCCGCGCACCCGAATTCGATGTCATCGGGATGGGCGCCAATGGCCAGCGCGCTGTCGGGTATGGCCAGATCGGTCGACGGCGGCCCCTCGACGGGCAGGTCCCCAACCGGAAGGCCACTCGGGCCCGACCAACTTGTCTCCGATGACGATGCGACCACGGTTGCGTAGAGCTCGGTCCGGCTCAGCGGCTGCCGCGGACGGGGACCACGTCGGCGGGCTCGTCGACGTCCCAGGCCAAGTCGGGTTGGTCCAGCACGTGCAGGGGCAACCCGATGCGATCGACCTCGGCCCGGTGCCGGGCGAACGATCCGGGACCGTACGAGAAGCGGAAGCCGGCATCGGAGGGAACGGCGATGACGTTGGTTCCATTGCCGAACCGATCGGGGACCAGGGTGATGCCCGGGGCCCGTCCGACCAGCTCCAGCCCGCTGGCCCGGGGGAGGTCGGCATGAGCGACGATGACCTGAGCCACCCCGGCCGACCGCAGCCGGTCCACTCCGTCTTCGACCGCTCCGTTCAGGCCACGCCCCGGTTCCCAGATGACCAGCGCCCCCAGTCCCCGCGCCCAGTCGGCCACGTCGGTGTCGTCGCACACGACGGCGACCGGGAGGGGACGGGCGGCCCACAGGACCTGTTCGGCCATGGCCCGGGCCAACAGCGCCCGTTCGTCCGCGCCGAGGGCAGCGTCCAGCCGACGCTTTGCCTGATCGAACGCCTTCACCGGAACCAACACTGCCGACTGTGTATCGAGCTGCAGGGGCGGGCTCAGATGGAGCGATCGGATGCCGGGACCGGCCACCTGGTCAGTGTACGGCGCCTGCCGCCGGTGTCCATTTGACCGCCGAATTTGGTTCGGGACCAGCGGGCCAGGTCCCAGAGCAGCGTTTGAGGCTTTAGTCTGGACTTTGTGGCCGGGAGAGTTGCCGTCATTGGCGCAGGCTCATGGGGGACCACGGTGGCGTCGCTGGTGTCATCGAATACCCCCACCATTCTGTGGGCCCGGAGCCCGGAACTGGCTGAATCGCTTCGCACCGATCGTTGCAACCAGGGCTACCTCCCTGACATCACGCTGCCCGACGGTCTGGAGGCCACCGCCGACCTGGACCGAGCGGCTGACGGTGCCGAACTGGTGATCATGGCTGTTCCGTCCCACGGTTTTCGCGCCGTGCTGGCCGACCTGGCCCCGTCGGTCACCGCCGGAACACCGGTGATCAGCCTGACCAAGGGACTTGAGCAGGGAAGTCAACGGCGGATGACCCAGGTGGTGGCCGAGCTGCTGCCCGAGAGCCCGGCCGGTGTGCTCACCGGTCCCAATCTCGCCTCCGAGGTCATTGGCGGCCAACCCACGGCCAGTGTGGTGGCCCTGGCCGACCAACGCCTGAGCGAATGGATTCAGGGGCTGCTCATCTCCCCGCACTTCCGGGTGTACACCAACATCGACGTGGTCGGCTGTGAGATCGCCGGCGCCCTGAAGAACGTGCTGGCCATCGCGGCGGGCATCTCCGACGGTCTCGGGTTCGGCGACAACACCCGCGCCGCTCTCATCACCCGGGGCTTGGCCGAGATGGCCCGTCTGGGTATCGAGCTGGGCGGTGCGGTGACGACGTTCGGAGGGCTGGCCGGCGTGGGCGATCTGGTGGCCACGTGCACAAGCCCCAAGAGCCGCAATCGCACGCTGGGCGAGGCACTGGGTCGGGGGCGGTCCCTGGACGAGATCATCGCCGATATGCACATGGTGGCAGAAGGGGTGAAGACGGCCCGTCCCATGGTCGACCTGGCCGCCTCATACGATGTGGAGATGCCGATCGTCGCCCAGGTGGCCGATCTGCTCGACGGGCTTCGCAGCCCCGCTGAGGCCATCGCCCAGCTCATGCACCGTCCCGCGGCCAAGGAATTCCCGTCCTCGTGGTCACAGAGCACCGGGCGTACCCGGTCCACCGGGCCGAGCGGGAGCACCGGGAGCGCCGGGAGCATCGACCAGGTATGAGTATCGACTGGTCGATCCCCGACCGCGCCGGACTGGCCTGGGAGGCGAGCGACCCGGCCGACGCCCCGCCGGCCACCGAAGCCGAGCGGCGAGAACAGGCCCTGGCCCGGGTGCGGTCCGTGTTGTTGGATCTCGGCACCAGCGACGAGGAGATCGACGAGGCGGTCGCCGACGACGTAGTCGACCTCCTGGTCGTCGACCGGTTACTCATCCCGGCCGAGCGGCGGATGACCCAGCGCGAGCTGGCCGAGAGCACCGGGATGTCCGAGGAGCTGGTCCGACGACTGTGGCGGGCCCTCGGGTTCATCGATGTACCTGAGGACGAGCGGACTTTCACCGAGATGGACGTGGAAGCGGTGGAGCTCTTCCAGGTGATGGTGGGACTGGGCATCGCCGACGTGGACACGGCCCTCCAGCTGGCCCGGGTGATCGGCTCCTCGATGGCGCGGATCGCCGATGCGGAGGTGGCCCCGGGAACCACGCCGATCATCGTGCCCACCGGCGACAGCGTCATCGACGCCGACGAGTTCGCCCGTTTGGCCAGCACGTCCCTTCCCGCCATGGGCCGGCTGCTCGAGTTCGCCTGGCGTCGCCACGTCCAAGCGGCCACCCGCCGGGCCATGCTCATCCGCACCCGGGGCTCCGTCGAGGGTGTCAGCCCCACCCTGGCCGTGGGCTTCGCCGACATGGTCGGCTACACCGTTCTGAGCCAGCACATCGAGGAGGCGCAGCTGGCCGCGGTGGTCTCCCGGTTCGAGGAGCTGGCCTACGATACCGTCACCGGCCTGGGTGGGCGCGTGGTCAAGATGATCGGTGACGAGGTCATGTTCGTGGTGGAGTCAGCCACCGCCGCGGCCGAGATCGGCCTCGGCCTGTCGGAGGCCTACGCCGACGACGAGCTGCTCTCCGACGTGCGGGTGGGCCTGGCCATCGGGCCGGTACTCATCCAAGACGGTGACTTCTACGGCCCGGTGGTCAATCTGGCCAGCAGGGTGGTCAATATCGCCAACCCCGGTACCGTCCTCATGTCGGATGAGTTCCACTCCCACCTGGAAGCCGAGATCGAAGAAGCGACCGGGACGGAAACGGAGTTCGTCTCCAAGGCCCTCCGGCCCCGGAACCTCAAGAACCTCGGTCGCGTCCAGGTGTGGAAGCTGTCTCGGACCGGACC
>DASZLD010000237.1:0-3642 GCA_035552655.1 Acidimicrobiales bacterium
TAGGCGAGGACCTGGTAATCCAGCCAGGCGTTGTCGCTCATGACGACCGGTACGCCAGAGACATCGGCTGCCGCGGCATCCACTCCGGCGGATGAAACTGCGTCGGGCCCCTTGGTGACCACGACCCGGGCGAGATCCGAATGCGCAGGAAGTGTGGCGGGATCACCGATCCCCTGCCAGAACTGCTCGCAGCCATTGCAGTCGACGGCCAAGAAGGCCAGGAGGGTCCGAGCGGGATGGCTCAGAACGGCCACCTCGATGGGACGCCCGGACGGATCGACGCCGGCCAGATCGTAGGCAGGCCTGTCGGCCGAGACCGCGCCGGTGGGGATGACCCGAAGCCCCGATAGCGCCAGGCCACTGGCGGGCCTGGGGGGTCCGGGAGCCCGGGTCGAAGATCCAGGGGTACCGACCTGAGACTGGTCAGTCGGGCCTGGATCCGAGGGTTGTTGCCCTACTCGGTCGAGGGATCGGTCTCCACGACCTCCACCGCGTTTCCATGGCCACACCACCGGCATGTCACCTCCTCCACCCGCTCGTCCAGCACGTTCTCCTCCTCAACGGTGAGCTCGCCACCTACGGAGTAGTGGTGAAACGCCTTGGTGCGACGGCTGGTCACCACATCGAAGCGGGTGAGGTTTCCACAGGCTGAGCACCGGTAACGGACGGGTGTCTCGGTATTCGAAGCGTCGATCTTGACATCCTCCCCAGGGCTAAAGCCCGGGGATTCCTGATCCGGCCGGGCATTCACGCGGCGGCCTTCCCAGAGGTTCCCGCGGCCGCACAAGGCGGACTTACGCGGGCAGACCGGTTATCCGGCCTTGCCCCGTGTCCCGGGGTCGGCGCGGAGGCAAGCCCCCGGGCCACGATGTTCTCCGCCGCGTTGGTGTCGGCGTGGTTTCTATGGCCACAGTTGACACAGGAGAAGACCGCTTGGCTCTGGCGGTTCTCTTCTGCGATGTGGCCACAACGCCGGCATTGCTGGGAGGTATATCGAGGATCGACGAAAACGACCATGGAACCGCTCGCTTCGGCTTTGTCCTGAAGGCGGCGAGCGAATGCCGACCAGCACGATCGCTGGATCGAGCGGTTGAGCCCGGCCTTGGCCGAAGCCCCGTTTCGGAGGAACGCTCCTCGGTTGTCCGGATCCGCCTTGGGCTGGGGCCGGCGGACCATGTTCTTGACCTTGAGGTCCTCCAAGACGAGGACGTCGTGGTCGACAACGAGACGGGTTGTGGTCTTTTCCACCCAGTCCCTGCGACGGTCGGCCATCCGGGCATGGGTGCGGGCCCGCTGGCGGACGGTCTTCGCCCGGCGTTTGGAGCCCCGCCGTTGGCGGGAGAGGCGCTGGTCGAGGCGGACGACCTTCGCCGCCAGCTTCGGACTGGTCGGTGCTCGGAGCATGGTGCCATTCGAGATGGCAAGGGTCGTAGCCAATCCCCGGTCGATCCCGACCGCCGACCCCGTGGGTATGCGCACCACGGCTGCTTGGGCCGCGGCGAAGCTGACGTGCCACCGTCCCGATGAATCCAGGGTGACCCTTGCCATGCCCGTCTTTGCCGGCAGGGGCCTCGAGAGGCGGAACCGGACCGTGCCCATCTTGGGGACGCCAACCGTGGCCCAGCGTCGGTTGAGGCGCCTCACGGTGACATCTCGGACACAGAACCCTTCGTCTTTCCCCTTCTTGCGCCACCGAGGACGGCGATGGGTCTTCCCCCGCCAGTTGGCCAGCGCCTGGTCGAAGTCCCGCAGGGCCTGTTGTTGGACCGACGAAGAGCCTTCGGCGAGCCAGGTGCCCTGTCGGGCCTCGGCCAAATGGCGCTGGCGAGCGGCTGGTCCAGGGCGACGGCCCAGGCCCTTCTTGTCCCGCCACTTTCCGTCTCTTTGCTCACGACCAAAGTTGACCTGCTCCAAGGCCAGGTTCCACACATACCGGGCATCGGCACAGTGCCGTTCGAGAACGGGTTGCTGGTCCGGTTCGGGGTAGAGGCGGTAGCGGTGCGACATCATCGGGACCCTACGCCTGCGTTGTGACATTCGACGGAGAGGTCGGCGCTGTGCCCCCAACTCGCTTGACACCAAGCTGAAGCCAGAGGCTTGCACTCGCGTTCTGATCACGCCGCCTACCGTAATCGGCCTGGCGAGGGCGACGGTTCTTCCGGACGGGTCGGCGTGCAGTTGACCCGGGTCTCGTGGCCGACCTTCAATCCCAATGTGGGCGAGATGAAGTGTTTGCCTACGAGTGGGCCGTTTGGAGCATCGACCGCACGTCATCCCAGCCGATGCCGACCGTCTCGCCGACCATCCGGGCCGACGAACCATCGACGAGGACGAAGGATGGATATCCCAAGACTTGATAGTCGTGCCCGACGCCAGTCCCCGGAATTCGAACACCCGTTCGCTACCATGCCGACATGGCCCTGGCCGTGCAGACATCGTTCGAGGATCTGGGCACCCCGCTCAGCCAGGTCACCTTCGTGGTCGTCGACGTGGAGACCACCGGCGGCTCCCCGGCCACGTCCTCGTTGACCGAAGTGGCGGCGGCCCGTTACCGGGGCGGCGAGCGCATCGGCACGTACCAGACCCTGGTCCGCCCGGACGAGCGCATCCCGCCCTTCATCACCGCGCTCACCGGCATCAGCGACGCCATGGTGATCGACGCCCCACCGATCGGGGCCATGCTCCCCTCGTTCCTGGAGTTCCTGGGCGGAGCCGTGGTGGTCGGTCACAACATCCGCTTCGACCTCGGGTTCTTGAACCAGGCTCTGGTGTCCACCGGCCGGGACCCGATCGCCAACCCCAGCGTGGACACATTGGCCCTGGCCCGTCGCCTGGTCCGGGACATGGTGCCCAACTGCAAGCTGGGCACGCTGGCTGCCGTTCTCCGACTGCAGAACCAGCCCTCTCACCGCGCCCTCAACGACGTCCTGGCCACCGGCGACCTGCTCCATGCCCTGCTGGAGCGGGCCGGCTCCTACGGCATCGTCGGGCTCGAGGAGCTGCTCGACCTCCCCCGTCTGGTCGGTCATCCCCAGGCGGACAAGCTGCGCCTCACCACCAGGCTCCCCCACCGCCCCGGCGTGTACTGGTTCACCGATGCGGCCGGGCACGTGCTCTACGTGGGCAAGGCCACCGACATCCAGTCCCGGGTGCGCTCGTACTTCACCGGGGACCGGCGGCCGAAGGTCGGCCGCCTCTTGCGGCAGCTGTATGCCATCCACCATCGGGTCTGCCCAGGACCGTTCACCGCATCGGTGATGGAAGGCCGCATGATCCGGGCCTGGAGCCCGCCCTATAACCGGCAGGGTCGGGCCCGTCGGCCGCGGCCGGTGGCTCTAGCCGGCCTGGCCGAGGGTGCCTCGGCTGACGGGCGGCGAAGGGGGCGGCCGCGGCGAGGACGGATCGAGTCATCGGTCGACATCGCCGCCGACCCGACAACCCTCTTGTCCCCGCTGATGCAGGAGGTGGCGGCCTATGCGGCGGCCCAGCAGTACGAGGAAGCGGCAGCCATTCGGGATGATGCCATGCGACTTCGCAACGCCATCGTCAAGCACCGTCGGACGGAGGCCCTGCGAGGGAGCGGCCGCCTGGTCCTCGAGATCTGCGGGGAAGGAACGGTCGAGCTCCGCGACGGCGTCTTCG
>DASZLD010000238.1:0-6575 GCA_035552655.1 Acidimicrobiales bacterium
GGTAGGAGAGTCGGGACGGGCCGCCATCAGGGCAACCTGGATAAGGTGGGCCGGAATTGCATCTGAACCACTCTGCCCCAGAGAACGAGAAGGAGCCTTCCCCCATGCGAATCGCCGACCGCCTGCTCATCACCCTCGACCTACTGTCCGCACCGGTGACGGGGCACGCCCACTGCGACCTGCCCTGTGGGGTCTACGACCCGGCCCAGGCCCGCATCGAGGCCGAGTCGGTGAAGGGCATCATGGACAAGTTCGCCGGATCTGACGACGCTGACTTCAAGACTCGGGCCATCCTCATCAAGGAGGAGCGCGCCGATCTGGTGAAGCACCACCTCTGGGTGCTGTGGACCGACTACTTCAAGCCCGAGCACCTCGAGAAGTACCCACAGCTCCACGACCTGTTCTGGAAGGCCACCAAGACGGCGGGCGAGGCCAAGAAGGGCAACGACGCTGCCGTCGGCCAGCGCCTGCTCGATGAGATCGACGAGATCGCCGGGATCTTCTGGGAGACCAAGAAGTAGCAGTCTCGCTTTAAGCGGCCTGACCTGCGGCTGAGTGTTCCGACCGGGCACTCGGTCCGCGGCGGGCCCCCGAGATTTCCAGGGTCTGGTCAAGCACGACCCGAGACCCTCGGTCAGTTGGCCGTCCTGGCCACACCGCATCGTCAGCAGTTCCTGACAGGGAAGACCTGGTGGCGGCGACCTGGCGCGGGTTACGACCCAGCCCCGACGTTTGGTCGGACCTATTGTTCGGGTGGAGATTTCCACCCAAGTGCCCTGGGGTACTTCCCGTCCAGGACCGGCGACATGAAGGAGATTGACCCAATGGCCGAGCAGCTCACGCGGATCGCATTCGTACAGTCGTCGTGGCACAGCGAAATCGTCGACAGTGGTCGCGACGGTTTTGAGACAGAGATCGCATCGCTCGGCTTTGGCAGAGAACAGATCGACTTCTTTACCGTTCCTGGGGCTTTTGAGATCCCCCTCCATGCTCGTCGGCTCGCTCGGAGCGGGCGGTACGGAGCCGTCGTTGGGGCTGGGCTGGTTGTCGACGGAGGCATCTATCGGCACGAGTTCGTGGCCGAAGCGGTCATCAGTGGCCTCATGCAGGTCCAACTGGATACGGACGTGCCCGTGATCTCCGTGGTCCTGACCCCGCACCAGTTCCACGAGCACGAGACGCACTCGGCCTTCTTCACCGAACACTTTGCGCTCAAGGGAGCAGAAGCAGCCCGCGCCTGCGTCAAGACGATGGAAAGCTTGGCCCGTCTGGATGCTGCCGCCTAGCTTCGAAGTTCCTTCCTTCGAAGTGATCGGGGGATCCCGGGGTCAGAGGTGCCCCAACCCACTGAAATTGTCACTCCTCTCGCTACGCGGTGTCGATCTGGTCGGATGTCATTCGTATAGAGGGTGACGGATCGGCACCCTGCCGGCCGGCAAGGAGGAGTGTTACATGAAGCAGTACCTGCTCAGCGTGTACCAACCCGACGGTACGCCTCCCCCTTCGGTGGACCTGGACCAGATCAACCGTGATCTGGCCGTCCTGAACCAGGAGTTGAAAGAAGCCGACGCCTGGGTCTTCTCCGATGGGCTCTTTCCCTCCAGCACGGCCACGGTGGTGCGCGTCCAAGACGGTGAGACACTCACGACCGACGGGCCGTACATCGAGGGCAAAGAGCACCTGGGCGGCCTGACCATCATCAACGCGGAGGACCTGGACGCCGCCCTTCGATGGGGCACCAAGCTGGCCCAGGCGACCACGCTCCCGATCGAGGTGTGGCCGTTTCAAAGCGGCAAGCACGTCGTCTAGGGATGGCCGTGCCGCTGGTCCTGGGCCGGGAGATCGAAGCGGTGTTCCGAGAGGAGCACGGGCGGGTGGTGGCCGTGTTGATCCGTGCCTTCGGCGACATCGATCTGGCCGAAGAAGCGGTCCAGGACGCGTTCGAGGTGGCCTCGACCCGTTGGCCGGCCACCGGCCTGCCTCCCAGCCCGTCGGGATGGATCATCACCACGGCTCGCCACCGGGCCATCGACCGACTCCGACGCCAGGCGTCTCATGATCGATTTGCCCAAGAGGCGTTGATACTGGCCGGCGGGGGACAGGCCGAGCCGGAAGAGGAGGGTGCGGTGCCTGATGACCGCCTGCGCTTGATCTTCACCTGCTGCCATCCTGCCCTGGGGCAGGGCGCCCGGGTGGCGCTCACCCTCAGGCTCCTCGGAGGGCTGACCACAGCCGAAATAGCCAGAACCTTCCTGGTGCCTGAACCGACCATGGCCCAGCGGTTGGTTCGGGCCAAAGGAAAGATCAGGGACGCGGGAATCCCCTTCCGGCTACCCGATGAAGCCGACCTGCCCGATCGGCTCCGCTCGGTGCTCGCCGTGGTCTATCTCGTGTTCAACGAGGGGTACACGGCGAGCTCCGGCTCCCTCCTCATCCGGGAGGACCTGTGCGCGGAGGCTGTACGCCTGGGGCGGTTGCTGGCCGAGCTGATGCCGGACGAGGCCGAGGTCATGGGCCTGCTGGCCCTCATGTTGTTGATCCACGCCCGTCGGGCGACGCGCACGTCCCCCGACGGAGACCTCGTGCTACTGGCCGACCAGGACCGCAGTGGCTGGGACCGGAGCCTCATCGAGGAGGGCCAGGACATCGTCCGGCGCTGCCTCCGGCGCAATCAACCCGGTCGCTATCAGATCCAGGCGGCCATCAACGCCGTGCACAGTGATGCGCCAAGTGCGTTGGGAACCGACTGGAGCCAGGTCGTCCGGCTCTACGACCAGCTGCTGGTGTTCGACCCGAGCCCCGTCGTGTCCCTCCACCGAGCGGTGGCCGTGGCCGAGCTCGACGGTCCGGCTGAGGCGCTGGCCCTGGTCGACGGTCTCGAGCTCGACCGCTACTACCTGTTCCATGCCGTTCGCGCCGATCTGCTGCGACGTCTCGGACGTCCGAACGAGGCGGCAGCGGCGTACGAGGCTGCCATCTCCCGAACCGAGAACGAGACCGAGCGTCGCTTCCTGCAAGCTCGCTGCCGGTCGCTGCGAACGGCGTGATCGCCGTCCCGGGGATAGCCGGACACGCCCCACCGGTCGGGGACGCCATCGAGGGAGCGGCCAAGTACGCCGGGTTGGTCAGCCGCCCACCGGCGCCGCGCACCCGAAGCACGTGCGTGCGGTCGGCGTCTCGGCCAGCCGGGCGTCGGCAATGATCGTGCCGCAGCTCTCACAACGCCCGTAGCTGCCGTCGTCGAGCCGGGCCAGCGCACCGTCCACCTGGTCGAGCAGGGCCTCGATCGAGTCCACGTCGGCCGGCTCCACGGGAGCGGGGCTGATGGCGGCATGGTCAATGACAACCCCGGCGGGCCCCACCGCGGGGCGGTTCTCCGTGCCGGCGCCGGCGGTGCTATCGGTTCCGGTCTCTGTCTCCATGATGCCGATCGTACCCGGAGGCCACTGCCCCACCCGTAGGGTGGGCCCGTGGATCCACCCTCGGCGGCACCCTCTGCCCACCTGGCCGACGCGCTGGCCCCGCTGGCCACCTTGATCGGAACGGGCGAGCTGGTGCCCTGCCTCGACGGGGTCGACCGGCCCGCCATCGAGCTCGACCAGGCCGCGTCCACCCAGGCCCTCCCGGCCGCAGCCGAGCGCGTATCCCAGTTCCTTCCCTGGTATTCGAGCGTGCACCGGGGGGCGGGCTTCCGGTCCCGCCGGGCTACGGCTGCCTACGAGGAGGCCCGGCTGGCCGTGCTCCGATTCGCCGGGCGGGAGCCCGAGGGCGACGACGTGGCCGTGCTGTGCCGGAACACCACCGAGGCCATCAACCAGCTGGCCTACCGACTGCGTTTCGCACCGGACGACGTGGTGGTGACGACGGTGGTGGAGCACCACGCCAACCTATTGCCCTGGGGCCGGGTGGCGGAGCGCCGCTACGTCGAGTGCGGACCGGCCGGCACCTTCACGGTGGAAGACGTGACCACTGCGCTCGATACCGGTCGACATCCCTCGCTCCTGGCCATCACCGCGGCGTCGAATGTCACCGGTTGGCTCCCGCCCGTCGACGCCATCATCGACGCCGCCCATGAGCGGGGGATTCCCGTGGCCCTCGACGCGGCGCAGTTGGCCCCCCATCGACCGCTGCCGGCGGCCGCCGACTACCTGGCCTTTTCCGGACACAAGCTCTACGCCCCGTTCGGGTCGGGTGCACTGGTCGGTCGGCGCTCGACCTTTGCCGACGGCGACCCCTTCCTGGCCGGGGGCGGCGCCGTGGACCTGGTCGACCTGGACGAGGTGGTGTGGACCGCACCCCCCGACCGCGAGGAGGCTGGTTCGCCCAACGTGGTGGGAGCGGTGGCCCTCCACGGGGCCATCGACGAGCTCGGGGCCATCGGCTGGGACAGGATCATCGAGCACGAGACTGCACTCGGGCTCCGACTGCGACGGGGCCTCTCGGGCATCCCCGGGGTCACCCTCCTCGGGCCCGATCCTGCCAGCGGCGAGGCCACCCTGGCCGTGGCCGCTTTCACCGTGGAGGGGATGCACCACGCGCTGGTGGCGGCCCGCCTCAGCGCCGAGTGGGGCATCGCCGTCCGTCACGGCTGCTTCTGCGCCCATCCCTATCTCATCCGGTTGCTCGGATTGGGCGGCGACGCGGTGCACGCCTATCGGGACCAGGTGCTCCATGGCGATCACCGGACCATGCCCGGTGCCGTCCGGGCCAGTGCCGGGCTCGGGACGTCGGGCCACGAGATCGACGGGCTGGTGGCTGCCGTGAGCGAGCTGGCCGAGGGCAGGCCCGCTCCTGTTCGCTACGACCAGGACACCATGACCGGCGACTTCTTCCCCCGGACCGAGCTGCCTGGTTGGCGAGGCGCCGATCGTGAGCTCGGCGCCTCGTGCGCCCGCGGATAGATCGCCCCGCCGGCCCCGGGTCTCGCCACCGCGCCTACGATCTCCCGGTGCCTGCTACCCGGACCCGCCTATCGCCCCGTGCCTGGGCCCTCCCCCTCCTGGTCCTGGCGACCGTCGGCGTCCTGGCCGGATGCACCTCGGGGGCCTCGGCGGCCGAGCAAACTGGATCCATCGCCTATGTGGCCAATCTGGCCAACCGAGCCGATCCCGGAGCCACCGTGGCCATCGTGGACACGGCGACTGGGACCTCGCTCCCTCATGTCACCACCGGGACGCTGCCCTCGGCCCTGGCCGCCTCCCCCGACGGCACCCGGGTCCTGGTCACCGACGAGGGGCAGGACAAGGTGACCATGCTCGACACATCGAGCCGGAGTGCCATCGCTTCGGCCACCGTCGGGCTGGAGCCGGATGCCGTGGCCGTGGCTCCCAACGGCAAACTGGCCCTGGTGGCCAACTTGGGCGACAACACGGTGACGCCGATCTCCCTGCCCTCGCTGCACCCGGGGACCCCCATCCCCGTCGGAGTCCAACCGACAGCCATCGCCATCGCTCCCAACGGGTCGGTGGCGCTGGTGGCCAACTTCGGCGACAACACGGTGACTCCCATCTCGCTACCCGCCCTCCACGCCGGCGCGCCCATCCCGGCCGGCTCCCAACCGGCGGCCGTGGCCGTGACACCCGACAGCCAAACGGCGCTGGTGGCCGACTTCCAAACCAGTGCCGTCACCCCCATCGTCCTGTCGTCCCTGACGGCATCCCCGGCCATCGCCGTGGACGGCAATGCCACCGGGATCGCCATCCAAGGGCGGACCCAGACCGCCTACGTGAGTGGCGGCAACGCCCTCACACCCATCGACCTGACCACCATGCAGGCCGGGGCGCCCCTCGAGGTCGGAGTGGGCGCCACCGCAGTGGCCTTGGCCAACCGCGGTGCGGTGGCCTGGGTCTGCACCGACAACGGAACGGTCCTCCCCATCAACGTGACCACCGGCCACAAGGGCAAGGCGGTGAGGCTCGGTGGGCAACCCTCGGCCATCGTCATCCCGCCGGCGGCGCGATCATGAGCACCATGGCCTGCATCGTCGGCCGGCCCCTGTCCTAGGAGATACGGCGCTGAACTGTTTCGCCGACCTGATGCAGGTCCCCATCGTCCAGGCCCCCATGGCCGGGGGCGGTAGCCGCCCGGAGCTGGCTGCGGCGGTGAGTGAGGCGGGCGGCTTCGGCTTCCTGGCCGCCGGGTACAAGACGGCACAGCAGATGCATGTGGAAATCGCCGAAGCCAGGCGACTCACCTCCCAGCCCTTCGGCCTGAACGTCTTCGTGCCCCGTCCCTCGGTGGCCGACGCCGACGCCGTGGCTGCCTATCTGTCCGGGCTGGAGCCGGAAGCAACCCGGCTGCACGTCGACATCGGCG
This sequence comes from Acidimicrobiales bacterium, assembly GCA_035552655.1. GTDB lineage: Bacteria > Actinomycetota > Acidimicrobiia > Acidimicrobiales > RAAP-2 > DASXMT01. Next base: position 6,316 of record DASZLD010000238.1, read on the forward strand.
AAGCGGTGTGGGATGACGACGATTGGGCGGCCAAGCTCGATGTGTTGCGGACGGATCCGGTGCCCGTGGTCAGCTTCACCTTCGGGTGCCCGACGGGAGACGAGATCGGCGCGCTGCACCGGGTGGGATCCATGGTGGTGGTGACGGTGACCACGCCCACGGAGGCGGCACTGGCGGCAGAGGCGGGAGCGGACGGACTGGCGCTCCAAGGGATCGAAGCCGGTGGACATCGCGGCTCGTTCGGCGACCCGGAGGGAACG
>DASZLD010000239.1:0-25377 GCA_035552655.1 Acidimicrobiales bacterium
GTTCCCCAAGATGTGGCTGCAGGACACCTACGAGGGCTACGACGGCAAGTTCTGGTCGCTGCCCCCCCGCAAGATCCTGCCCAAGCCCTACGGCAAGCTGCACCCGGCCATGTGGTACGCGGCGGGCAACACCTCGAGCTACGCCATGGCTGCCCAGCGAGGACTCGGCGTACTGGGCTTCTCCGTCGGCTCCTTCGACGAGTTGGGCCCGGTGATGGAGGCCTACAAGGCCGACATCGGCAACGCCGACCCCGTCGGCGCCTTCATCAACGACAACATCATGGTGACCACGGCCGCCTTCGTCAACGAGGACAGCAAGTTGGCGGAGAAGTCGATGCTCGACTCGCACATGACGTACCTGCAGAGCAACGTCTTCCGCTATCACGACACCTTCCCCCACCCACCCGAGGTCCCGGTGTGGCCCGAGCTCATCCCCGACGTGACCGCCGAGCAGATTCCGTATCTCAAAGCCGCGGGCACCATTGTCGGTGATCCCGACCATGCCCTCGAGCAGTGCCAGCGATGGGAGGCAGCGGGCGCCGACCAACTGTCCTTCGGGATCGGCACGGCCACCAAGGAGGAGTCCTTGGAGATGGTGCGGCTCATGGGCGAGCACGTCATTCCCAAGATCGACACCGATCCGGTGCACCGCACCACCCGCATGCGCGAGGCGGCCGCGGCCAAGCTGTGAGCATTCAGCGGTAGGCAGTGGGCACCGGGACTCCGGTACTCCGGTACTCGGCGCCTACCGGCCTCCAGTACTCAGATCGGCAAATCCCTAGTGGGTGGCCACCGTGTCGGTGTTCCGTCCGGACCGCAGCACGGTGCCCGTGAGGGCCCCGGTCGGCTCGCCGTCGGCGATGGACGGCGTACCGTTCACGAACACGGATGTGACCCCCGATGACGAGGCGATGAGGCGCAGGCTGTCGCCGGGCAGGTCGTAGACCCGGCGAGCGGGACCGGCGTTGATTGTCTCGGGGTCGAAGATGACCACGTCGGCGTAGGCCCCTTCCCGGAGCTGACCCCGGTCCCGGAGGCCGAACAGCTGGGCCGGCACCTCGGTGATGAGCTGGACGGCACGCTCGAGCGACACCAGCTTCCGGCCCCGCAACGTGTCAGCCAGAAAACGGGTGGGGTAGGGCGATCCGAGCATCCGGTCGAGGTGGGCACCGGCGTCGGAACCCCCCAGCATCACGTCGTCGTCCTCCCACAGGTCGCGGCGAGCAGCCCAGTCGACGTCGGTGTCGCCCACCGGCAATGGCCACAGCACGGTTGCGAAGTCGTCGGCCTCGGCTATCTCGAGCAGCATGTCGGACGGGTCGGCCCCACGCTCCTTGGCGATGTCGACCACCAGGCGCCCCTCGTACTCCTTGTTCTGTGGCGCGATGGTGTCGCCGATGCGGTAGTTCGAGAAGTCGGCCAGCCGTTCGAAGGCGGTGCCCTTGGCCGCCAGCTGCATCTCCTCGCGTACCGCGGGGTCGTTCAGCTTGGCCGCCTTCTCCTTGGGCGGGAGGGACAGGATGGCGTGCCAGCCGGGAATGAGCCACAGTGCGCAGAACGTGGCCAGGCTCATGTTCTGGTCGGCGAAGATGGGCATGGTCAGGGCCACCACCCGCCCGCCGATCTCCCGGGCCCGCCTGGAGGGCGACAGCTGGTGCTCGGTGCGCTCGGCCGATCGGGCCGAGGCGGTCAACACGTTCCAGTTGAGCGGCCTATTGGCCTGGGCGCTCATCTGGGCCAGCAATTCGGTCTCCTGATCGCTGAAGCCCTTGAGGCAGCCCTCGACGATGGCCTCGAGGGTGGTGCCGGAATGCTCGCTCACCTCGCGGCACAGGGCCAGCAGCTCCTCCTCGGAGGCGGCGCGGCTGGGAACCGGCTTGGCGTCGCCGTCGATATGGGTGGACGACCGGGTGGTGGACAGGCCCAGGCCCCCGGCATCCAGTGAGTCGCGCAGCAAGGTGATCAGCGTGTTGACCTCCTCGGGGGTGGCCTCCCGCTCACCGGCCTCGTCGCCCAGGACGTAGCGGCGCAGCGCACAGTGGCCGACCAGGAACCCGGCGTTGACCCCGATGCGGCCCTCCAGCCCGTCGAGGAACTCACCAAAGGTCTCCCATCCCCACTCCACTCCCTGCTCCAGGGCCTTCAATGGCATGCCCTCGACCTGGGCCATCATCCTGCGGGTGAAGTCGGCGTCGGCCTCCTTCAGCGGCGCCAGGGTGAACCCGCAGTTGCCGCCGATCACCGAGGTCACGCCGTGGTTACTCGATGGCGTAGCGTGTCCGTCCCAGTACAGCTGGGCGTCGTAGTGGGTGTGCGGGTCGACGAAACCCGGCGTCACGATCTGTCCGGTGGCATCGATGGTCTCGGTGGCCGCTTCGTCCACCTGGCCGATGGCCACGATGCGGTCGCCCTGAATGCCCACGTCGGCCTGCCGGGGAGGGGCCCCGGTGCCGTCCACCACGGTTCCGTTCTTGATCAGGTAGTCGAGGATGACGGACCTCCAATGCTGAGTGCGCGGGTCACTGGGTGGTCCCGCGGCGTCGTACGTTGAACGCTACTGTCAGGTTTGGCCAACCGCCACTGTGTAGCGTCGGGCCCATGATCACGAACCCGGCTTCGAACGTTGATTTCGGCATGCAGCTGCCCATCCAGGCCCGCTCCCGGTTGCAGTGCGATCCCTGGGAGGACGCCGCCGGGGCCAAGGAGCTGGCCCAGATCGCCCAGGCCTGTGACGCTGCCGGGTTCTCCTACGTGGGGGTGTGCGACCACGTCGCTGTCCCGCGGGACCAGGTGGAGCGGATGCAGACGGCGTGGTACGACACGGTGGCCACTCTGGGCTGGCTGGCCGCGCTGACTACCCGGGTCCGCCTTCTGTCCCACGTGTTCATCGTCGCCTACCGGCATCCGTTGGTCACAGCCAAGTCGTTCATGACCCTCGATCACCTGTCGGGCGGCCGGGCCATTCTGGGGGTAGGGGCCGGGCACGCCCACGGCGAGTTCGACGTCCTGGGCGTCCCCTTCGAGCAGCGCGGCTTGCTCACCGACGAGTCCATCGACGTGATTCGGGCCGCCTTTGACGACGAGTGGCCCGAGATCGACACGCCGCACTTCGCCGTGCACGACGTGGGCCAGTCGCCCCGTCCGGTCCAAGCCCACCTGCCCATCTGGGTGGGTGGCTCCTCGGCCCCCGCCCTGCGCCGGGCCGCCACCCGGGGCGACGGCTGGCTGCCCCAGGGACCACCGGAACGGGGCATGGCCTGGGCCATCGACACCCTCACCGCGGCCCGGGAGCAGGCCGGCCGGACCGGCCGCTTCGACATCGGCGGCGTGGCCAAGCCGCTGTACGTGGGCACCCCCAACTGGGACATCGGCGACAACGCCGTGGCCGGTGGTCCCGAGGAGCTGGCCGGGGCCATCATGGAGTGGGTGCTGCCCGGGGTCACCCATCTGTCGGTTCGCTTCCGATGCCGGGGCGCCGATGAGCTGGTCGACCAGATCGCCGCCTTCGGTGCCGAGGTGATCCCGCTGGTCAGGGGCTGAACCCCGCCCGCGCCCAGCCCACGAGGACCGGGCGGTATGGCCTACTTGACGAAGGCGCCGGCGTCGACGGGGAGCGACACCCCGGTGATGTACCGGGCCTCGTCGGAGACGAGGAAGAGGATGGCGGCCGAGACGTCCTTGGCGTCGACCCAGGAAATGGGCAGCGGGCTGTGGCCGAACATGTTCTCGGCCAGGTCATCCCGGCCGGGATTCTCCTTGTCCGGCATGAACAGCTTGTAGGTGTTCGGGTTCTGCAGCATCGGAGTGTCGGCGCTGGTCGGGTGGACCGTGTTCACCCGGATCCAATGGGGGGCCAGCTCGTTGGTCAGGGACTGCATGAGCCCGACCACACCGTGCTTGGCCGCCGAGTAGGGGGAGGTGTGGGAGAAGCCCCGGAGGCCGGCCGTCGAACTGGTGATCACGATCGAGCCGCCCTGGTTGCGTTCGATCATGGGGGGGATGGCGGCCCGGACCGTGTTCCACACTCCGGTCAGGTTGACGTCGATGATGTCCCGCCAGGTCTGCTCGGGATAGTCCCAGGACTGCATCAGGTTGATGATCCCGGCGTTGGCCAGCACGATGTCGACATGGCCGAACATCTCGAGGCCCTCGTTGAGTACGGCACTCACGCCGGCGAAGTCGCGGACGTCGGCCTTGCGGGCCACGATCTTGCCCCCGGCCTCCTCCACCAGGCGGACGGTCTCCTGGAGGTCCTCCGGCGTGGCCAACGGGTAGAGGACGGCAATCGACGGGATGTCCTCACAGATGTCGAAGGCGATGATGTCGGCGCCCTCTTGGGCCAGCCGCACGGCATGGGAGCGACCCTGCCCTCGGGCGGCACCCGAGATGAACGCCACTTTCCCGTCGAGCTTGCCCATCGTGAACCCCCAATGTCCTCCGGCGCCCGCCGGTGTGCGGGGCGACGATACTCGTTTGTCAGTATACGGTCCCGATGGCCCGGGGCCCAAGGCGGGTCCGCCGGCCAGCTGGTGGTGAGGGCCGGATCTGGCCGGCTCCCTGGTGATGTCCATGGCTATGGTCGACACGGAGCCGACGGTTCAGAACCGAGAGGGGAAGCCATGGACGACGACAAGGCCGTACAGCTGGTGGCCGACGAGCTGGAGATCCGGAACCTGGTGGCCCGGCTGGCCCATCTGGCCGACATGGCCACCGACTTGGATGTGTACCTGGACTGCTTCACCGACGACGCCCTGTGGGAGTTTCCCGGGAGCGCCAGCGAGCAGCTCGGTCACAGCCGCACGGAGGGCAAGGACCAGATCGCCGCCGACCGGCGGGAGCGCCGGGCCGACCGGTTCCAGGGTCCCGGCACCAACACCCGACACGTGAACACCACCTTGGCCGTGCGGGTCGACGGGAGCGACAGGGCCGAGGCCGAGTCCTACTGGCTGTTCGTGGGGGACACGGTGGGCACACCGGTTGTCCGGGCCATCGGCCACTATCTCGACCGCTTCACCCGAACCCCCGAGGGCTGGAAGTTGGCCTCCCGCCAGATCACCACCGGTTGACGGCCATCACTGGTTGGCTGGCAGGCGAGCTCCTGGTCAGGGCTGCTTGATCGGGACCTTCCCCACCCCGCCGGCATAGGGCGGGCCCATGGCGCACACCGCCGGCCCGTACTGTCCGGTCAGGCCGAAGTGGTTGGTGGGCGAGAAGGTGTACTGGATGCCGATGAACGACTGGTCATGGATCCCCTCGATGGCCTTCTTGATGGCGCTCGGGTCGGTGGAGTGGTACTTCTCGATCGCCGCGGCCATGATCTCGACCGGAACCGAGTCGGAGGCGATGTAGGTCAGGTAGTTGACGCTGGTGCCTCCGGTCACCGCGCTGTACTTGGCGAACAGATCCTGCTGCTCGGTCGTGAAGGTCTGGGAAGGCGAGTCGGCGCAGTCGACATAGGGGGCATAGGCCTTGGCCGTCAGGGACCCCATGGCGTCGAACCCGTCGTACCAGGCCCCGGCCGAGGACAGGATGGTGGGCGACCAGCTGGCCGACTGCATGGCCTGCCACACCGGTCCGTAGCCCACGCCCAGATAGACCACCAGCAGATCGGGGTCGGCCGCCTTGGCCTTGGCGATGGCGGCCGAGTCGTCCACCGAGCCCGAGGGGATGGTCACCGACTGGACCACCTTGGCCTTGGGGGCGTACTGCTTCATCCCCGCCTCGATCTGGTTCACCGCGTCGGTGTCCTGGGGCAGGCCGTCGGTCAGCACCGCCACCCGCTTGACGTTCCTGGTGGACATCCACTTGGCCGCTACTGACCCTTCTTGCTGGACCGACCCACCGGGGCTGAAGGCGTAGGGGTACTTGGTCGTATCGGCATACTGCGAGCCGGTCAGGGTGGAGACCACCGGCATCTTGGCCTTGGTCAGCACGGCCAGCTGTTGGCTCTGGGCCGCCGGGCTCTGGGAGACGGTCACCACCCCGGCCGCCTTGTCTGCCACCATCTGATTGGCGGCCTGGACGGCACCGGTCACGTCGCTGGCGTCGTTCTGCAGCTTGATGATGACCTTGTGTCCGTCGATCCCGTTGGGGTGGGCGGCGTTGAAGGCCTGGAGGGTGACGTTCTGGAAGGCCTCCTTGGTCGTCTGGCCGTAGGCCGCGGCCGCACCGCTCAGGTCGGCGGAGACCTCCAAGGTGATCGGTCCCTTGGGAATCGGGGGGTATCCCGAACTGGCGCCGGCGCTCGACGGAAGGGCGACCACCACCCCCGTGCTCACGGCGACCAGCGCCATGGCCGCCACCGCTCGTTTGGACCCGAACCGAACGTGCCTCTGCGACATGTGCCCCCCTGAGAACCCACCGTGGAATGGTCGGATTGCTGCTGCGAATCCGATGGTTCTACCTGCCATACGGAAGGTAGTCCGGTGGTCCCCACGAACGCAAACCGTGGTTGCGTGAGGGTCACAGAAACGCGCTGCGTCCCAGGTCCCAGGCGTGCTGCGCCCCTAGGCTGGGTCAGTGGGGCACGGTCAGTCGGCGGCGGGCACCCGCTCGGCCACCAATGCCGACCGGTTGACCTTGGTGGCCTCGGACCGGGGGATCTGGTCGACGAACTCCACCGACTTGGGCACCTTGTAGGGGCTCAGGCGCGACTTGGCGAAGGCGATCACGTCCTGCTCGGTGACCGACGGGGTCGACGGCGCCGCCTGGGCGATGGCGTGGACCCGCTGGCCCCACTCCTCGTCGGGCAGCCCGATCACCACCACGTCGTCCAGGCCGGGGTGCTCGCTGAGGGCCGCCTCCACCTCGGCCGGGAACACGTTGGCCCCACCGGAGATGATCATGTCCACCCGGCGGTCGGCCATGAACAGCCAACCGTCCTCGTCGAGCCAGCCCAGATCGCCGATGGTGGTGAAGTTGTCCTCGGTCACCGGGGCGGGCGGCACGTCGCCCAGGTACCCGTGGGTGACCCCGTCCGCCTGGCGCAGGAAGATCTCACCGATCTCGCCCGCCGGGAGCTCATGGCCCTCGGGGTCGAGGATCTTGATCTCCGTCTCGGTCCACGGCTGGCCCAGGGTGCCGGGATGTTCGAGCCACCCGTCTCCCCGGCAGGCCACCACCCCCGCACCCTCGCTCGACCCGTAGGTCATGTAGAAGTGCTCGGCCCCGATGAGGTCGAACCAGAAGCGGGCCAGCCACTGGGGCAGGACGGCGGCGCCCTGCATGGTCCACTCGATGCTGGAGAAGTCCCGGGTGGTGACGTCGGGGAGCTGGGCTATCCGCTGGAACATGGGCGTGGCCCCGGTGAACCCGGTGACCCGATGCTCCTCGATCAGCTCGACCATGTGGTCGGCTCGGAAGCGCTCCATCAGCACCGCCCGATGGCCCGATAGGAGGTTGGACATCATCAGGAAGCCGTTGTTGTGGTAGATCGGCCCCGGAGTGAGGATGAGCTGGTCGGGGGCCAGCGGCCCCCAGGACTCCTGGATCCCGAGCGAGCCCGGGGCTCCCTCGATCATCACCGCGGGAGACTTGCGCAAGATCACTTTGGGCGATCCCGTCGAGCCCGAGCTGCAGATGCCGGAATGGTGGGGTGGCGTGACCTCGGGCAGCACCTCGGTCGACTCGGACAGGCTCTCCTCGAACAGGTCGGCGTTGTCGGCGTCCACGGTCACCGCCGCATCGATGACGGCCCGGAGCCGACCCAGTTCCCACTCGGGTAGGTCCCAGCGCACGGGGACGGGGACGGCACCCAGCTTCCAGGCGGCGAAGGAGGCGAAGACCAGCTCGGGCGAGTTCTTCAGCTGCATGGCCAACAGGTCCCCCGCGCCCAGCCCGCGCCGAGCCAGGGCCCGAGCCACCTGCGTGGTCCGGTCGTCGAGCTCCCTCCACGTGAAGTGACGCTCGCTCCGGTCCTCGGCCGCGAAGATCAGAGCCACCTCGTCCGGCGACTCCAGGGCCAGCTCATGGATCCGGGTCCCGTACGGGGTCGTCTCCGGCTCGACGTCAACTTCGGTAGTGGTCTCCACGGTGAGTCACTCTTACCGGATGGACACCGCCGTGCCAGCCGGGCGGTTGACACCGCCGTGCCAGCCGACGGTTCAGGCCGGTGCGCCTGACCCGTCGGCCGCCCGGTCCATGAGCAGTTGGCGCACGGCCCGCTTGGAAATCTTGGCCGTGGACCCCTTGGGCAGGTCGTCGACCACGGCTACGATGCGGGGCTTCTTGTAGCCGGCCAACCGCTCGCCGCACCAGTCCCCCAGGGTGGCGCCGTCCAGCCCCGAGCCCGCTCTGATGACCACGGCGGCGGCCACCACCTCGCCCCAGCGGTCGTCGGGTACTCCGACCACGCACACGTCCCGGACTCCCTCATGCTCGACCAGCACCCGCTCGACCTCGGCCGGGTACACGTTGAGCCCGCCCGAGATGATCATGTCCTTGATGCGGTCGACGATGGTGATGAGCCCGGTGTCGTCCACCGTGGCCACATCCCCGGTCCGGTACCAACCGTCGATCAGGGCCTCGGCGCTGGCCGCAGGGTTGTTCCAGTACCCGAGCATGACCTGTGCTCCGTTGACCCAGAGCTCGCCGTGGTGCCCGTTCTCTTCGGGGGCCTGCTCGTCGACCAGGCGCATCGACGCCGCCGGCACCAGCCGTCCGGTGGGCACAGCCGCGTGGTCGGCCAGGCGGGGGTCGATCTCGTCGCGATGGCGGAGGGCGGTGATGGGGTGGGGGACCTCGGAGGTGCCGAACACCTGGGTGAGGATGGGACCGAAGGTCTCGAGCGCCCCGTCCAGGGTGGTGCGGCTGATGCTGGCCCCGCCGTAGGTGATGTTGGCCAGGCCCGCCGGCGCCATGGTGCCCGTGCACTGCTCCACCAGCATCTGGATCATGGTGGGGACGAGGAACGACGAGGTCCCACCCTGCTCGGTCACGCAGGCGAAGAAGGCAGCCGGGTCGAACTTGGCCATGAGGATGCTGCGGGCACCCCGGGTGAAGAAGGTGAGCACCTTGGAGCCGCTGCCGTGCGACAGGGGACCGGCGTGGATCATGCCGTCGCCCGGGCCGGCGCAGAACTCCTCCGAGGTGCTCATGAGCGTGGCCGTGACCCGGCAGCGGTCGGCCAGCATGGCTCCCTTGGGCCGCCCGGTGGTGCCCGAGGTGTACAGCAGCTGGCTGAGCCGCTCGGGGTCCGGCGTCAGCGAGGGCGACGCCGGCAGGGCCGATGCCAGCAGCGACGGGTAGTCGCCCAGGATGCCCGGGGCGTCAGCCTCGGCGTCGAGGTCCACGATGGTGGGGGGCCGGTCCAGGTCGGCCACCAGGTCGGCCGCCCGCGACCGCTCGGCCGCCTCGGTGATGAGCACACTGGCCCCCGAGTCGGCCAGCAGGTACCGGCGCTCGTCATCGCTCAGGCGGGGGTTGATGGGGACCTTGACCATCCCAGCCCGGGCGATGGCGAAGTCGGCTTCCACGTACTCCAACCGGTTCCGCATCAGGATGGCCACTCTGGCCCCGGGCTCGGTGGTCAGCCCGGTCAGCACGTTGGCCAGTCGACGGGACCGGTCGCCCACCTCGGCGAAGGTCAGTCGCCGGTCGCCCTCGACCACGGCCACCCGGGGCCCGTAAGCGCGAGCCGACCGCTCGACCAGCTCAGGGATGGTGGGCATCGAAGCGCCCCCACACGTCGGCCAGGGCCTGGCAGATCTCGCCCACGGTGGCGTTGGCCCGGATGGCCGTGAGGATGGGAGGGATGGTGTTGGTCTTGGACCGCGCCGCGCCGCGCACCTCTTCCAGGGCGTCGGTCACGTCGCCCGCACTCCGGTCGGCTCGCAGCCGGGCCAGCGATTCCACTTGGGCTTCCTCGATGGTGGCCAGGTCGCGTCGGGCCGGCTCGCGGGTCAGCGAGGTGGGCGGGGCGCTGGTCACGTGCTGGTTGACGCTCACCACGGGGTGGTCGCCGCGGTCGATGCGGTTCTGGAGCCGGAAGGCCTGCTCGTCGATCTCGGCCTCCAAGAACCCGGACTCGAGGGCGCCGATGGCCCCACCCGCGCCTTCGATGCGGGCCATGTAGGACCGGATCTCGCCTTCGAGCTGGTCGGTCAGGGCCTCGACCAGGTAGGAGCCCCCCAGCGGATCGGCCGACCGGGTCACCCCGGTCTCCAGGGCCAGGATCTGCTGGGTTCGCAGGCCCAGGTGGGCCGCTTCCTGGCTGGGGATGCCCAGGGCCTCGTCGTAGGAGGACGAGGCCAGGGTCTGGACGCCGCCCAGCACCGCGGCCAGAGCCTGGTAGGAGATCCGGATCAGGTTGTTCAGCGGTTCGTTGGCCGTCTGGTAGCCGCCCAGGGTGTAACAGAAGATGTTGAGGGCCCGACTGGCATCGTCGGTGGCCCCGAAGCGCTGCAACATGATGTCGGACCACACCCGGCGGGCAGCCCGGAACTTGGCCACCTCTTCGAAGATGTCCAGTCCCGAGGACAAGAACATGTAGACGGAGTGGGCGAACGACTCGATGGGGAGACCCCGGTCGAGCGCGCACTGGATGTACTCGATCCCGTTGCTGATGGCGATGGCCACCTCTTGGACGGCCGTCGATCCCGAGTCGCGGATGTGGTAGCCGCAGAACTCGATCGGCTCCCAGTGGGGCAGGGAGGTGGCGCAGTACTCGATGACATCGACCGAGAAGTCGCGCCCGGCCCGATAGGGGAAGATGTGGGTGTGGCGGGCCACGTACTCCTTGAGCACGTCGTTCTGCAGCATCACCTTGAAGTCGGTGGGTGAGTACCCGTGGACCTCGGCGCCGGCCACGAACAGGGCCACGGCCAGTGGGCCGATGGAGTTGGCCGTGGTGCGGATCTGGGAGACCTTGTCCAGAGACACGCCGTTCAGCAGCTCGACCATGTCGGCCAGGCTGTCGATGGGCACCCCCACCCGGCCCACCTCGCCGTGGGCCAGGGGATGGTCGGAGTCCAGGCCCAGCTGGGTGGGGAGGTCGAGAGCCAGCGAGAACCCGGTCTGCCCCGCGGCCAGCAGGGTCCGGATGCGCTGGTTGGTCTCGGTGGGCGAACCCTGCCCCGAGTACATGCCCATGACCCAGTTGCCTTCTCGGTACATGCCCGGTCGGATGCCCCGGGTGAAGGGTGGCTGACCGGGGAGCCCCAGCTTGGCGTCGTAGCGGGTCAGCTCCTCGTCGCCGGGGTCGCCCAGGTCGAGCGGGGTGTACACCGGCTGGACGGGCAGGCCGGAATGAGTGGCTGTGCCCGCGTCGCCCGGCGACAGCCGTTCGGCGTTGTCTTGGCGCCACTGATCGAACGCTTTGGTGTTGAGTGTCATCGTCCTCCCGGTCCTGGCGCCTCGGCGGCGCCGGATCCTTCCCCATCGACCTCGACGATGACGGCCTCGCCCTCGCCGATGCCACCGCACAGGGCGACCGCCGCTCTGCCCCCGCCGCGACGCCGGAGCTCGCCGATGGCGGTCATGACCATACGGGCCGCCGTGGCTCCGGTGGGATGGCCGATGGCCACCGACCCCCCGTTGACGTTGGTCCGCTCCCGCAGGGTCTCGGCTCGGTGCTCGTCCCCGTCGGCCAGGATGAGCGTCGTGACCAGGGGGACGGCGGCAAAGGCCTCGTTGATCTCGATCAGGTCGACCTGATCGAGCGTGAGCCCGGCACGATCGAGGGCAGCGGTGATGGCGGTGGCCGGGATGGAGGCGATGCGGGCGGGCTCCCCGGACACGGCGGCGAATCCTCTGAGCGTGGCCAGCACGGGACGGCCGCGTGCGGCTGCCGCGCCAGGATCGGCCAGGACCAGGGTTGCAGACCCACTGGACAGGTCGGGGGCATTGCCCGGCGTGACCGTCTCGCTCTCGTAGATGGTGGACAAGCCGGCCAACCCCGCCGCGGTGGTGTTCGGTCTGGGCACCTCGTCGCTCTCGACGGTGATCGCCGCTCCGTGACTGTCGACCCCGGGCACGGGCACGATCTCCTCGGCCGGCCAGCCCGCGGCCAGCGCTTTGGCGTAGCGCTCCTGGCTGCGGAGGGCCCACTCGTCCTGTTGGGCCCGCCCGATGCCGTGCTCGAGCGCCTCCCTCGAAGCCTGCACGGCCCGCGGCTCGTGGGTGTGGGGACAGGAGATGACCAGCTGGTCGCTCATCTCCAGGTTGCCCAGGCGATGACCCCATCGCACGCCCTCGAGGAAGTAGGGCACCCGGCTGAGGTTCTCGGCTCCACCGGCCACCGCCACCACTGCCTCGCCCAGGCGGATGGATCGCGACGCCGCGGCCAGCGCCGTCAGCGAGCTGCAACAGGCGCGGTCAACGGTGTAGGCATTTCGGTCGACGGGGATATCTGATCGCAGCAGGATCTGGCGGGCGATCGACCGGTCGGATCCGGGAAAATTGACCCCGAAGATGAGCTGGTCGACCTGGTCGGGCGCCACCCCCGAGCGGGCCAGCGCGGCAGCGACGACGGCCGAGGCCAGTTCGGGCAGCGTGGCCTCCCGCAGCGAGCCGCCGAACTTCCCGAAGGGGCTCCGGGCGAACCCGAGGACGGCCACACCTTCGGCCCCCCGGCCCGCTGCCGACGTGCTCTCGTTGCCGCGTGTGAAGTCGTTGTCGATGGGGGCAGTCTATATTTCGTCACCTACGACGCCAACCAAACGGGAGTTAGAATCCTTGTCCCTGCATGGCGCGCACCAGTCGTATATTTCCTCGCTGGGGACGCCATCTGGTCGAACCGGAGGAGGGCACGCCCATGGCCGCCATCGACGAGGGCAGCAGAGCGGAGCAGGCGCCGGGCACGGCCACACTGGGCGGCCGGGTCAGCTTCTCGGCCCACGGGCATCCATGGATGATCGTCATGAAGCCGACCCCTCGGGGCAAGGCCATCGATCGCGCTCTGGTGCGCTGGACCGGCTTCTCGCTCATTTCCTACGAGTTCGCCAAGGCGGCCGGCCGGCCCTATCACCGCGACCATCTGCTCCTCACCTCCATCGGCTGGCGGAGCGGCAACCTGGTCACCTCGTGCCTTCCCTTCTATCGGCACGGTGGCGATCTGGTCGTGTGCGGCACCAAGGGTGGTGGACCGAACGACCCGTTCTGGGTGAAGAACCTCGAGGCCGAGTCCCGCTGCTGGATACGCATCAACCGCCGGCAGACCCCGGCCACCGCCAAGGTCAGCGCCGGCTCCGAGCGCACCCGCGTGTTCGAGTCGGTGACCCGACAACACCCCGACCTCGAGCGCTATCAGGCCCAGACCACACAACTGGGGCGCGACGTGCCCCTCGTGCTCCTCACCGTCCACCCGACCTGACGCCGACCGGTCCGCGGCGGCGTCAGCCGACCAGGCGGGGTGCCACCTCCTGGTCGAACCACTGCAGGTGGTCGATGTACTCCTCGACCGAGGTGGTGACGGGCAGGGGTAACGAGGTCCGGGTCACGTCCTGGGCTCGGAGCTCGGCGCACCAGTCGACGATGCGATCCCGGTAGGCCTCGAGCTCCGGTCCCGAGGCCTCCCCGAAGGCGCCGCCCGACCACATCGGGGGCGAGCCCAGCCAGCAGATGTCGAAGCTCTCCTCTTTGCCCGCGTACTCGGGTTGGGCGTAGAGGTACTCGAGCAGGGGCGGCATCTCGGCCAGCGAGAAATCGGTGGGGTTGGGCTGCCAGCCGTCATAGCGGGCGGCCCGGCGCAGGGCGGGCTTGGAGTTGCCGCCGATGTAGATGGGAGGCCGGGGCGACTGCACCGGCTTGGGCTCGAAGGCCAACCCCTCGATGTCGAAGAACCGGCCATGGAAGACGGGTTCGTCCGCCGTCCACAGCTCGATCATGGCCGCCAGCATCTCGTCGGCGATGGCGCCGCGATCCTCGAAGCTCACGCCCAGCGCCGCGAACTCGGCCACGGCATGGCCCACGCCGACCGAGAGGTTGACCCGACCACCGGACAGCGCGTCCATGGTGGTGACGGCCTTGGCCAGTGACAGCGGGTGGTGGTAGGGGAGGACCAGCACGGTGGCGTCGACCCGGACCCGGGAGGTGGCCCCGGCCAGAAAGGACATCACGGTGAGACCCTGCATCCAGTAGGGACCCAGGCGGGGCACCTCCTCGGTGGGCATAGCGAAGTGCTCGGAGGTGGTGATGGCGTCGTAACCCAGTTCGTCCACGGCCCGGGCGATGCGCTGGTAGTCGGGGGCTTGGAGCTGGCAGGCCCACTCCGGGGTCCCCGGCATGTGGCTGTTGCCCGGCAGGGCCACGTAGATCTTCATGAGGACCAGATGTCGATGAGCTCTTGGACGCTGCTGATCCGGGCCAGTATCGACAGCGAGTTCTGGAGGATCATCTCCCCGTACTCGGGGGGCACGCCGACGGTGGCGTCCCTCGGAACGACCACGTTGTAGGACCGGCTGGCCGCCTCGATGACCAGGCCCATGACGCCGAGGTTGAGCGAAACGCCGCCGGCGATGATCGTGGTGATGCCCATGTTGCGCAGCACGATGTCCAGTCCCGTGTCGGTCATGGGGGCCATGGAGTGCAGGCGGCTCATGACCAGGTCCCCGGGCTCCACGCCGATCTCGGGCACCACCTCGGCGAACTCGGCCAGCTCGACCGGGTCCCGGGGTGTGGTCAGCGCCGCCTTCTTGGCCTTGGCCGCGAACACGGTGTTGCCCATGGAGCCCTTCAGGTCCACCCGGGAGGCGGCCACGCAGTGCACGATCTCGACGCCGGCCGCTCGGCCGGCCTGCACCAGCCGGGCCACCTCGGTGATCATGGGGGCGGCCGCCTCGACCAGCTCGGGCAGAAACGACCGGTCGCCCACCGTCCCCCGCTGGATCTCGTTCAGGACGATGGCGGTATGGGAGGGGTCGACGACAGCAGGATCGAGCGGCATGCCGGCATCGTAGGCCCACCCCGCGCGGGCCTGCCCCTTCGCCCGGGATGGGGTTTCCCGTCTGGCCGACGACGAGCCGTCGGCGCGATAGTCAATCGGGAGCGAGGTCGACGGGGCGTGTCGGCGTGGAGAGGTGGGGAGTTCGTGGTGATGAAGTTCGACGTGGGTGTCCCCAGCGGCGCCATCAAGCACTTCGAGACGTGGGTGGGGACCGGGCACCTGAACGAGTTCGCCGTGGCCGCCGAGGCCGCCGGCCTCGACGCTGTGAACGTGACCGATCACCCTTTCCCCGAAGACGCGTGGTTGGCCAACGGGGGCCATCACGCCTTCGACCCCTTCGTCGCCCTCAGCTCTATGTCCGCCGTCACCTCGACCATCGGGCTGCGCACCAACCTGTTGGTGGCCGGCTACCGGAACCCCTACCTGGCCGCCCGCTCCATCGCCAGTCTCGATGTCCTGTCGGGTGGGCGGGTCATCGTGGGCATGGGTGCGGGGTACCTGCGGGCCGAGTTCGACGTGCTGGGGGCCGACTTCTCCACCCGGGGCAAGCGCTTCGACGAGGCCATCGAGGCCATGACCGCGGCGTGGAGCGGGACGTCGGTGGATCGCGACGGCACCTACTACCCGGCCCACGGTCACTCCATGGTCCCCGTACCCGTCCAGCGGCCCCGCCCCCCCATCTGGGTGGGCGGCAACAGCGCCGCGGCCAAGCGTCGGGCCGCCCTGCTGGCCGATGGGTGGTTGCCCTTTCCCCAGCCCGAGGTCATGGCGGCCATCACCGGGAGCCCCGCCCTCACCACGCTGGATGACCTGAAGGCGGGCATCGACGAGGTCTTCGACCTGAGGATCCAGGCCGGCCTGGAGGGGAAGTTCGATATCGCCTTCGCCTCCTTCGAGCGTCCCGATCCCGAGGGAGACCCCGACGGGGAACGGTTCCGGGAGCGGCTGGCCGCCTACGAGGATCTCGGGGTGACCTGGCTGAGCCTGGGCTGTCGCGGCCGTACCCTGGCGGCCTGCCAGGAGGAGCTGGCCTGGCTGGCCGAGGCCGTGGTCGGCCCGTATCGCCGGGCCGCGGGCTCATGATCGTTGCTCGACCAGTGGCCTGACCGGACAGGGGGGACATGCAAGCAACCGGAGTGATCTGCGCCGTGCTCGATTGCGACGCCGACAGCATCGAGGCGTTCAACCGCTGGTACGACCTGGAGCACGTGCCCCCCAACGTCTCGTTGGCCGGCGTGATGCTCGGCCATCGCTACGCCGCCCCGCCGGACCTCCATGCTCTTCGGGTCACCGATCCGTCCTCGCCGCTGGCCGGGGGCCGGGGCACCTTCGTCACCATCTACACCTTGTGCCAACCGCCGCTCGACGTGGTGGCGTCCATGGCCGAGCTCCGAGAGGTGCTCTACGCCACCGATCGGATGAGCTTCCCGGCCGAGAAGAAGGTGGTCCGCGACGGTGGTGCCCTCGAGCTCGTCTCGGCCGTGTCCTCGCCCGATCTCGCCCTTCCCGCCATCGACGTGCCCTTTGTCGGCCACAACGGGATCCTCATGGTGCGACGCCGGAGCACCGACGAGGTCGCTTCGTGGTACCACCAGGACTGGTCGACGGCGGTGGCCGGGCTCGAGGGCGTCCACGGGGTAATGAGCCTCTCGTTCGCCGGCGGCGATGGGGACCAGCTCGACCTGGTGTTCCTGGAAGGCGATGTGGCCGAGCGGACCAACGCCATCCGGAACCGCGTCCCCCATCATCCCGAGGCCACTGTGGTGGTCGACGCCCCCTTCGTACTCATCGATCCGCTGCGCTACCCGTGGATCGAGGCCATCGCCCACTCCGACCTGCCCAAGACCATCGGCTGACCGGCTACGACGGCACCGAACTAACCGGGCACCGAATTGAAGGTGTACGTGAACGGGGCGTAGTGGGGAACGGTGGTGAAGGCGCTCTTGCCGTTCACCGACACACTGATCGACACCTCGGCCGCGCCCACGTTCACGGTCAGGGAACCATCGGCCGGATAGGACTTGGTCACGTTGGCCGCTTGCACGTCCTCCACGATGGGATTGACCGAGGCCGGGCTGGTGACCTCGACGTAGCACGGGGCGGTGGTAGTGAGGATCACCTTGAAATGGGCGGCGCTGACCGTATAGGTGGCCGTGGTCAGGTTGTCCGTACTGACCTGTTTCACCGCCACCGGCGCCACCGGATGGGTCGCAGGGGTGGTGGTGGCGCCGCTCGACACCGGGGGCAGGTACAGCGCCCCGTTGGCCGGGACGATGTGCCACTGGACGAAGAGCTGCGGCCGATAGTGGCGGATGCCCACGCCGGCCAGGGCCACCAGCAGGGCCACCAGGACCACCCAGGTGGCCACCCGAAGCAACATCGGCGCCCGGCGGGTGCGCCTGACCTTCCGCTGGATCTTCCTTGTCTCTTTGATCTGCTCGCGGGGTATGACCGACAGCGTCCCGGTCGGCGGCCCCACCTGCCCGTATCCCGTCCCGTTGTAGCCGCGGCTGTTTCCCCCCACCCGAGGCACGGGGCCGGTCTGGGTGAAGGCCCGGAGATGCTCGGGCTCCGAGCTCCCCACCGACACCACGCCGGTGGGCGCCGCCGCCACCGAGGACAGGCTCTCCATGAACTGCAAGGCCAGCGCGTCCCCGTCCAGGGCCAAGAAGCGGGCGTAGCGCCGGAGGGTCGACAGGGCGAAGGCCTGGTTGTGCAGGCGGCTCAAGTCGCCGGCCTCGAGCGCTTCCAGCTGGGTGATGGGTCGACCGAGCCGGTCGTGGACGGTGAGGAGGTCGAGCCCGAGCTCCTCGCGCTTGGCTCGGAGCACCCGCCCGATGTCGACGGGGGAGGGTGTGGGCTCGTCCTGCTGGTCACCGGCGACCCGGGCGTCGGTGCCTCGATTCCGCATCATGCCGTCGGCTTCTGATGCGGTGTGGCACGGCGCGTGGCTACCAGGGAGTGCCATCCTGGTCGTTGTCCAGAGCCGTTGCGCCGTTCCACGTCCCCACCATTATCCGATGGACTGACGGATGGCGTCGATCAGGAACGTGGTGCGGTCGTCCCCGGCCACGCTCAGACGCATCTGGTTCATCACGTAGCCGAAGGTGATCCCCGATTCGGGATGGGCGAAGCCCACTGAGCCGCCCGCTCCGAAGTGCCCGAACCCGCCCGCACCGAGCAGTGGGGTGAAGGGCGAGTCGCACATCATGCCCAGGCCGAACTTGGATTCGCCCCCGAGGACCAGATCGGTCCCGGTGGTTCGGGATCGGGACATGTCGGCCACCGTGTCCGGCTGCAGGATGCGCACCCCATCGACCTCGCCGATGAGCCCGGCGTAGAACCGGGCCAGGGAACGGGCGGTGGTGATCCCGTTGGCCGCCGGAACTTCGGCGGCATGGAGCTCGGGAAGGTTGAACGGCCCCCCGCCCTCGCCGAAGTCGCCGAAGGCCCCGTTGAGGAACAGCGCCCGGGTGCCGAGCGCGTCGGGTCCGAAGTTGGTGGCCATGGTGGCCAGCTCCTCGGGATCCATGTCGGCGATGTAGTCGAGGGTCATGGTCAGGGGGGCCACCCGGTGTTCCTCGGAGCCGGGAAGGCCGATCCAGAACTCCAAGCCCAGTGGTTCGGCTACCTCGCGGGCGAAGAACGAGCCGATGCTCATGCCGCTCACCCGGCGGACCACCTCGCCCACCAGCCACCCGAAGGTGAGGGCGTGATAACCGTGGGCGGTCCCCGGCTCCCACAGGGGCTTCTGATCGGCCAGGGCCTCGACGATGGGGTCCCAGGCCAACGCTTGGGACAGGGTCAAGGTGGCATCGATGGCGGCCAGACCGCTTTGGTGGGTCAACAGCCACTCGACCGGGATCGCACCCTTTCCCGCCGCGGCGAACTCGGGCCAGTACTCGGCCACTGGCGCCGTCGGATCGAGCAGGCCTCGTTCGATGAGCAGGTTGGCGCACACGGCCGTGGCCCCCTTGGTGGTGGAGAACACCAGCTGCAAGGTGTCCCCGGTGTAGGGCCGATCCGAGGGAGGATCGGCCAACCCGCCCCACAGGTCGACCACGGGGATCCCGTGACGGTAGACGCACACTGCCGCGCCCTGATCGCCCCGATCGGTGAAGTTGGCGGCGAACGCCTCGCGCACGGCGGCGAACTCGGGGCTGGCCGTCCCCTCGATGGTGGCTCGCTCGGCGATGCTCATAGGTCCCCCGTCGTCAGGTCATCGGTCGTTGCCGTCGCAATTTAGGCTTGACGCTACCGGTTCGCCCGGGCCGGCCCACCCTCGCCGGGAATGTTGCGCGTGCAACTAACGTTGGAATTGGTGTCGGGCGGAGCGTGTCACCGCGGTGGTGGCCATCCCGACAGAGGAGAGTGCCATGCCCGCTGTCACCGTCGCAGATGTCAGTTCGCTTCCCCGGATCGTGGAGCCCGAAGGCTCGGCCGCCATCCCCCGACCGGTCTTGGGCGTCACCACCGCCCCAGCGGGGTTCGAGGGGGATGGCTTTCCCGTTCGCCGCGCCTTCGCCGGCGTCGAGCGCCGTTTCCTCGACCCCTTCGTGCACATGGACCAGATGGGCGAAGTGGAGTATGCCCCCGGTGAGCCCAAAGGTACGCCGTGGCATCCCCACCGCGGTTTCGAGACCGTGACCTACATGATCGACGGCACCTTCCGGCACCGTGACTCCATCGGCGGCGGAGGGCTCATCACCAACGGCGATACCCAGTGGATGACCGCCGGGTCGGGCATCCTGCACATCGAGGCGCCACCGGAGGAGCTGGTGATCAGTGGCGGACTGTTCCACGGGATACAGCTTTGGGTGAACCTGCCCAAAGCGCAGAAGTGGGTGGACCCCCGCTACCAGGACATCGGAGCGGGGAACGTGACCCTTTTGTCGTCGGCCGACGGCGGCTCGCTGGTACGGCTCATCGCCGGCGATGTCGGCGACCACGCCGGCCCGGGGTCGACCTACTCACCCATGACCATGCTCCATGCCACCGTGGAACCGGGATCCCGCCTGGTCCTTCCCTGGCGACGCGACTTCAACGCGCTGGTCTACGTACTGGCCGGACAGGGCACGGTGGGCGACGAGCACCGCCCGGTGCACACCGGCCAGCTGGCCGTCCTGGGTGACGGCGAGACCATCACGGTCACGGCCGACAGCGTCCAGGAGTCGCGGTCACCCCAGCTCGACGTGCTGGTCCTCGGCGGCCGTCCCATCGGCGAGCCCGTCTACGCTTACGGGCCGTTCGTGATGAACACCAAGGACGAGGTGGCCCAGGCCTTCGAGGACTATCAGGCTGGTCGACTGGGGAACATCCCCGCCGACCGCGCCGCCCGGTAACCGGCGCCACCAGGAGCCGGCACGATCAGGCCGGAGCCGCGGTCACGAAGGCCGAGGCCCCGGCCGCCCAGGTCCGGTCGAGATCGGAATCGGGGAGAAAGCGGTCATCCAGTTCCAAGACCACCATGCCGTGGGCGAAGGCCCACAGGGCCTGGGCCTGATGGGGCTCGCCGGTGGCCAGGTAGAAGGGCTCGCCCGCCCAGTCCTCCAGGCCGTCGGCCATGTCCTGGCGGGCCAGCCCGGCGCCGGTGGCCAACCGGTACAGGTTGGGGTGGGCCAGCGCGTGGGCCCGGTAGGCGACCAGGAGGGAAGGCACCGCCTCCCCCCGCGCTGCTCCGGCCACGGCCCGGTGCAGCGCGGTGCCCAGCTCGATCAGGGCGTCCTCGATCATGGCCAGCTCCAGCGCGGGCTTGCCCGGGAAGTGCTTGTAGATCGATGGGGCCCGGATGCCGAGCACGTCGCCCAGCCGTCGCATGGTCAACGCCTCGGGACCGTCGGACTCGAGCAGCCGACGGGCGGCTTCGACCACCTGGACGGCCCGGGGGGAACGTACCGTCGCCGGTGGGGGCGCCGGAAAGCCACGACTGCTCACGAAGCGGGTGCGAGCACGAAGACGGGATGCTTGGCCGCGATGGCCTGGATCTCCTCGGCGCTCGAATCGGCGTCGACCCCGTCGAAGAACATGCCCACCTCGGCCTTCCAGCGTCGGAGGTAGGCCCGCAGGATGTCGACCTTGGCATCATCGGGCAACTCGGTGGCCACCCACTCCTGACGTCGCCGCCCCACCAGGAGGTCCAGGTGGCCGCGGGCGGCCCGGACGTTGCGGACCCACTGCCCGTTCCCTCGAGCCGAGACCAGGTACTGCCGGCCGTCCAGGTCCAACAAGTTGACGGGGATCCGATGGGGTTGACCGGTGGTGCGGCCCTTGACCTCGAGGACCCGGCTGCCCCAGACGCTGATGCCGGCGCGGGTCAGGCCGGCCACCATCGGGTTGAGCACATGCCGGGTGAACCACCCGGGCTTGCGGTAATGGGGGACCGGCGTGTCGGGCGAATCCTGATGCGAGGGTGTTGACGACATGGTGACCTCCTGGGCTAACGCTGTTAGCTCCAGGGTAGCTAACAGCGTTAGCCTTGTCAAGAGGCAACGGTCAAGAGGCCAGGAGTCGAACCAGTCGGTCAGCTCCGCCGCTCAGGCCGGGACAGCGACAGGTTCAGCGACGGCTTCACTGGGGGCGCTGTCGTGCCGACCCGCCTTGACTAGGAAGAACGCCGCCACTGCCGCCGCGGCCAGGATGATCCCGCCGACCAGGGCTCCCACCGAGTAGCCATGCACCTGCCCGGCGGCCACGGTGGCCGCTCCCGGGACGTGTGAACCCACGTAGGCCAAGGTGGCCGAGGCGGCCAGGGTGTTCAACAGCGCGGTGCCGAGGGACCCGCCCACTTGCTGGGTGGCGTTCACCATGGCACTGGCCACCCCGGCGTCGTGATCGCTGACCCCGTGGAGGGCCGTACTGCTCAAGGCCACAAAGGCCAGCCCCATGCCCAGGCTGATGAGCAGCTCGGCGGGCAGGACGTGAGCGGCGAACGACGTGTTCACGCCGATCTGGGTGAGCCAGAACATACCCAACGACGCGGCGCCGAGACCGACGGTCATGATCGAGCGCGGGCCCACTTTGGGCAGGATCCTGCTGGCCACCCCGGCGGCCACGATGATCCCGGCCGAGAAGGGTAGGAAGGCGAACCCCGACTTGAGCGCCGAGTAGTGCAGGCTGCCCTGGAAGTAGTAGGTGAGGAACAGGAACATCCCCATCAGGCCCGCACCGGTCAGGAACGAGGCCAGGTAGGAACCGCCCCGGGTGCGCTCCAGAATGATCCTCATGGGCAGGAGCGGGTTCTTGCTCCTCAGCTCGATGACCACGAAGGTAACCATCAAGGCCACGGCGATGAGCAGGAACGCCACCGTCGTGGACGAGGCCCACCCGTCTTGCTCAGCCTTGCTGAAGCCGTAGACCAACGAGACCAGCCCGAGTGTGATGGTCAGGGCGCCGGGAATGTCGTAGCTGGTGTTGCCGTGGGCCCTGCTCTCCCGGACCACCGGTATGGCCGCCAGCGCGGTGACAATGGCGATGGGCACGTTGACCAGGAGGCACCAGCGCCAGGAGGCGAACTCAGTGAGCACACCGCCCAGGATCAATCCGATGGCGGCACCGCCCCCCGAGATGGCCCCGTAGACGCCGAACGCCGTGGCCCGCTCCTTCACCTCGGTGAAGGTCACGGTGATGAGCGAGAGGGCAGCAGGAGCCAGGAGGGCGGCGAAGGCCCCCTGTAGAGCTCGGGCCCCGAACAACATGCCCGAGCTGACGGCCACGCCGCCCAGGGCCGACGCGCCGGCGAAGCCGATCAGCCCGATGATGAACGCCCGCTTGCGACCGATGTAATCGGCGATGCGGCCGCCCAGCAGCAACAGTCCACCGAAAGCCAAGGTGTAGGCGGTGATGACCCATTGCCGGTTCCCCGTAGAGATATGGAGCCCGTGTTGGGCCGAGGGGAGGGCGATGGTCACGATGGAGGCATCGAGCACCACCATGAGCTGGGCCACGGCCACGATGCCCAGCGCCAGCCACCGCTTGGGGTCTGGCCCGTCGAGGTCGGACGGCGAAGATGGCGCGTCGAGTAGAGATGACATCGGTGCTCCTTGGGATCGGGTGGGGGTCGGTTCAGTGCTGCAGTAGCGGGATGAGGATGTCGTCAACCAGGTGGGTGGCGAACTCCTCGGTCAGTTCCTCGCCGTTGATCACCAATCGGGTGATGACCATGGCCGGTAGTACCTCGTACAGGACATCGCCGGCTGCGCTCGGCGGCAGCTCCCCCCTGGCGACGGCCCGGTCCACGAGTTGCAGACAATTGGTGCGCTTGCTCTCGACCACCTGTGTCCGCATCAGGTTGGCCAGAACGGGATCGGTGCGCATAGCGCAGAGCACGCCGGAGATCAGGGCACCGTCTTCAGACGACACCGATCCGTCGATGCTCTCTATGGTGGCCAGCAGATCGCCGCGGAGGGAACCGGTATCGGCCACCGGCGGGGCCTCGCACTGGCGTTGGCGGACGGCCTCGGCCACCACCTCGGCCTTGCCCGACCAGTGCCGGTAGATGGTGGCCTTGCCGGCGTGGGCCCGTTCGGCCAGGGCATCCATGCTCAGACGGTCGTAGCCCACCTCGAGCACCAGCTCCAGGGCGGCATCCAGGATGGCCTGCTCGCGAGCTTCGGCCCGGGCCCCGGTGGGTCGGTGATCCTGATCCGAAGTACTGGTGGCGAGCGGTGCGATCACGGTGGGCCCTCAAGAGACTTGAAACGGAACGGTTCCGTCTCACTCACTATACGGAACCCTGGATCAGAACGCAACCGTTCCGTTCTGTCTGTACCGCCAATCAGATATATCCCCAGGTGAACGCACTGTGGGTGGTGAGATTTCTCGTCACCGGTCGGCGGGAGACCGGAAATTCGGGCTCAGGGACCCTCGCCTCCCGATGCGGTGCAGGAGCGGGGATCCCATGGCTGCAGGGCCTGGGTCGACGCCGTCGGCGGGAGGAAGCCCGTGTCGGCCGATGCCGAGCTGCCGGCCGTCGACGAGGACGGCGCTGTCGTGGTCGGAGCGGAGGTGGGCGGCGTGGCCGGTGCATCGACGGCGAACTGGGTGCCGGTCACCACGGTCACCTGGGCGCCGTCGGCGGTGGGCCCGACGGCCATGACCACGGCCCCCGAGAGGGAGTGGGCCACGGCTTGGGCCGCGGCCTCGTCGGTCGGCGTCATCTGGGCGTAGTAGACGACGGTCTCCGATTGGCTGGCCACCGAGGGCGTATCGCCGATGCCGGCGACCTGGAAGCCGAGAGCCTGCAGCGAGCTGGAGGTGTCGGTCGCCTGGTTGGTGGCGCCCGAACCGTTCAGGACGGACACAGACACCGTGCTCGGGGACGGGAGCTTCCCGCCGTGCATGGTGTCGGTGTCGGGGCTCACACCAAGGAACTGGTCGATCACCTGTTGGTCCTGCACCTGGCTGGGAAACTCGATCTCGCCGTAGTCACCGCCCTGGTAGACGTACGACTCCGCCGGCCCCACCGACACGGGCAGGGTCAGCTGCGGTGCCGAATTGGCGTTGACCGAATGGAAGTTGCTGATCAGGCTGACCATGTCCGACTGGGAGAGCTGCTGGTCCACCGAGAGCTGGGGGGCCACGCCGGAGACCAGGTGGAAGTCGGTGAGGGGGTTGGTCAGGCCGTTCTTGGCCACGGCAGTAGCCAGCACCCGGAGGAATTCGTGATCCCTGCGGATGCGGGCCAGGTCACTCTGGTTCTCGGACGGCCACTGGGTGGGGTCGGTGGAGGTGACCCCGGGGCCCTTGTATTGCAGGTGCCGGGCCCGAACCACCTGGAGGGCCTGGACCCCGGTGAGGTGGATGCAGCCGGGGGCTTGGACGTTCAGCCCCGAATAGGCGTCATAGACAGCCTCGGGAAAGTACATGTTGATGCCGCCCAGGGCGTTGACGACGTTGGCGAAGGTGTCGAAATTGAGCTCGACGTAATGCTGGATGGGGATACCGAAGTCCTCCTGGATGGCCGCCACCAACTGGGTGGGGCCTTGATAGAGGGCGGCATCGATCTTGTTGGCTCCCGTGGTGCGGGCGTTGGGGACGAAGAGGTCGCGGGGTATCGAGAGGATGGATACCGTGCGGTTGGCCGGGTTGAGGTGGAGAATCATCACCACGTCGCTGTTGACCCCGGTCACACCCTGCGAGCACAGGCCGTACGCCGCGTTCTGCTGGGCCAGGCCGCACCGGGTGGTGGACCCAACCATGAGGATGTTCTCGGTATTGGCGTCCGCCCCGTTGACCAGGCTGGCGGAGAGGCCCTTGACCTTGATCCGGTGGATCTGGTGGTTGAGGTACCAGCCGTAGCCGACGGTCACGGCGGCGAGGAGCACGATGACGGCGGTCACCGAGACCAGGATCCGCCGGACGCGGTGCTTGCGCCGCCGGGCCCTGCGCTCGTTGCGGGACACCTGGCGCATCTGCCGGCCCAGAGCGCTCAGCCCGGACCGGTCGAATGTGGGACGCCGCGTGGTTGAAGGGGGCCGGTGCCGTGGTCGATGTACGGC
>DASZLD010000240.1:0-6006 GCA_035552655.1 Acidimicrobiales bacterium
ACGCGGCCCTGACGGGTGGCCGCCCAGCGCTCGGACACGACGTGCCAACTGCGCATCGAGGCCATGGCGCCGAGGAACGAGCCGACCAGGAGGGCCTGGGCCCGGGTGTCGGTCCCGTAGTACAGCCGGTCGACGCTGACCCCGGCGTGGTGCATGACCGCCATCAGCGTGGCCGAGGCCAGGGCCCCGATGCCGGCTACCCAGGCCACGCCCCGGGCTCCGCGCCAGCGGAGCGCGACCAGGGCCACCAGCGGCCAGATCAGGTAGTACTGCTCCTCCACGGCCAGGGACCAGGTGTGCAACAGGGGGGACGGTGCCCCGGTTTGGGCGAAGTATCCCTGGTCGGAGAAGATGAACCGCCAGTTGGCCACATAGGCCAGCGTCGACAGGGCATCCCCACGGATCCTGCTCACGTTGACGAACCCGGCATAGAAGTGGGCGTAGAGCGCCACCCCGATCAGCAGCACGAACAAGGCAGGAAGCAGGCGCCGCGCCCGACGGCCCCAGAACTTGGCCAGAGCGATGGTGCCCGTGCGCGTCGACTCGTTGCACAGAAGCGTGGTGATGAGGAACCCGGAGAGGACGAAGAAGACGTCGACGCCCAGGAGCCCGCCGTTCACCCAGGAGACGCCGAAGTGGTACAGCAGTACGGTGATGACAGCGAAGGCGCGGATCCCATCCAGCTGGGGCAGGCGCTCGCGTTTGGCCCGTGCCGGCCTCGACCGCTGGGGTCGAGCGCGCGTGTGGGCCCCCTTGCTCGTGCTCACGAGAGTTGATTCGTCCCTCGATGAGGCCGGTTCACGGCGAGCAGGTTAGCCGTCATCCTCTCGAAATCGGGGGCGTCCGTTCCGGTGTCACCGCGCTGACCAGGACGAGTGCCGGGATGGCCCCCGGTTGGGCGACCCTCAGCTGCCCAGGGCTCGGGACGGCCCCAGTGCGGGCCCGACGGCCCCGTCCGGCACCAGGACCCCATCGCGGTAGACCACCCAATTGGTCCGTACCGCGGGGATGCGGGCCCCGGGCAGCACGGTGCCGACCAGGTTCAGCGGGTCAGCAGCTGAGAGGCGGACGACGGTGCCCGAGCGATCACTGCGCCGGATGCGACGCAGCTCCTCGACCGCCTCGGGCAGGGCGAACTGCTCGCCGGCGAAGCCGCTCACGAAGCGGCCCCCCCTGACCAGGCCGCGGGCCTCGAGCCGCCGGAGGGCCCAGTGCACCTCCCGCCACGGGACGCACATGGTCTCGCGAGCGGTCAGATCCCAGAACACCACCCCCCACCGGGCCAGGAGCTGGGCGGCGACCGTCTCGGCCAGATGGTCGGGGTCGTCGGCCGGCACCTCACGGGGCAGGAGGGCCCAGCGGCCCTCGCCCCCCTCCCGAAGGCCTCCTCCCCGCCTGCTCCCCAACCGGGTGCGGACGTCACGGTGATGTCGTCGACGCCAGACCTCCCGAGCGGACCACAGCGAGCGAACGGCCTGGAACCCGTCGGAGGTAACCAGACCCCGGGCCACCAGATCCCACAACCCCTCTTCGACCTCGACCGGCAACCGACCGGTCAGGCTCCGGAGCTCCGAATGGAACAAGGCTCCCCGGGCCGAGAGGACGGCGAGCACATCGGCCGACGCGCCGTGGGAGGGCTCCGCCGGAGACGCCTCACCCCGCACCGCTTGGAGGAGCCAGGCCAGGTCCTCGCGGATGGCAAAGGTGATCGGCGTGGCCCGGGACGGGGTGGAGGCGCCCCGGCGGGACGACGGTTCCTGGTCGGTGGGGCGGATGCTCAGGCGGCCCCAGGCCAGCTCGCCCGACAGGCACAGGTCCTCGAGCCAGCGACCCTGGTACTGGTCGACCCGGGCCGGAAGGATCGACTCCTCCCAGGCCCCCGCGGGGATCTCGAACCCCTGGAGCTGGTCGACCACCGAGAGCACCCCCATGCGACCCTCCCGCTGGCTGCCGGGGACGACGTGGTGCCAGCTGAGCAGGAAGCGCATGAAGTCCTGGGCGGTGACGGGCTCGATCTCCCGACGCAGGCGGGTCTGGGTGTAGGAGTGGATACGAGCCAGCAGGCGGCGGGCGCACCACTGCTCCTCCCCCTCCAGGTCGGGGTCGAAGCGACCCCGAAAGGCGAACCCCTCGGCCTCCAACCGGGCCAGGCCGATCGCCACCTGTCCCGACGTGAGGCCGGTCACTTCGACCAGGGCATCGACGGTGGTCGGTCCGCTGACGTCCAGGTGGCCCCGGACCACCTCGGCCGCGGCCGGCTCCGGCTCCATCGGGGGCCGGTCGGCCAGGGACGGGGGAACAGGGTGGTCAGGCTGGAAGCGAGCGCCGGCCACCAGGACCTCGACCCACGGCCGACGCTCGACGGCACACCACCGCTCGTCGGCTGCCGTTGTTCCGGTCGGCGGTTGGTCGGTCGGCGGTTGGTCTGTCGGCGCCGGGTCGGTCCACACCGACATGGCTCGGCCCTCGGTCACCAGCTCGGCGAACCAGGCTCGGTGCTCGTCGATGGGCCGGGTCACCACCAGGCTCAACAGGAGATCGTGGAGCTCTTCGGCGCTCCGGAGGACGGGAGCGGCCTCGTCGCGCACCCGTTCGATGGCGTCGGCATCGAGCTTGCTCAACCCGTCCTCGGGCCCGGGCAGACCTCGTCGAACCTGCACGGCGCGGGTCCGCCGCTCCTCCAACGGCGCGTCATCGAGGAAGGTGAAGGGCTTGCCGTTCAGGATCTCGTGGGCGAAGACCGAGGGCTCCGACGACTCCACGAAATGGACCCGGATCGACCCCTCCTCAATGGCGGCCACCGTCTCGACCAGGGCGTCCACGTCCATGGCCTCGTGCAGGCAGTCGTAGAGGGTCTGGCGCACCAGCACCTGATCGGGGATGACCACCGGCCCTCCGGCCAGGTTCTCCTGGCAGGCGGCCAGGGCGGGGAAGACCGCCGCCATCAGGTCGTCGGATTCCATCCGCTGGATGGGGAGCGGGTTCTTGCGGCCGCCCCGGAAGCGCAGGACGGCCAGCGACCGGTTCAGGTTCCAGCGCCAGCGGGCCGTGAACAGGGGTGAGGCCAACACCGCCTGGGACAGCACGGTGGGTAGCGTGGTCGACCGGAGGAAACCGGGCACGCTCTCCAGGGGAAAGCTGTGCTGGGGGCTGAGGGACAGGACCACGGCATCGTCGTTGGCTGCGGCCTGGAGCTCAAAGTCGAAGGTGGCACAGAAACGCTTCCGGAGGGCCAGGCCCAGCCCCTTGTTGATCCGTCCGCCGAAGGGCGCGTGCACCACCATCTGCATGCCCCCGGCCTCGTCGAAGAAGCGCTCGAAGACCACGTCCTCCTGGCTGGGAACGAGACCCAGTCCCTGGCGCCCGGCGGCCAGGTAGGCGATCAGCTGGCCCGAGGCGTCCTCGGTGATGCCACAGGCGTCTTCCACATAGCGGCGGGCCGGCGCCTCGCCCTCCTCGGTCAAGCGTCGCTCGGCCTCCCGCCGCAGGTTCGAGACGCCCTCGGAAAGCTCGCGGGTTCGGCTGGGCGCCTCCCCCATCCAAAAGGGGATGGTGGGGTGCATGCCCTCGGCGTCGGTGACCCGAACCGCCCCCGCCTCCACCCGGCGGACCCGCCAGGAATGGGTACCGAGCAGGAAGACGTCACCGACCATGGACTCGATGGCGAAGTCCTCGTTCACCGTTCCCACCAGGGTGTTGTCCGGGTCGAGCAGGACCCGGTAGTCGCCCACGTCGGCGATGGCGCCCCCGCTGGTCAACGCGGCGAGGCGGGCGCCCCGTCGGGGGCGGAGCACACCGTTGACCAGGTCCCGGTGCACGTAGGCCATCCGGCGACCGCGACCGGTGGCGATGCCCTCGGAGACGAGCTCGACCACAGCCTCGAAATCGCTCCGCTCCAGGGACGCGTAGGGAGCAGCCCGGCGGAACAACCGGTAGAGGTCGTCCTCGCCCCACTCCTCGGCCGCCGCCACCTCGGCCACCACCTGCTGGGCCAGGATGTCGAGGGGGGCGACGGGGACCACGGTGGCGTCCAGTTGACCGGCCCGCACCGAGGACAACAGGGCCGCACACTCGACCAGCTCGTCCCGGGACAACGGGTAGAGGACAGCCTCGGGGATCCCGCTGAGCGAGTGGTTGGACCGGCCGGCGCGCTGCAAGAAGGTGGCGATGCTACGGGGCGAACCCACCTGGCACACCAGCTCGATCGGCCCGATGTCGATGCCCAGTTCCAACGAGGCCGTGGCCACCAGGGCCCGGAGCTCGCCGGCCCGTAAGCGCTCCTCGACCCGCAGCCGGCGTTCCTTGGACAGGCTGCCGTGGTGGGCAGCCACGTCCTCGCCCCCGAGGCGCTCGGACAGCAAG
The DNA here is from genome assembly GCA_035552655.1 of Acidimicrobiales bacterium. Taxonomy (GTDB): domain Bacteria; phylum Actinomycetota; class Acidimicrobiia; order Acidimicrobiales; family RAAP-2; genus DASXMT01. Next base: position 4,363 of record DASZLD010000240.1, read on the forward strand.
TGGGCCAGGCGCTCAGACATCCGTCGGGTGTTGACGAACACCAGGGTGGTGCGGTGGCCACGGACCCGTTCGGCAATCTGGTCCACCACCTCGCCGAACTGCTCGGTCGAGGCCACCGCGTCCAACTCGGTGCCCGGGAGCTCCAAGGACAGGCGGAGATCCTGGCCGTGCCCGCAATCGACGATGGCCGGGGGGCGATCCCGGCCCACGCCGGTCAACAGCTGGGCGATCCGCTCGATGGGTCGTTGGGTGGCCGACAACCCGATCCGTTGTGGGCGCCCGGCGGCCTGGGCGTGATCCAACCGCTCGAGGGTCAGGGCGAGATGGGAGCCCCGCTTGTCGCGGGCCAGGGCGTGGATCTCATCCACGATGACCGTCTCCACCTGGGACAGGTTGCGGCGGCTCCGTTGCGAGGTCACCAGCAGGTACAGGCTTTCGGGCGTGGTGACCAAGAAGTTGGGCGGGTGGGCGACCATGGCCGTGCGGGCACTGGCCGGGGTATCACCGGTGCGAACACCCACGGTGAGGTTGGGCGGGTCCAGTCCCAGCTCCCGAGCCACCTCGGCGATCTCGGCCAACGGACGCTCCAGGTTCTCGTGGATGTCGACGGCCAGCGCCTTCAAGGGGGACACGTAGACCACCCCGGTGGTCTCCGAGATGTCGGTGCCCGCTTGGTGGGCCCGGTACAAAGCGTCGATGGCCACCAGGAAGCCGGTCAGGGTCTTCCCTGATCCGGTCGGCGCGGCGATCAGCGTGTCGGTTCCCTCCCGGATCGGCGCCCAGCCGCCGCGCTGGGGTGCGGACGGGCCGCCGGGGAACCGTCGATCGAACCAGGTCGACACGGCAGGGTGGAACGCGTCGATCGCCCGCGACGATGCCACCACCCCATCGATCGCGGTGTCGGGCAATGCCATGGCCCTATTTCACCATGAGGATGCGACGGCTCGAACATGGCCACGGCCGGCCCGGCCGACCAGGGCGGGAGGGGTCGCTCCCAGCCGCTGGTTCCCTCAGTGGCCGGCCACCCGCTGGCGCTGGTGGGCCAACCCCAGCTTCAGCAGCTGGGGCAGGATGACCGGTCGCAACAACTCGCCACCGGCGGTCGAGGGATGCTCGTCGTCCCCGTTCCGCACCCGCACCCCGTCGACGTACGACGTGTAGTGGCCCTGCGGGTCGAGCAGGCGGTTCAGGTCGATGACCGAGGCCACTCCGGGATGGCTGGCCGCCACTTTCCTCACGATGGCGTTGTACTCATTGGTCCGGACCGGCTGATTGATGTCCCACGGCTGGCCGTTGGGCTGTTCGGTGGTCTGTTGCACATAGGGCAGCGTGAACAGCACCACCTTGGCCCCGCCCTTGGCGCACACCATGACCGCCTGGTTCAACAAGCGGGTGAGCAACTGGTCCCACGGCTTCTCCCCGATCTGGGTCCACTTGCCGTTGACGATCCGATCGGAGACCTCCCAGCGCCCCAGCTCGATGGCCACCACATCCGGGTTGAGTCGTCGGATGTCAGCCGCCCAGGCCGTGGGCCAGTCGACACAGCCCTGGGCCGCCTTGGTGATGTTGCCCTCGATGTTCACCGTCGAGTCCCAATCCAGATCACAGCCGATGGAACCCTGGTTGGTCACGGTGACGGCCCAG
>DASZLD010000241.1:0-30965 GCA_035552655.1 Acidimicrobiales bacterium
CCGTCGCAGTAGGGGTGGGTGCAGGTCCGGTCTCGGAGCTCGATGGCCCGCTTGGTCGCTCCGGTGAACAGCCGGGCCGTCTCGCTCACCTCCACCCGGTTGCCGGGAGAGAACACGGCCCGCTCGAAGTAGGCCTCATCCAGCAAGGGGATAAGGGCCCCCGGGGGAAGGACGGTGCCGTTGTAGAGCTCACAGATCCGACCAGACAGTGTCGGGAAGTCGACCAACACGGAGATGAGCGGTGCCGGCCGCCGGCCGTCGGCCGGGGCGGTCCTCGACCGTGTGGCCATCTCGACCAGGGCGTCACAGCGTCGCTGGCCCGAGGTCCGGGCGAGGTCGGAGAGGGTGGGGTCTTTGCCCAGGCGCTCGGTGGCCTCGGCCCAGTCGGCCTCGAACAGCTGGTGCTCCAAGCGGCCGAGCTCCTCGGAGACGGCAGCCCCCGAGAGGGGGTCCATGGTCATCTGCCCGAGCCACATCCCGTCGAAGCTCTTTTCCAGATACACGTCCCGGGCGGCCAGTCGCTTCTCGTGGCTCTCCTCTGTCCCGTCGGGGTCGGCGAACTGGTGCCAGTAGGAGAGCGCTTGCGTGAACCGGTCGAAAGGCAGCGAGGCGGCCTGATCACAGAGGACCTGTTCGTCTCGGGCCAGGGCCTCTTCGGTGCTGGGGTTGCGCACGGCGACGACGGCGTCGATGTGGGCGGCGTTGATCGCCCCGCTCGACCAGGCCCGGGCAAATGCAGGCAGGTGGGAGAGGACCCGGCCCCGCCGGATGAGGACCCGGGCCTGACCCACAGGGATCGTGCACCGGCGGCCCAGCCAGGCAGCGGCGGTCTTTGCCCCGTCGGGGGCCCAGTCCCCCGAACCCTCAAAGGATGCGGCCGCCTCGCTCGCGATGGCATCGATCCGGGCCCGCAGGCACATGAGCGCCTCCATCGACTCGGGGTCGGCTGGGACCAACGGCCCGGCGTCGGCCAGGTGGTCGATCGCTTTTGTCAGGGTCTGTACATCAACATCCATGGAGCCAATTTAGGGCTGGGGTGTGACACTTCTCGGTGGGTGCAGGCGTGGAATGCGGCGTACTTCGCCCGGACGTTCCGGTGTCCGGAGTCGAGCGTTCGTGTCTACATCTGCCCCGACGTCCGGGCCATCAAGGCGACCATCCCGCGGCCGAAGAGCCAGGGCACCTTTGGCGACGCCGATCTGCACGGTGGACAGCAGTATGCCCCGCTCCTGGACCTTGAGATCTGACCCTTGGGTGGGCCGGCCCTACTCGGTGATGGCCTTGATCCGGGCGGCGACCTCGGCGGTCGATGGATCGGACACGCCGCCTTGGAGGGCGAGGAGCTTGGCCATGTCTCCTTCCACCTTGATCTTGCCGGCCATGAACGCCTGCATGCCGGCCTGAGGATTGCCCTCGATGAGGATGGCCTTGGCGATGTCGTAGTCGAGCGTGACCTTGAGGTCGACCGGGTCGATGTGCCCCACATCCAACAGGAGCTCGCCCGACGAGGTGTCCAGGTGGGCGGCCAAGGTCTCGGATTCGAAGGGCACGCCCGTGATGACCAGGTTCATCCGCACCGCATGCCCGATGGGAGCGCCCTTCCCGTCGTACTCAGCGCGAATAGCCCGTGCCTCGACGAGCCAAGGTTCGCTCAGAAAGGGATGTGTCGCCATGTCGCCTTGCTCCTTGCCTGCTCGAGGGTTCGTTCTCGACGCGTTCTCGATCGGTCTTCGTGCGGTCCTCGGTCGGTCTGCGCGGCTGTCGCTCTCGACCGGGTCGACTGCCGGGCCACCCTAGCGCCGGCCGATCCCATCGGGCGTCGCTTCGAGGGCGCTTCTGTGGCTTCCTCGGCTGCTTCCTCGGCTGCTTCCTCGGGCGGCTCTGCCGGGGCCCTCGGTCAGCACTGCCGGGGCCCGCGACCGTCCCTGTGGCCGGCCGGTAGCATGCCGAGTCGTGACCGCTCCGATCATTCCTGGCGCCGAGCCGTGGGCCTCCGACGGCGATTCCTACGGCGTCCTCGTCCTCCATGGGTTCACCGGCAACCCCCAATCGATGCGCCCGTTGGCCGAGGCTTTGGCCTCGGCCAGCTTCACCGTCGACCTGCCCCTGCTCCCCGGTCACGGCACGTCCGTCGACGACATGGTCCCGACCCGCTGGGCCGACTGGTCGGGAGCGGCCGAGGAGGCCTATCTGGCCCTGGCCGCCCGCTGTGATCGCGTGGTCGTCGCCGGGCTCTCGATGGGAGGGAGCCTGAGCTGCTGGCTGGCCACCCGGCATCCCGAGATCGCCGGATTGGCCCTCGTCAATCCCCTGGTCGACCCGCCGGCCGAGGACTTCCAGGCCGTGATCCGGGCCATGCTCGAGGAGGGAACCGAGGTCGCGCCCGGGATCGGCTCGGACATCGCCAAGGAGGGGGCAAAGGAAGCGGCCTACGAGGGATCGCCCCTGCGGGCCGCGCTCTCGCTGTTCGAGGGGGTCGAGCAGCTCTCCCACCATCTGGGCGAGATCACCTGCCCGGTGTTGTTGATGAGCAGCCGGGAGGACCACGTGGTGGCGCCGGAGTCCGGCGATGTGCTCGAGGCCTCGGTGAAGGGCCCATTCGAGCGGGTCTTCCTGGAGCGGAGCTTCCACGTGGCCACGTTGGACTGGGATGCCCCGGTGATCGAGGAGCGGGTGGTCGCCTTCGCGGCCAAGGCTCTGCGCGGCGACGACGCTTGATGAGCGCAGACCACCGGCTCACCCGCGAGGACGTCGCCCACGTCGCCGGCCTGGCCCGGTTGCACCTGAGCGATGAGGAGCTCGATCTGTTCACCGGCCAGCTGGCCAGCGTGCTCGACCACGCCGCCGACGTGGCCTCGTTGGACCTGGCCGGCGTGGAGCCCACGGCCCACCCCTTGCCCGTCTCCAACGTGTTCCGGTCCGACGAGGTCCGGCCGTCCCTGGATCGGGACGAGCTCCTGGGTCAGGCCCCGTCGGTCGAGGACCATCGATTCCGGGTCCCTCGCATCCTCGGAGAGGCACCATGACCGCGCCGTCACCGGCGGCCGATCTTGCTGGGTCGGTCCGATCCGGGGCTCGCCGGGCTCAGGACGTCCTGGAGCAGTACCTGGCCGTGGTGGACGACCGGGAGTCGGAGGTCCATGCCTTCAATCTGGTCCTGGCGGACGAGGCCCGCGGTCGGGCCGCCGCCGTCGACGAGCTGGTGGCCTCGGGCCGCGACCCGGGGCCGTTGGCCGGCGTGCCCATCGCCCTGAAGGACAACCTGTGCACCCGGGGTCTCCCCACCACCTGCTCATCGCACATCCTCGAGGGCTGGCGCCCGCCCTACGACGCCACGGTGGTCGACCGCCTGCGCGCCGCCGGTGCAGTCGTGGTGGGCAAGACCAACATGGACGAGTTCGCCATGGGCTCCTCCACCGAGAGCTCGGCCTTCGGTCCGACCCGCAACCCCCACGACACCACCCGGGTGCCGGGCGGCTCTTCGGGCGGTTCGGCCGCAGCGGTGGCTGCCGGGTTCGCCCCGCTGGCCCTGGGCTCGGACACCGGCGGTTCCATCCGGCAACCGGCGGCCCTGTGCGGTGTGGTCGGCCTCAAGCCCACCTACGGCACCGTGTCCCGCTACGGGCTCATCGCTTTCGCCAGCTCGCTCGACCAGATCGGTCCCTTCGCCACCACGGTGGCCGACGCGGCGTTGACCCTCGATGTCATCGGTGGGCATGACCCCTGCGACTCCACCTCCCTCAACCGACCGGCACCCCTCACCCTCTCGGTGCTCGACGACGGGGTCGACGGGCTCACCGTCGGCGTGCTGACCGAGCTACTCGAGGGGGCCGATCCCGATGTGGCCGCCCGGGTCCGCCAGGCGGCCGACACCTTCGCCGCCGCCGGGGCCAAAGTGGAAGAGATATCGGTGCCCGAGGTCAGGCTGGGCCTGTCGGCGTACTACCTCATCGCTCCGGCCGAGGCCTCCTCCAACCTGGCCCGCTACGACGGGGTGCGCTTCGGGCTGCGGGTGGACGCCGAGGACACGGTGGCCATGAACACGGCCACCCGGTCGACCGGGTTCGGCGACGAGGTCAAGCGACGGATCATGCTCGGGACCTACGCGCTCTCAGCCGGGTACTTCGACGCTTACTACGGGCAAGCCCTCCGGGTACGGACCCTGATCATCGAGGGCTTCGCCCGGGCGTACGAGCGCTGCGACCTCCTGCTCGGACCGACCACGCCGACCACTGCCTTCGAACTGGGGTCCAAGGTGGACGATCCGTTGCTCATGTACCTCTCCGACGTGTGCACCATCCCGTCCAACCTGGCCGGCCACCCCGCCGTCAGCGTGCCCTTCGGATCGGGGGCGGACGGGCTGCCCGTCGGCGTCCAGCTGCTGGCTCCCGCGCTCCAAGAGGGCACCCTGATGCGTGGGGCCGCCGTGCTCGAGGCCGGGGCGCCGGACCCATCGGCCACGGTGAGCGCCGGCAAGGGCGGAAGGAGCGCTTCGTGAGCGCCGACACCGAGTGGGAGATGGTGATCGGCCTCGAGGTGCACACCGAGCTCAAGACGGCCACCAAGTTGTTCTGCGGGTGCAGGAATGCCTTTGGTGACGAGCCCAACACCAATGTGTGCCCGGTCTGCACCGGGCTGCCGGGCTCGCTCCCCGTGCTCAACCAGCGCGCCGTCGAGCTGGCCATGGCCATCGGCACGGCGCTGCATTGCGAGATCCGGCCCTCGACCTTCCACCGGAAGAACTACTTCTATCCGGACCAGGCCAAGGACTATCAGATCAGCCAGTACGACGAGCCGATCAACGCCGACGGTTGGCTGCAACTACCCGACGGCTTCCGCGTCGGCATCGAGCGGGCCCACATGGAAGAGGACACCGGGAAGACCACCCATGCCGGCGCCTCGGGTCGGATCCACGGTGCCGACTATTCGCTGGTCGACTACAACCGCTCGGGTGTGCCTCTGGTCGAGATCGTCAGCCGGCCCGACATCCGTACCGCCGAGCAGGCCCGCGCCTATGCGACCGAGCTCCGGTCCATCCTGGTGGCTTCGGGAGCGTCCGACGGGAAGATGGAAGAGGGGTCGATGCGGGTCGATGCCAACGTGTCGGTGCGCCGGTCGGCCGCCGACCCGTTCGGGACCCGCTGCGAGATCAAGAACCTCAACTCCATTCGGTCGGTGGGCCGGGCCATCGAGTACGAGGCCGAGCGCCAGATCGCCCTGATCGAATCGGGCGAGCAGGTCGTCCAGCAGACCCGCCACTGGGACGAGGACGCAGGCCGGACCACGGCCCTCCGCTCCAAAGAGGAGGCCTACGACTACCGGTACTTCTTGGAGCCCGATCTGGTGCCGCTGGTTCCCGACGAGCCCTGGCAGGCCGCTGTGGCCGCCACGCTGGGCCCGATGCCGGCCGAACGGCGAGACGGCCTGGCCGAACTCCTGTCCGACGGCGAGGGAGGCCCGAGCGGCGCCCACCGGGACCAGATCGTGACCGTGGTCGACCTGGGCCTGGACGGGTTGGTCACGGCGGCGGTGGCCGCAGGCGTGGGAGCACCCTTGGCCCTGGCCCGCACGGCCAACGAGGCGGCGACCCGCGCCGACGCGGCGCGCCGGCTCGACCGAGGCGCGTATGTGGCCCTGTTGACCATGGAGTCGGCCGGATCGCTCAGCGCCACACAGGCCAAGGCGGTGTTGGGCGAATTGCTCGAAGCCGGGGGAGGGGACCCGGCGGCCATCGCGGCCCGCCTGGGATTCGAGGCCATGTCCGAGGATTCGTTGGCCAGCACCGTCGGCGACGTGGTGGCCGCTCATCCCGACGAGTGGGGTCGCTACAAAGAGGGTGAGGACAAGCTGGCGCAGTTCTTCATCGGACAGGTGATGAAGGCGACCAAGGGGCAGGCCAACGGGAAAGCGGTGGTTGCCGAGCTGCAGCGGCTCAAAGGCTGAGCCCGGCCGACCCGCAGCGCCTCAAAGGCTGAGCCCCGAGATGGCGGTGCCGGTCGTGTCGCCCAGATAGGGACCGAACGGCCCGAAGCCGATGCGGGCGATGGCCACCGGCCGAGGTGGGGTGATCCCGGTCGGCGCATAGCTCCGCCACGGGTTGTACAGCATCCAGAAACCGTTCTGGCCGGTGAACACCGATTCCTCGCCGGGGCCCTCTCCTTGCGCGTTGGTGGACACGAGGGGCTGGGTGCTGAGGTCCTGGCAGGGCCCCTGGGGCCCGGCACAGCTGGCCACGCCGATCCCGTAGGCGGACTGGTCGAACCAGTTGGCCGAATAGAAGAGCCAGTACTTCCCGCCCACCAGTACCAGGTCGGGAGCTTCCACGATCGTGCCCTGCCAGGCCTCATCGGGTGCGAAGATCCGGGTTGCCGATCCGACCAGGGTGAGCCCGTCGGAGCTGAGGCGCGAGGTCCAGACATTGGTCGGCGTGGCGTTTCCGTCGATGTTCTCGTCGGACTTCCACACCATCCAGTTGGTGCCGTCGGCGTCGGTGAACACCCGGGGGTCGATGGACCCACCGCTTCCGAACTGGCAGATGAACGGATGGGGCTGGGCGACGAAGGGCCCGGCCGGCGATGGACCGACGGCGTTTCCGATGCACTGCATGCTCGGGTTCGACCCGTTGATCACGGCGGTGAAGTACAAGACGTAGGACGAGCCGAAGCGATGGACGTCGGGCGCCCACGTGAACCCACTCTGCGTCCAGGCCGGGAGATTGGGGAGGGCGTCGGTCACCGGTCCCCAGTTCCCCATGGTCGTGCCCGACGCCACCGGGACGTTGGCCCCCGAGAACGAGGGCTGGCTGGTGTAGAGGTAATACCGGTTCCCCACGTCGAGGAGGAACGGGTCGCCTTGGTCTTGCCCCTCGGGGAGGTCGCCGGGGTTCGGCCCCTGGGGCAGGAGGAGAGCGGGGGCCGACGGGTTGGCGGTGGCCGGTGGCGCCGGGTCGGACGGGGTGGGGGTGGTCGTCGTGGTGGTGGAGGGATTGGACCGGCCGGGGCGATGAGCGGCGGGCACGGAGCCGGCGCCCCCGACCGGGTCGTTGGTGAACACGGTGAGCGCAGCGGCCACGACCAGCCCGACGATGACAAGCGCCCCAACGGCGTACACGGTGCGGCGCTTGATGGTTCGGTCGGTCGTCCCTGGCCGATCGGACGTCATGGGTTGCGTTCCCTCCTGGGTGCTGCCGTCCCCGCGACGAGTATTGGCCGACTGGACCGCGGCTCGGGTCATCTTGGCTGACCCTCGGGCCAAGACTGTAACCGCTGGGGCCGCCTTTCATCGCTGCGACGGTGCGTCGATCGGCCGGTAGCTGGATGTGCCCGAATTGGCGGAACTTCCTGGCTAGCCTGGCCCGATGCGAATTACCGGTCGGCGACTCGTCATCCTCGCGATCGTCGTCCTGGTAGTGGCGGGCGGTGTGATCGGCGGTCTCGTGGCTACGTCGGGAACCGCCCCGGAGGTCCCCGCCAGCGACTCGTATGCCCATGGCCGATTGTCGGCCGACTCCGGCCCTTTTATCACCGACAGCGAGGGACGGGTCGTCTTTCTGCGCGGGGTGAACGCCGTCTACAAACGGGCGCCCTATGAGCTCTACGCCGACCCGGGCAAACCCTGGAACTTCACCGCGGCTGACGCAAAGCGGATGGCCAAGCTCGGCTTCAATGTCGTCCGACTGGGGGTGATCTGGGAAGGGCTCGAACCGGGAACGGCCGGGCCCAACGATCCAGCCATCTGCACGCCGGGCGCGCCAGGCAATCCCCACCAGTTCAATGCGGCGGTGGCCGACGCCTACTTGGCCAAGGTGAAAAAGACGATCGACCTGTTGGGTAAGTACCACATCTACACGCTGCTCGACATGCACGAGGACGTCTACAGCTCCGAGTTCGGGGGCGAGGGTGCTCCTCCGTGGGCCGTGTGCTCGGACTCGTATCCGATCGGAACGCTCCCCGGTCGGTGGTCGAACACCTATAACGACCCGGCGCTACGGACCGCCGTCCAGCACTTCTGGACCAACGACGTCGTCGGCGACCTACAGGGCGAATACGACCACGTGTGGCAGGTGGTGGCTCACTATTTCTCCGGCAATCCGTGGATCGCCGGCTTCGATCCGATCAATGAGCCCTTTACCCGAGACCTGACCCGCACCTCGGCGCCGCCCGGGTCACCACTACTGGCGGGCCACCTGGAGTGCTTCTATACGGGCACCGCCCAGCCCGGCCTCAGTTTCCTCCACGGCACGGTCCTGTCCTGCCCGCCCGGTGATCCGTCGAAGGGCCTGATCCGCACCATCCAGGACGCCGACCCCCATCATCTGGTGTTCTTCGAACCGGATATCTTCTCGGCTCGCGGTAAACACAACGACGTCGGGCCCATGGACCTGAAGGGCCTGGTCTTCAACTTCCACGACTACTGCGGACTCCGCAGTGGGGTCACCGGCGACCCCACCGATGTCGATGCGTGCGCTGCTCAGGAGCTCAAGACCATGGAGCGCAGGAGCGAGGAGCGCCCCGACCTTGCCACGGCCAAGCAACCGGCCGGTCCGGCCTGGTTCATGAGCGAGTTCGGAGCGACGACGAGCGAGCCCCTGATGGAACAGCTCACGGCCAACGCCGATCAGCTCCAGCTCGGGTGGACGTACTGGATGTGGAAGTACTACGACGACCCGACGGGCAGCTCGGACGAGGCGCTGGTCACCTCGAGCGGGGCGTTGTCACCGGTCGCCGCCTCGCTGTCCCGTGCCTATCCGCAGGCCGTGGCGGGCACACCGGTGTCGTTCTCGTTCGACCCCGAGACCGCCGAGTTCCACTTGGACTATGTGCCGAAACCAAAGGTGAAGGCACCGACGGTCGTCTTCGTCCCCGTGGCCGTGCACTACCCCAAGGGTTACTGCGCCCAGGTCACAGGGGGGACCATCCTGTCCAAGCCCGATGCCAACCACCTGGTCGTGGCCAACAAACCGGATGCGTCGATTGTGACCGTCAGCATCAAGCCGCTCACCTGCAAGGGTTCGGCCGCCTGACCCCGGAGAGGCCGGTCGGGGTCGAGGGGGTTGACTTGTTACCGTCAGTAACGTTACCATGGGTAACATGCCCCGATCACGACGGTCTGCCGGCCGAGACACCAGCGGGGCCACCAGCACAGCTCTGGATAGCGTCCGCCTGAGTCGCCGCTCCACTCAGCGTGCCCACCTGATCGAGTCGGCTATCACCGTGATCCAGCGTGAGGGGCCAGGGGCCTCGATGGACCAGATGGCGGCGGAGGCCGGTGTGACCAAACCCATTCTCTACCGGCACTTCTCCGACCGGGCCGGGCTGGTGAAAGCCATCGCCGAGTTCTCCTTCAGTCAGGTCAGCGCAGGTTTGGAGGCAGCCCTGCATGCCAACGCCACACCGCGAGACCTGGTGGAGTCGACCATCGATACCTACCTGGTGTTCATCGAGTCCGACCCCGACGTCTACCGCTTCCTGGTGCAGCGTGGCGTGTCCGAGGCCGGGGTACCGATCAACGACTACATCTGGCGAACCAGCCGACAGGTGGCCACGGTCCTGGGAGAGGCACTGCGGGCCGCCGGTCGGGACTCGGGTCCGGCCGAGGTATGGGCATTCGGCATCGTGGGCATGGTTCACGCCTCGGGTGACTGGTGGCTGGAGCGCGGGACGATGCCCCGGGCTCGGCTGACCGAGTACCTCACCAGCCTGGTTTGCGACGGCCTTCCCGATCTCAGCGCCTTGGGCAGCGCGGGGACATGGCTCCCTGCTTCCACCGAGACCACGTCCGAACAACCATCCGAGACCGATTCCGAGACCGATTCTGAACAACCGACCAAGACGGCGGCGAACGTATTGCCGATCGCTGCCGCCGCCGACGCAAGGAGGTCATCATGACCGTTACCGTCGAACAACCCCGTACCGCCGACGAACCACGAGCTGCCGACAAGAAGATCGATCGGCTCAACACGGCATCACTCCGACGGGTGATCGAGCCCGATACAGACGTGAAGGGAGGAGTGGGCGAGGGCCAGGTGATCCCGAGCGAGATGCTCACGGTGGCCGATCTGGATCTCCACCTCACTGACCCGCAGCGGGCCACGCTGTCCCGCGAGGAGCTTGCCTCCGTGGCCATCTCCGGCGTCCGCTTCGAGACCTTCCTCATGTCCGGGTTCGCTGCCCAGATGGCCTGCAGCTCGGACCTCACCGATGCTCGGATCGTCTACATGCTCCACGAGATGGGCGAGGAAACCCGGCACTCCCGGTTGTTCATCCGCCTGGTGGACCAGTTGCAACCCAAAGCCGTGGACCCGCTGCAGACCCGCATCGGCCAGCTGTTCTTCCGGCGCGTGCTCCGCACGGTGCTCAACCGGCCGGCTGTCTTCTGCGTCCTGGTGCTTGCGGGCGAAGAGATCCCCGACCTCTTCCAGAAGAAGATCGCTGACCATCCCGAGACCGACCCCTTCGTCCGGGACGTGAACCACTACCACCGAATGGAAGAGGCAAGGCACCTGGCCTTTGCTCGAGCTGTGTTGCCGGAGCTGTGGTCGGAATCGTCCTTCATCGACCGGGCGCTGATCCGCTACGAGATTCCCCGACTCATCCGATTGATGTTCAACGGCATGATTCATCCCGGTGTCTATCGAACCATCGGGCTTCCGGCCCTGCGGACCTGGCTCGATGCAGCTCGCAGCCCGTCCCGGGTGGCGCTGCGCCATGAGGCGACCCGACCCGTCCTGGCCGCCTTGGTCGACGGGGGCTGCTTCCGCTCGGGTTCGATCCCGGCCCGATGGCGCCGTTTGTGCGGCGTGGACCACGCGGGCGAGAACCAGAGCGGTGCCGAGCGACTCGCCGCTCCGATCATGCCGATCGTAAAGGCTGTGCTCCGTTGGGAGTCAACCTCGGTGGGCAAGGCCAAGACGGTTCTCGAAGGCGTGGCATCGGCTGCCTTGCCGGGGTCGGGGGGGCACAACAGCGAGACCAGCGGGTGACATCCTGGGGATGATTGGTGGATATCTCCAGCCATCTTGGGGATGTCTCAAGAAGTTCTGGGGACAAGGTCGGGATTTCGCGTTAGGCCATTGACCTGCACTGACAGGAGGCGCAAGGTATCCCTAGACGGAACACAGACGACCAGCCGGAAACGGTTGGAACCGGGGTCTTCCGGGTAGGCGATCCGGTGTCGGATCGGTGAGTTCGCAAGGGCTTGCCGGACCGGCGATTGCTGCAGGGTCGTCCGACACGGTTCGGCGCGATCGCCCCGGATTGTCCGCAATGTGGTCCCGAGGAGCTTGGGCGGCTTGTCCGTCCGGTTACTCGGGGCCTCTTGCGCGTCCGGGGTTCAGACCGTGAACGCTCGGCTCGTGGTTGTGACCATTAGTGGTTGTGACCGCTCAGTGTCCCAGTGGTGGTGGTCGCCTCGGGCGCGTCCATGAGGCAGGGATCGTCATGGTCGTCGTCGCATCGTTCACACTCGAGCTCAAGGGTGCTGTGGGCAATCGAGAAGGGGCCGGCGATGGCCCGCTTCGCCCTCTCGCCGACCACCTGGGCTTCTTCGAGGGTGGGATGACCAGTGAGCACCAGATGAGCCGACAGGGCCCGCACCTCGCTCGACAGGCTCCACACATGTAGGTCATGGACCTCGGCCACACCCGGCACGGCGACCATGCTGGCGGTCAGTGAGTCGAGATCGACGTCAGCCGGCGTCGATTCGAGGAGGACGGACACGCTCGATCGGAAGACGCCGGAAGCCTCGTAGACGATGATGGCCGCCACCACCAGGGCGCTGACGGGGTCGAGCCAGGTGGCGCTGGGCGCGAACAGCAGCACGATGCCCGAGAGGAGCACGGCGGCGGATCCGAGTGCGTCACCGGCCATATGCAGCACCGCCGAGTGCATGTTCAGATCGTTCGAGCCGTCTCGCAGGAGGAGCACGGCCAGGCCGTTGGCCATCATGGCCAGGGCGGCGATGGTCACCACGATGCCGGCATGGACCGGCTGGGGATCCTGCAATCGGCGGATGCTCTCCACCACGATGATCACGGTGACGGCGGCGATGGCGGCGGCGTTGGCCAGCGCGGCGAGGATGGTCGCCCGGTGGTTGCCGAACGAGCGGGCCGCACTTCGGGGTCGCAACGCGAAGCGGACGGCAACGAGGGACAACGCCAGTGCGGCGACATCGGTGAGGTTGTGCCCGGCATCGGCCAGCAGGCCCAGGGAATGGGCGCTCAGCCCGAACACCACTTGGACCGCCACCAAGACGACATTGAGGCCCAGGCTGAAGGTGAGTCGTCGTGTGCGGGTCATGGCTCTCTCGGGCCCATCCTACCGGGAGGATGGGCTCTACCCCCAGGTCGGGCGGCTCCTACGCAGCTGCAATGGGCTCCGAAACGGCTCCCAGGCCGCGGTGAAATGGCCGACGAGACCCCATCAGCCGACGTTCGCCCACAGCCGGCTCGGACGGATTCCCCAGGCCACTTGGCGAGCCAACTCTCCTTGGACCACGGGAAGGTCGTCGGCGTGGGTGACCCCCACGCACTTGGTATCGGTGCGCAGCACCCGCACCGCCAGCCCGGTCCGGGACTCGATGGTGGCGCCGACGACCTCGGGCAGCAGCACCTCGGACTTGGGCACCTCGACGCCACGAGCTATCTGGTCGACGATGGCTTGCTCGTCGAGGCCGGACGCGTCCATGGCGGCATCGAAGATGTCCCAGATCTCCGGGCGGAAGCCCCACAGGTTCACTGACACCGCTGCGTCACCGGGAAGCTTGTCCGGTTGCAGGCCGTCCAGGCTCGAGAAGTCGTGACCACCCTTCAGCCGAGAGACCTGGCGCCGCTCGGTCATGGCCACCAGATGCCCGCTGGCGTCCACTTCGCAGATCCCCCTGGTCACCGGGTCGTCGGTCACCACGCTGTTGGCCAGCTGGAATCCCACCAGCGCGTGCTCGTCGTGGTTGGAGGTCAACTGGTGGCTCAACAAGTCGAAGGCCTCGCGTCCGTACACGTCGTCCGCGTTGGCCACGGCAAAAGGGTGCTCGATGCCGACCAGCGATCGAGCGGCCAGGGTGGCATGGGTGGTTCCGAGCGGGACCCGTTGCTCGGCGAAGCTGACGTTGACCGATGACGGCCAGCACCGCTCCACGTGGTAGCGGATGGCCGGTCCCGTCTCGGGGTGGATGACCAGGACAATGGCGCCGAACCCGGAGGCGACGGCGTCGCTGGCCACCAGGTCGATGACGGCCTCTCCCGACGGCCCGACCGGCGCCAACGGCTTGCAGCCCCCGTACCGGCGCGCTGCTCCGGCGGCCAGCACCACCAGCACCGGAGCCACCGACGGGCTCACCCGCCCCAGCGCAGTACGGCGCTGGCCCAGGTCATGCCGCCGCCGAATCCGCTGAGCAGTACCCGGTCTCCCTTGTTCAGCCGGCCGGCTTCGATGGCGTCGACCAGGGCAAGCGGAATCGACGCCGACGAGGTGTTGCCGTAGCGGTCGATCACCATCACCGCCTTCTCCTCGGGGATGCCCATGCGCTGGCAGACGGCCTGAATGATGCGGAGGTTGGCCTGGTGGGGGACGACCAGATCGATGTCGGCGATGGTCAATCCCGCTTCGGCGATGGCCCGTTCCGACGACTCGACCACGGCTCGCACGGCCTTGCGGAAGATTTCCTTGCCGTCCATGTACAGGTACCCGCCGTGGTCGCACTTGAGCAGGTGGCGGAGGGAGCCGTCGGCGTTGAGGTTCCAGGACAGGAGCTGACCGGGGCCATCGGTGGCCTCGAGGACCACGGCTCCGGCTCCGTCGCCCACCAGCACGGCGATGGACCGGTCGTCCCAGTCGGTGATACGGCTCAGGGTCTCGGACCCGATGAGCAACAGGCGCTCGGCCCCGATGGCCAGCATCCCGTGGGCGACGGCCAGGCCGTAGACGAACCCGGAGCAGGCCGCGTTCACGTCGAAGGCGCCGCCGGGGATGCCTATCCCGTCTTGGACGGTGGCCGACGTACCCGGCACGATGCCGTCAGGCGTGGTGGTGGCCAGGATCACCGAGTCGATCTCGTCGGGACGCCGACCGGCCTTTTTCAGGGCAGCCAGCCCGGCCTCGATGGCCAGACCGGACGTGGTGCCCCCGATGCGACGCTCTCGAATTCCGGTTCGCTCGACGATCCATGCGTCGTTGGTATCAAGGGTGGCGGACAGGTCCTCATTGGTGACGACCTTGTCGGGGACGGCAATGCCCCATCCGGTGATGATCCCGCCTCGACCTGGAACAGTCATTCAGCCCGCCTCGAGTACGTGTATTCCGATGAAAGCAGCATCAGTACCGATGATGCCACCGGTGTTGGCCGCAGCGGCAACCCGGGCCCCGGCAACCTGACGATCGCCCGCGCCGCCCCGGAGCTGGGTGGCCAGCTCCACCACCTGGGCCAGCCCGGTGGCTCCCAAGGGATGGCCGCGGGCGACCA
Organism: Acidimicrobiales bacterium; assembly: GCA_035552655.1. Taxonomy (GTDB): domain Bacteria; phylum Actinomycetota; class Acidimicrobiia; order Acidimicrobiales; family RAAP-2; genus DASXMT01. The sequence goes on from DASZLD010000241.1 coordinate 14,458, forward strand.
GGCCTCCAGAGGGGTTGACGGTCACGCCGCGTCCTCCCACCCTGGTGTCCCCGGCCACGGTGGCCGGACCGGCATCGCCCGGCTTGTAGAAGCCCAGCGATTCGAGGGCGTAGAGCTCCTCGGCGCTAGTGGCGTCGTGCAGCTCGATGACGTCCATGTCCTCGGGTCCGATGCCGGCCGTGTCCCACGCCGCGGCGGCGGTCTCGGCCAACCGCTCGTGGTAGTCGAGGTCCCCGTTACCCGAGCGCACCGTGCTCGAGACGATCCGCGGCCTTCCCGGAGCGGGATCGGTGGTCAACAAGACAGCGGCGGCACCATCGGTGAACGACGAGCACATGAACCGGGTCAGGGGACCGGCGATAGGCGCCGAGGCCAGGACCTCCTCGACGGTGACCTCTGTTTGGAACTGGGCATTCGGGTTCAGGGCCCCGTGGTGCCGGGCCTTCACCGCGGTGGCGGCGAACTGCTCGGGGGTGGCATCCCGCTCTTCCATCTGAATGACCGTCCAGGTGGCGTTGAGCCCCATGAGGACGGACCCCGACGGGTTCTCGAGCCGCTCGTGCATCTGGATCCGGTCCGGGAGCGGGACTCCGTCCTCGATCCCGGCGATGGTCTCGGCTCGATCTCCGGTCCACATCTTCTCGACGCCGACCGCCAGCACCAGGCCACCGTCGGCTCGAGCAGCCAGGGTGGCCATGTGCAGCGCTGAGGCGCCGCCGGCACAGGAGTTGTCGACGTTGATGACGCCGGCATGACGGAGCCCGGCCCGCTTGAGGAACGACTGTCCCCGGATGCAGCCCTGGTCGAGGAGCCGACCCGCGGTGGCATTGCCGAATACCACCAGGTTGATCGAGGCGGGGTCCACGCCGGCATCGGCGACGGCATCGGCCACGACCTGGTGGGACATGTCTTCGATGGTCCGGTCCCGCCGGTTCATTGGCGTAATGGCCATGCCGGCGATATGTGCGAAACGATCCATGGCTGTCCTTCTGTCGTGGTGAACTCGGTCGTGCCGCGGTCAGGCGGGTGGATGCGGTCAGGTGGTGGATAGGGATAAGGCCGCCATGAGGCGGTCGACCTGCGGAATGGGTTGGTCGTCGGTGATGTACAAGGCGACGTGCTCAGCACCCGCCTCCCGGTAGTCGGTGACCGTGCGGGCCACCGACTCGGCGCTGCCCACGACCAGGTGGCGTCGGAAGGCCTTGGCCGGTATCCCGTAGAGCGACGACATCCACTCCGTTCCTCGGCGGAGACCCTCGTCGGTGTCATCGTCAATGGAGGCGAACAGGACGACCGAACGGGTAACGGCATCGTCAGGGCGGTCGGCCCGATCGAGCTCTTTGGCCAGCCGGGCCAGGGCGGCGCGGTACTCCTCGGGGGCGAGAAGCATGGGGATCCAACCGTCAGCCGACGACGCCGCCCGGCGGAGTGCGACCTCCGAGGAGCCGCCCACCCAGATGGGGATGGCCGGTGGGGCGGGCAGCTGGCGGTATCGATCGCTGCTGCCACCGGCGATATCCCCAGCGGCGATGGCTCCGCCGTGCACGCCGGCCCCCGACTCCCAAGCGCGGCGAACCTGGGCGATTCCCTCATCGAGCTGGCGACCGCGGGTGGCGTAGTCGATCCCGGACACCTCGTACTCGCCGGCGTGGCTCCCCACCCCCACTCCGAGCACCATGCGGCCCTGGGTCAGTGATTGGAGGGAGGCAGCTTGTTTGGCCACCGCCGGTGCCTGTCGCAACGGCAGCTGGACGACGCAGGTGCCGAGCATGGCCCGACGGGTCGCGGTAGCGGCCACGGTGAGCGCCGTCATGCACTCGAGGGCCGGCCCGTGCCAGAAGAGATGGTCGGTCGCCCACAGCGCACCGACCCCCAGCGCCTCGGCCGCCCGGCAGGTCTCGGCCAATTCGACCAGCGGATCGGAGGCCTGCTCGGGCCCGGGGGATCGGGTCTGGGTGGTGCTACCGCTGGTACGACTGGAAGGAGAAATTGCAGACCACGAGGGCTGAACGGTTTGCGGGAAGGTCGGGAGAATGAGTCCGACCGGCCCGAGCGGGGTGGCTGGTCGTACCATGGGCACAGCCCATCGTAACCGGCCGCAGCCCTGTAGTGCGTTCTATGCTCAGCTGGTTCTTACCAATCGGTAACCAGGGCCCTCCGGAGCGGTGATTTTGGGCCCTCTCCGATGGATATGTTCGAAGGAGTCGCTCGGCACGACAGAATGGGGGAACGGCACAGCCAACCCCGGCTGGGTGACGCGAACTGGAGGTCCTCCGTGTCGACCGATGAACAGGTGTTGACCGACGATGAGCGGGCCAAGCGGCTCGGAGAGCTCAACGCCATCATCGAGTTGATGCGGCCGGCCGTGCAGTCTGACGGCGGCGACCTGGCGCTCCTCCACGCCGACGTCGAGACCGGGGTGGTCGAGGTGCAGCTCCAGGGGTCGTGCAGCTCGTGCGCCATCAGCTCCTCCACGCTGCAGGGTGGGGTGGATCGCATCCTCCACGACCGCCTGGACTGGGTGACCGAGGTCATCGGCGGCGTCGACGAGTCCGAGGACATCTTCGAGAGCCAGGCCATGGGCCGGGGCGGGTACGTCCCCAGCCTCTGAGCCCACGGCTCATCCAAGCCTGCGTCCGAGCTGAGCATCCGAGCTCAACATCCAAGCTCAGCATCCGAGTCATCAGCCCCGCCGCCGCCAGTCGAGGCGAGGGCCCGGGTAAGGGGTGACCGCACTAGCATCGACGCGGATGACCCTGGCCAACAGTGGAGAGGACGGCGCCGGCGCTCTTGAGCCTGACACCGGCGCTCTGACGCCCACCGCAGGCGCTCCAGGGGCGGTCGACCTGGATCTGCTCGCTGCCGCCCTCCGAGCCGACACCGCGGACATTGATCTGTTCTTCGAGGTCCTGGGGGGCAAGCTCCTCGAGATCCTCGGTGACCGGGTCGAAGTGGAGCGCATCGGGTCACGGTTCAAAAAGGACCGACCCATTGGGCGCATTGCCGTCGACTTCGACCCCGTCGGGCCCCGCCTGGAAGTCAGTCGGGAAAAGCGTGGACTGTCGTGCCATATCCGCAAGATGGTTCGGGGCATCGTCATCAGCGACAGCGAGGTGGACGTGGCCACCTGGACGGCTGCCCTGGTGGCCAGCCTGGGCGATGAGGCGAGCCATAGCGCCTCCACCCGACTCGCCCTCCAGTCCCTACTGACGTGACGAGGAGCCCTTGACTGCTATCGATTCGACCCAAGGCCTGCCGCCGGATGCGTTGCGTCGGCTCCAGGAGTCCGAGGACAGTGCCGGCCGACGAGGACTGTTCACCAGCGACCTGTCGGTCAATGAGTTCCTCCTGGTCAAAGAGGCGGGCTTCCACCCCCGGGGCCTGGTTTTCGGTAGCTCGATCTACCACATTGGCTTCCAGCGCCGAGGCCTCCGAAAGAACCAGGAGCTCGGCGCCCTGACCCAGGCCATGTACACCGCTCGGGAGCTGGCCATGGCCCGGATGGAGACCGAGGCCGATGTGCTGGGGTCGGACGGGGTGGTGGGCGTCCGCCTGTCGGTCAATTTCTACGACTGGGGAAAGCACTCGGCCGAGTTCATCGCCATCGGTACTGCGGTTTCAGCCGACGAGACCGACACCGAGTGGAAGACATCGGCGGGGAAGCCGTTCACCAGCGACTTGAGCGGACAGGACTTCTGGACGCTGGTGCAGGCCGGCTATGCACCGCTGGGCCTGGTCATGGGGACGTGCGTCTATCACGTGGGCTATCGAGGCGTGGGGGCGGTCATGTCCACCAGCATGCGCAACGCTGAGCTCCCTCATTTCACCCAGGCTCTCTACGAGGCCCGGGAGCTGGCCATGAGCCGCATGCAAGAGGAAGCTCGCTCGCTCGGGGCCGAGGGCATCGTCGGCGTGCAGTTGGTGGAGAAGTCACACTTCTGGGGCAGCCATGTCATCGAGTTCCTGGCCATCGGGACCGCAGTGCGCCCCTTGCGCCCGGACCACGTGATCGCCCAGCCCCAGATGATCGTCACGCTGGACACGTGAGCGGACCGCCACCCCCGCCGTCCAGTTCCGAGAGGTCGGGGGAAACGGCATCCGCAGGCGACCTACCCGAAGCGGCACGATCCCGGCTCACCGAGGCGGCCGGACCGGGGGGCACCTGGACCAGCGACCTCTCCGTGTCGGAGCTCTCGGCCGTGGAGCGCTGCGGGTTCACGCCGGCCGGCATGGTGGTGGGGATGACCGTGTACCAGTTCGGGCTGCAGGGGTACGGTTCGCAATACCAGATGTCGGGTGGAATCGGATCGGGCATGGGCGGCCAGCTCTACATGACGCCGGGGTGGGCCGGGGGCTACCAGCAGACCTATGTCTGCCAGCACGCTACCTACGGTCACATGCCCGGCTACAACTTCGAGGACCTCTGGTACGAGCGAGGACTGACCGAGGCCTACACCATCGCCATCGACCGCCTGCGGGAAGAGGCCGACCTGCTCGGGGCCCACGGCGTGGTCGGCGTGCGCTACCAGTCCCAACGGCTGCCTCTGGCCTCATCGGCGCCGGTGATCGAGATCCGCATGGTGGGAACAGCCATCCGGCGTGAAGGGTCGCCCCTGTTGTCGGAGCCGTTCACGTCGCACCTCTCCGGCCAGCAGTTCGCCAAGCTGATCGACACCGGTTGGGTCCCCGGGGCGATGGTGGTCGGGGTCGGCGCCATCCGCTCGTACGGGGGATGCGTGGTGGGCGACGGGACCTCGTCGGGCGCCTCCGCATTCAACCAATACGCGTCGGGCGAGTTCCGTCAGCGATCCGACGCCATCCAGCATTGCCGACGGTTCGCCGTCGACCGGCTGGAGACCCACGCCACCGGCTACGGGGAGCGGGTGGTCGGCGTGGATGTGGCGGCACAGTTCCACAGCACCATGGAAGACACCATGTTGGTGGAGAACGTCATGCTGGGCACCGCCGTGCGCCGGTTCCGCCATATCGAAGAGCCGCAACCGGCCAGGGTGACCGTCGGGCTGGCCGACGTGTCCCGGTGAGCGACGTGTCCCGGTGAGCGACTTACCGCAGCCACCCCAGTCACCGGAGCCACCGGAGCGCCACGTGGCTGACCAGGCCCTCGACGCGCTGCGCCGGCCCCCGGGTCGGGCTGGTGGCCGGGACAAGGCGTCGACGTCGGGCCACCATCGCGCCATATCGACCGACTTCAGCGTGGACGAGGCGATCCTGGTCGAGGGGACGGGTTACGAGCCCCTGGGCCTGGTGACCGGTGCGGCCATCTATCGCCCGCCGTTCTGGGGGCGCTACGGCGTGGCCATGCGGGAGAACCGCGAGCTGGCCGATCTGTCGAACAGCCTGCACGCGGCGCGCACCATCGCCATGGGTCGGCTGCGATCCGAAGCAGCGGCACTGCATGCCGACGGCGTGGTCGGTGTGCGCCTCGAGTTCGAGGGCGCCGAGGGAAAGGGCCGGGACTATCGGTTCAACGCCATCGGCACGGCCATACGGGCCACCCGCCACGCCACGGTGCGGGCCAACGACCGTCCGACAGACGGCATGCCCCCACAGCAGGGCGAGGTGTTCACCAGCGATCTGAGTGGCCGTGACTTCGCCCTCCTGGCCCGGGCGGGGTACGTGCCCGCCGACATGGTGATGGGAGTGTGCGTGTACCACGTCGCCCGTCGTCAGTTTGGCGACTGGCTCAAGACGCAGAATGCCAACGTCGAGCTGGAGCTCATCACCACGGCGCTCTACGACTCCCGCGAGCTGGCCATGGAGCGGATGCAGCTCGAGTCGCACTCGCTGGGGGCCGACGGCATCGTGGGAGTGCAGATCAAAGAGGAGACGCACGTCTGGGGGAGCCACGTCATCGAGTTCCTGGCCATCGGCACCGCAGTGCGTCTGGTGGCCGACGAGCATCAATCGCTTGCTCCCGAGATGGTCGTTCCTCTCGACGACCTCACCGTGGACACCGACCCCCGCAAGCTCCACGGTCGTTGACCGACCCCGCCTGCGCGGATCGGGCGCCGCCGCGGTTCAACCGGCGAGGTCGTCGACGCTGATCGGTCCGTACCGCACCAGCGGCTCGAACTGGTCCAAGACGGTGCGATCGGTGTCGCCGATTCCTCGCAGGGGTGCGGTGCCCAGCCTGCGAGCACAGAATCGGCGGGCCACCGCCGCTTTGCGGGCATCGCCATCCCGATCGAGGGACCAGGCCGCCTCCTCCACCAGGAGGGCGCCCTCGGCCGTGTCGGCCAGTAGCTCGGCGAAGCGGCGGGAATGGAGCAGGGCCAGGTCGTCGTCCAGGCCGGCCAGCACCTTCACCGCCTCGGTGGCGTCGTTCAAGGCGGCGGCGACACCATCCACCGCCGGAGCCAACACCGAGTGGTGGGCGCCGTGGTCGACGGCCCGCTCGACCCGGGCGAACAGCGCCTCGTGGGCGTGTTCGCCCCGAACGGCCCGGCGGATATCGATGCAGAGGATGTTCTCAGTCCCTTCCCAGATGGTGTGGCACTGGGCATCGCGTAGCTGCCGAGCCATGGGCCAGTCCTCCATGTAGCCATTGCCCCCGAACACCTCGAGGGCATTGCTGGCCGCCCACAGGGCCACCCGGGTGCAGCGCATCTTGGCCAGGGGGATGAGGATGCGGCGCAGCAATCGACCCTCTTCGGGGTCGACGGCGGTACGACTGGAGCCGGCACACTCGTAGCTGATGGCCATGCCCGCCTCCAGGTCGACCAGCATGTCGACCAGGGTCTCCCGGACCAGCGGGTAGCTGTCGATCCGGTTGCCCCACTGCTTGCGCTGGGAGGCGTAGATGGCCGCTTCCAAGAAGGACCGGCGGTGGATGCCCAGACCCATGAGCGACACCCCGAAGCGGCTGCCGTTGACCATCTCCATCATCCGGTTGATGCCCCGACCGTCCCGGGCCGCGTCGGTGCCCACCCCATCGGAGCCGTTGGCCGAGCCCCCGCCAGCCGAGCCCCCGGGCTCGTTTCCAGCCAACCAGGCCCGCGCCCCGTCCAGGGTGACCTCGCCGGTGGGCACGCCGACCGTGCCCAGCTTGGGCTTGAGCCGCTTGATGACGAACCCGTTGGGCGATCCGTCGGGCAGCCGGCTGGGCACGATGAAGGTGGCCAGACCCCGGCTGCCCTCGGGGGCACCCTCGGGCCGGGCCAACACGATGAACACGTCGGCGTCGACGTTGGAGCAGAAGTGCTTGTCGCCGACCAGGACCCACTCGTCGCCGTCCTGGACGGCCCGGGTGGTGTTGGCCCCCACATCGGAGCCGCCCTGGCGCTCGGTCAGGAACATCCCGCCCTCCCAGGCCACCTCGGGGTCGAGCGAAGTGAGCTTGGCCAGCACGTCGTCGCGGACCCCAGCCGGGGCGTAGCGCTCCACGATGTCGGCCGCCCCACCGGTCATGCCCAGCCCGCAGTAGACGGCAGTCTCTGCTTGGCTGACCAGGTAGGAGAGGGAGGCGGTGATCACGGCGGGCACCGGGCGCCCGGCGTGGGCCGAGAGGCCGACGAACCCGTTGCGGATGAGGTCGGCCTTGTTGGCCAACCACGACGGGTGGTGGACCACCTCGCCCACGTCGAAGCCCCAGCGGTCGTACCGGTTGAGCACCGGTCCGTGGGCATCGGTGACCTCGGCCCGGGCGGCCAGGGTGCGCCCCACCAGGTCCCCGTAGCGGGAGACGTGTTCCTCGGCGAACGAGCGGTCGTCGGGATCGGGGAGGTATCGATCGAGCAGGAGGGACAGGTTGGGATCCAGGCGATACCAGTCGTTGCCGATCGCCTGGTCGAGTTCGGCGTAGTCGGGGAGCATGGGATCGATCGTATGCCTGCTCGGTTCCTCAGGTACTTCGGACGGCCGTTGCATTAGTTAGCCGAACTAACTATTATGGATGTGTGAGCTCAGCCCCCACATCAGGTACCACCGCAGGAACGACCGCCATCGACTCGGCACCACCGACCGACGCCCCCGATGACCGCATCTTGTCGGCCGAGAGCCTGCCTGCCGGGGTGAGCCAGTCCGAGGCCGAGCTGGCTGCCCGGCTCCGGCTGGCCGTCACCCGACTCCATCGGCGGCTCCGACAGCACAGCGTGGGCAGCCTGACCTCCTCCCAGACTTCGGCCCTGGCCTCCATCAACCGACTGGGCGCGCCCACGCTGGGCGAGCTGGCCGTGTGCGAGTCCATTCAGCCGCCGTCCATGACCAAGATCGTGGCCAACCTGGAAAAGGCCGGCTACGTGAAGCGGGTGGTCGACCCGACCGACCGCCGGGTGGCGCGGGTCACCCTGTTGGCACCGGGCCGGAAGGTGCTGCAACAGAACCGAACGCTGAAGAACGCCTTCCTGGCTCGCCAGTTGCACCAGCTCGACCAGTCGGAGCAGGTGGCTCTGGGCGACCTCACCGTGCTCCTCGAGCGCCTTTTGGAGCTCGAGGAGCCATGAACAAGCGGGACGCACCATGAGCGCAGTGGGTGTAGCCACTCGGCGCACCTTCCAATCCCTCCGGGTCCGGAATTACCGGCTCTACTTCACGGCCCAGCTCATCTCCAATTCGGGCACGTGGATGGACCGGGTGGCTCAGGCCTGGCTGGTCCTGCACCTGACCGGTAGTGGCTTCGATCTCGGGCTCGTCACCGGGCTGCAGTTCTTGCCCATGCTCCTGTTCGGGCCGTGGGGTGGCCTGGTGGCCGACCGGGTGAACAAGCGAAGGCTGCTGTACTTCACCCAGGCGGGCGGGGGCCTCATCGCCCTGGCCCTCGGGATCCTGGTGGAGACCCACTCCATTGAGCTGTGGCAAGTCTTCCTCCTCGCATTCCTGCTCGGGGTGACCAACCTGTTCGACAACCCGGCTCGCCAGACCTTCGTGTTCGAGATGGTGGGCAAAGAGGACCTCCCCAACGCCGTCAGCCTGAACTCGGTGGTGATGAACGCCTCCCGTGTGATCGGGCCGGCCGTGGGCGGGGTGGTGATCACCGTGGTCGGACTGGGCGTGTGCTTCCTGGCCAACGCGGCATCGTTCTTGGCTGTCCTGGTGGCACTGGCCTTGATGCGGACCAGCGAGCTCCACACCATCGACCCCGTGGTCCGGGCCAAGGGGCAGCTCCGCGACGGGTTCCGCTATGTCTGGCGGACTCCATCGCTGCGCAACACGTTGATCGCCATGGCCGTCATCGGGATCTTCGCCTACAACTTCCAGGTCACCCTGGCCCTCTTGGCCACCGTGACCTTCCACGGTGGGGCGGGCTCCTACGCCGTGTTGACCTCGTGCATGGGTGTCGGGGCCATCGCCGGGGGGCTGACCGTGGCCCACCGCGGTCGCCCCACTCCGAGGCTTCTGCAGGGAGTGGCCCTGACCTTCGGCGCGCTGCTGGCCGTGGTGGCCGTGGCCCCCAGCCTGGCCTTTGCCGCCGTGGTCATCGTGTTCATGGGGGCGGCGTCCATCGCCTTCATCGCCACCGCCAACTCCGAGCTCCAGCTCCAGGCCGAGCCGGCCATGCGGGGCCGGGTCATGGCCCTGTATTCCATGGCCTTCCTGGGCAGCACCCCAATCGGTGGTCCGCTCATCGGGGCCATCAGCGAATGGACCAACCCGAGGGTGTCCATCGCCGTTGGAGCAATCGCCACCCTCTTGGCCGCGGGCATCCTCCGGTGGCGACATCGAGCGGGCGAGGCCGCCACCGCGGCTGGCTCCGGGAAGGTGTTGGCGCCCGATGTCGAGCCTGCCGGCGAGGTCACCACCGAGGTGGCCTGAGTCAGGCGGTCGAGACGGGCTTGGGCTCTTTGGGCAGGCCCAGCACCCGTTCGCCCACGATGTTCCGCTGGATCTCCGCCGTGCCCCCCCAGATGGTCTCCGACCGGGAGAAGAAGAACGCGGCCTGGAGGTCGCTGACCGGGTAGTCGGTCCGGCCCCGCTTCAAGGGCGAATCGCTGTCCTCTTCGGGGTCGCCGGTGAGGATCTGGGCTTCGGGGCCCTGGATGTCCAGGGCCAGCTCCATGGCGTCCTTGTGGTACTCGGACCAGAACATCTTGTTGCAGGCGCTCAACGCAGCCATGGCATGGGTGCCGTTCAGCGAATCGGTCAACGACCGGAAGCCGTTGATCTCCATGATCTTGACCTTGGACCACGCCGTGGCCAGGCGCTGACGGATCAGCGGGTCGGTGTCGCGCCCGTGGCTCCGGGCCTCGTTGATGATGGTGTTGAGCTCGCGGGCGAACCGTCGGTGCCCGGTGGTGGCCGAGGATCCCCGCTCGAACCCGAGCGTGGTCATGGCCACCTTCCACCCGTTGTTCTCGCCCCCCACGACGTTGGCCCGCGGGCATCGGGCGTTGTCGAAGAACACCTCGTTGAAGTCACCCGATCCGTCGACCTGCTCGATGGGCCGAACCTCGACACCGTCCTGCTTCATGGGGACGAGCAGGTAGGAGATCCCGGCGTGCTTGGGCACGTCCGGGTCGGTCCGGGCCAGGAGGAAGACGTAGTCGGCGAACTGGGCCTGGGTGGTCCACACCTTCTGCCCGCTGATGACCCATTCGTCCCCGTCGAGCTCGGCCCGGGTCTTCAGGGAGGCGAGGTCGCTCCCGGCGTCGGGCTCGGAGAACCCCTGGCACCAGGCGATGGAGCCGTTCAGGATCCCGGGGATGAACTCCTTCTTCTGTTCCTCGGTTCCCCATTGCAAGATGGTGGGCCCTACCAGCGTGTCGCCGAAGAAGTCGGCGCGGAGCGGGGCCTCGACCCGAGCGAACTCCTCATTGAGCACCACCGACTCCATCAGCGACAGCCCCTTGCCTCCGTACTCGATGGGCCAGGAGGCGCAGATCCAGCCTCCGGCGAACAGTTTCTTGGTCCATTCCTGGTTGAACGCCTTTTTCTCGTCCCTGGTCATCGAGAATTCGGGTGTTCCCCAGCCGTCGGGCAGGTTTTCCTCCAGCCAGGAGCGGATTTCGGATCGGAAGGTTTCGGCCTCGGGCGGATAGGTCAGGTCCATGTGATCGACAGTACCCGCGAGCACCAGCTACAAACGCCCGGCCGTTGGATGGCGTCCGGAGGTAGGATGAAAAGACCGGACGATGGGTCCCGCTGGACCGTGATGAAGGGAGTTGTGGCCGATGAAACAGGGAGTGCTCCCTCGCTCAACGGAAACCGCAACTCAGCTTCCCGTCCGCACGCACTGTCACTGACCTCGGCCAAGGGCTGACCGGTCTGGTGTGATGGGGCGGCCCCCGATGCTGGCTGCACCGAGGGCGTCCCCGTTCGAACGGCAAACGTTCCTGCGTGCCTTTCGATCAGCCCCCGCCGAGCTGGACAGCCTTCACCACCAAGAGCACAGCGGCGACCACCAGGTAGGCCCGCAACGAGAGCATGCCGACGCGGAGGCCCGGCGACCATTTGACCGGCTTGAGCAGGGCGAGGGGAGGCATGCGCCACGAGAGCTTCTCGGACTGGTTCATGGTCGGGGGTTGGGTCTTCACGGCCTGACCCGGTCGCCGAGCGAGGATGCGAAGCACGATCGAGATGATGACGCCCCCGGCGGCCAGGGCGACAGTGATGTAGATGAAGACGTCGATGACGTTGATGCCGGGAAAGAGGGTGGTGGCCATCAGGGTGCCCGAGAGGACCAGCAACACGCCGATGATGAACGAGGCCAGGAGATTGAGCCACTTGGGGTTGACCCACGGACCGAGTACCTCCCGGTCGTTGCACAACAGGAGCAGGAAGACGGCGGCAGACGGGAGCAGGAGGCCGGCCAGGGCTTGGACGCTGGTGGTGATCAGGCCCAGTGGGGCTTTCGGTATCAGCACGATGGCGGCAGCGGCGACAACCATGGCTATGTAGCTCAGGTAGAACTGCTTGGCCTCCTTGAACCCACGATGGAGCGAGTGGCGGATGCCGAAGACATCGCCGAAGGCGTAGCTGGTCGAAAGGGTGACAGCAGCGGCGCCGAGGACGCTGGCGTCGAACAAGAGAATGGCGAACAGGGTGCCCAATGCCTGGCTGTGGTGAGCCAGGAGATGGGCAACGCCGGCGGCGTTGGTGAAGTGCCCGAAGGCGGGAGTACCACGGGCGGCGTAGTCGGCGGCCACCATGATGCACACGGCGCCGATCACCACCACGATGGAACCCATCACGGTGTCGGCTCGTTCGTAGCTGATGAACCGGGGCGTGATCCGCTTGTCGACGATGTTGGACTGCTGAAAGAACAGCTGCCAGGGCGCAACAGTGGTGCCGACGATGGCGATGATGAGCAGGACGGCAGCCGAGGTGACGCCCCCGTTTACCCCGGGAACCACGAAGTTGTGCCCGATGGTCCCCCATTGGGGGTGGGACAGGAAGAACATGGGGATCTGGACCAAGCTGATGGCGATGAAGACGAACATCGCCCGTTCCCATCGTTGGAAACTCCCCGAAGCCATGATGGCCACCAGGGCCACCGCGGCGATGGGAACAGCCACGTACTCGGAGATTCCGGCGTAGGAGGCGGCGAGCGAGATCCCGATGAACTCGGTGACGATGGTCAGGAAGTTGAGGATGAACAGGTCGCCGACGCTGAACCAACCCCAGCCCTTCCCGAATCGCTCGTTGATGAGCCGAGCGTGCCCAACCCCGGTCACGGCCCCGAGACGGACGACCATCTCCTGGTTCACGATGAGGACGGGGATGAGCAGGAGCAGGACCCACAGCAGGCTGGTGTGGTAGTTCTGACCGGCCTGGGCATAGGTCGACACCCCGCCGGCGTCGTTGTCGCCGACCATGACGATGAGCCCGGGGCCGGCAATGGCGGCAAAGGTGAGCAGGCGCTTCCGCCAGCTGTGGCGTTCGCCGATGTCCCCCACGGAGACCCGCCCCAGGGCGCCCTCGATATCGCCAAGGTGGGCTTGGTCAAGAACGGCGGTGGCGGGAGGCTGCAGTTGGCGACCGGCGCTTTCGTTCGGGCGGGCTGGTCCGGCCGAACCAGCAGCCGGGGCCGTGGGTTCAGGGGTCTTGTCGGGGCGTGGCGACTCGTCCGCCCCGGTGGCGGCGTCGGTGGCGGGGGCTTCGGGCCCAGGGGCCTTCTCGGGGCGTGACTGCGTTTCCGCGCCGGTTGCTCCGGTGGTGGGAGCTTCGGGTGCAGGAGACTTGTCGGGGCGTGACGAATCGGCCGCCCCGGTGGCATCCGCGGCGGCTGGTCGGTCCGTCACGGTTACCCCCGGGGCTCCGAGTGTTTGGTCTCTGTGCTGTTCGGTTCTGAATCGGTATGGGCTGGCTCGGGATGGGCAGGGGGCTCTCGTCGGCGCCAGTCCTCGGGGATGGTCGCCTCGAGTATGTCGTCGACCGTGATCACGCCCAGCAGCTGATTATCGTCATCGACCACGGGAACGGTCATGAGGTTGTAGTCGGCCATCAGAAGGGTCACGTCGACAACATCGGCAGCTGCGGTGACCCGGACCGGGTCGTCGTCGACGATGTCGAGCAAACGCGATTCGGGATCTGCTTGGAGGAGGCCGATGACGCTGACCGTTCCGAACAGTCGGTTGGCGTCGTCCACGGCGTGCATGGTGATCAACGCCTCGGGCTGCACGTTCTCGGCCAGTCGGATGCGGCGCAGTGCCTCGTCGACGAGAGCGTCCTTTGGAGCAGTCAGGAAGTCAATACCCATGATTCCCCCGGCGCTGGTTGCATTGAAGCCGAGCAGGGTCAGAACCTTGGTGCGCGTACCCACTGGGAGCAGGTCGAGGACCTTCTGGCGGCGCGCCTGGGGGAGCTCGGCCACGGCGTCGGCCGCGTCGTCGGCCCGCATATGAGCGACGACGTCGGCGACCTCCTCATCGGTCTTGTCGCCGAACAGTCGGTTGGCGATGTCGGGATCGAGTTCCTCGAACACGTCCGCCTCCAGCTCGGGGTCGGCGTGGACGACGTCGAGGATCTCCTCGCCCTCGGTGTGCGAAGCGTCTTCGAGCAGGTCGGCGATCTGCGCCGGCTTGAGCTTGACGACCCGGCCGAAGGCGGAGCGGGCCCGGACGCTGGGCGTGTGGCCGATGAGGGGTTCGAAGGCCTTCCAGTCTTGGCAGGGCCGTCCACCGGCCGTCCGAATGAGCCCGAGCAGCCGGGGTGGGCGGCGGGTGTCCAGGCAGGACACAACCCATCCCTCGTCACTGGCCCGAAGCTCCACGTCCCAGGCCCGTACCAGCTCGGCGTCAGCGACATCGATGAGCCGATGGCCCAGGATGTCCTCCCGCAACAGAACCTCGCCGTCCCGGCGCTCGAATCCCCGAAGGTCGACCTTTGATTTGGCCAGCACGATGCGTTCTTCGCTCAATTCCGCTACTCGCTGCATCGGTACGAACACCCTCCGCCCGCCCACTTTGGCCACGAGTCCTGTCGCCACGGGGTAGTCCTCTCCTCGCAAACCGACAATGACGTCGTCGACCTTGCCGACGCCTTCGTTGGTAGGCGAGAAGAGGGGCCGACCCAACAATCGGGACAGGTGCACATCGGCACTGTAACTAATGGCGCTGAGCTGCATTGACTTGTCATCCAACTTGTCGTTGCCGAGGCAGCCGGGCAGTTCGGCCCTGGCTGGTGACACCATCAAGGTGCTGTATGACGCTACCCGCTGCGAGCTCCGACAGGCACTGTCGGTACCGTGAACATTCCATTGCACGGTGAACATTCGGTGACCGAGCGGAGGTGCCCAGGCGCCACTTTTTTGCCGAGGTCGCAGCGGGGTTCCACGAGAGGCTGCCGTCTGCGCGGGTTTGTCGGCTTGATCCCGATGACCACAGTGGGAGGGTTTGCCCTGTTCCTGGTGGGTGTGACGGTGCCCGGCTAGTTCGATATCGGGGGATGAGACAGAGAACGCGTTTGCGTCGCAACCCCCTGCTGGGGGAGGCTTTCCCTTCTATGACCGCTGTCGATTGCCTTCACCGTGCCTAAATTCGGACTTCGACGGCGCTCCTCAGTTACCCAGCAGTCAGTTCCCGACCGCATCATTCCCGCTCCTCCGGCCCCCGGAGGCCTCCGGATCGCCTTCCTCGTCTACCGGGGCAACCCCCGCTGTGGGGGGCAAGGCGTCTACACCCGCCATCTGTCGCGGGAGCTGGTCAAGCTGGGCCATTCGGTGGAGGTCTTCTCCGGTCAGCCATGGCCGGAGGTGGACGAGGGCGTGGGCTTCACGCCGGTGCCCAGCCTCGATCTCTACCGCGAGCCCGACCCTTTTCGGATCCCGTGGCCCAAGGAGTTCACCAGCTCCATCGACGCCTTGGAGTTCGGGGTCATGTGCACGGCCGGCTTCCCCGAGCCGTGGACGTTCAGCTTGCGGGCCAGACGGCTGTTGGCCCAACGGCGGGACGACTTCGACCTGATCCATGACAACCAGTGCCTGGGCAACGGCATGCTCGGCATGATGGAAGACGGCTGGCCCCTGGTGACGACCCTGCACCATCCCATCACCGTCGACCGGCAGCTGGCCCTCAGCCACTCCACCAACCCGTGGCAGCGGGTCACCACTCGTCGCTGGTTCGGCTTCTTGCGGATGCAGGTCAAGGTGTCCCGGGCCCTTCCTCGCATCATCACGGTGTCCGAGTCCTCCAAGACCGACATCGCCGCCCAGATGGGGGTGGAGACGTCGCGCATGACGGTCGTGCCCGTGGGTGTCGACCACACCGTGTTCCGGCCCAGAGCCGATGTGCAGCCCGTCCCCGGCCGCCTGATGGTCACCTCGTCGTCCGACGTGCCCATGAAGGGTCTGGTGCCCTTGCTCGAGGCGGTGGCCAAGCTGCGGACCGAACGCGACATCGAGCTCGTGGTGATCGGCAGCCCGCGCCCCGACGGCCGGGTGGCCCGGGCCATCGACCGCCTCGGGCTGGCCCCCATCGTTCGCTGCGTGACGGGCATCAGCGATGACGAGCTGGCCCGGAACTACGGCCAGGCCGAGGTGGCCGTGGTGCCGTCGTTGTACGAAGGTTTCTCGCTTCCGGCCATCGAAGCCATGGCTTGTGGCGTCCCGGTGGTGGCCACCACCGGTGGCGCGCTGCCCGAGGTGGTCGGCACGGACGACGAGACGGGGCTGCTGGTTCCCCCCAACGACCCCGGCGCGCTGGCCGGCGCCATCGGCCGGCTGCTCGACGACCCCGATCTTCGCTCCCGCTTGGGTGACGCGGGCCGACAGCGGG
The DNA here is from genome assembly GCA_035552655.1 of Acidimicrobiales bacterium. Lineage (GTDB taxonomy): Bacteria > Actinomycetota > Acidimicrobiia > Acidimicrobiales > RAAP-2 > DASXMT01. The sequence goes on from DASZLD010000241.1 coordinate 30,627, forward strand.
TGCTGGGCCGTTTCACCTGGGAGGTCACCGCCCGGGGAACCGTGGAGCAGTACCAGGCCCTGGTGGCCGAGAACGGCGTCGCCGTGGACCAGGGATCGACCGGGATGCCCGAGGGGCAGGCCGAGGCGACTTCTCCTCCTGCCGAATCCCACCGGCCCGCCGACACCGTCATCGCCGCTCCTACCGCCGCCCCTACCGCCGTGGTCAGTGCCGGCACCACCGACCCGACGGAGACGGTGGCATGCTGACCGTCGACTACGCCAAGCTCGGGGTACGGCCCGGGGATCGCGTGCTCGATCTGGGCTGCGGGTTCGGGCGCCACGCCTACCAGGCCGCCCG
>DASZLD010000242.1:0-25887 GCA_035552655.1 Acidimicrobiales bacterium
AGGTCCTCGCGGGACAGGTCCCACTGCTCGGCGATGAGCTCGGCTCCCTCGCCCTGGCTGACCAGGCCGCCGCGCTCGGCGTAGCGCTGCATCATGCGGGGACCGAAGGGATAGCCGAGGTCACGGACGACCGACGAGCCCATGGGGGTCCGGGTCATCACCTCGACGCCACCGGCGATCACGATGTCGTAGGCCCCGGCGATGACGCCCTGAGCGCCGAAGTGGATGGCCTGCTGGGACGAACCGCACTGGCGGTCGATGGTGGTGGCCGGTACCGATTCGGGGAACCCGGCGGCCAGGACGGCGTTGCGGCCCACGTTGAGCGACTGCTCACCCACCTGCATGACACAACCCATGATCACGTCATCGACCAGCCCGGGGTCGAGGTTGTTGCGCTCGACGAGCGCCTTCAATGGCTCCGAAGCCAGATCGGCGGCGTGCCAGTTTCGCAACTTCCCGTTGCGCTTGCCTCCGGCGGTACGAACCGCATCGACGATAACGGCGTTGGTCATGGTGGCCTCCTTGTGCAGCCGGCGCACCTTCGTACTCCGACCGTCTCACTGTCGTGGATGGTGTGTTCACCTGTCAAGGCGCAAACTTGACTACCTGGTCAAGAGTTTAGCCTCCCCCGATGAGGGGCCGTTCGCATCGGGGCCCTCCCCATTGGGGGGAAGGAGCACACCTCAGGGATATGGTCCTCTTCGTGAGCGAACGCATCAAGGACATGGATCGCTGGTTGGGCAACGGAGGGATGGAGCTCATCGGGGCGGTGGGGGCCTTGTTCGATGCCTACGGCGTCGACGGCGAGGACCTCGGGTGGGTCGAGGGCACCTTCACACCCGCTCCGCTGGCCGGGAACCCGCACGGCATCGTGCAGGCGGGGGTCCATTCGCTGCTGCTCGACGCGGCCATGAACTTCGCCATCAATGCCTCGCTGGCCGGCCGCGATCGGACTCGGGCGACGTTGGAGCTGAAGACCGAGACCATGCGGCCGGCCATGGTGGGGACCACGTACCGCCTGCGGGGCGAGGTGGTGCGTCTCGCTCGCCAGGTGGCCTATGGGGAAGCGACGGTTCGCGACGCCGATGACCAGTTGATCAGTCGGTCGACGGGCACCTTCCTGCTGCACCGGGACCAGTCGTCGGGAGAGACAGCCCCGAGCTAGAGCACCGCTCGGGGCTCGCGGCATCGGACGCACGATGCCGCCGGAACACGATGCCGGCGGGCCACTGCGCCCAGAACCGGCTGTTCGAGAATCGAGGTCCGACCGTGAGTCAAGCCCATCGCCTGGCTGATCCGACCGCTTCCCGCGGACCCCTTCCGGGGAACACCACGTCAGGGTTCGGCGTGTGCCGGTTCTGTCGGGGTCCCACCCAGCCCGGTTACGGGCGCTGTTTCTGCTGTGCCACCGTGGCCGCCCACCTGGGGATGCCCCTGGTGCCCGTGGTGGCGATGACCACCTATCAACTGGGTGACGAGATGCACCGGACACTGCGCCGGTACAAGGACGACCCCTCGGCCTCGACCCGACGTCGCGCCGTGGATCGGTGCGCCGCCATGCTGGCCGCCTTCGTCGACGGGCATCGATCGGAGATCGAGGGGCGGTCGGGAGGGCCGTGGGACACGGTGGTGACGGTGCCGTCGTCGACCAGACCCGGCCGCTCGCCGGTGGATGCCGTGGTCTCGGAGGTCGGCTCGCTGGCTGTTGCTCACCGTCGACTGCTGATCAAGGGGACGGGACGGCTGGACCACCTGCATCCCTCACGCTCGGGCTTCGTGGTCGATCCCCACGTCGACGTGGCCCCGCTGGGCCGCCACCGGGTACTGGTGGTCGACGACAGCTACACCACCGGGGCCAGGGCCCAGAGCGCGGCAACGGCGCTGCGCCTGTTGGGCATGCGGGTCGGGGCCATCCTGGCCCTCGGTCGCGTGGTCGCACCGCGCTCGTGTCCCTGGCACGCCGCCTTTTGGGCGGCCTACGCCGACGATCGGGCCTCGGGCCACAAGGTGGGCTGCACGGCACCGGGCTGGGAGAGGGAGTGGTAACCGGGAAGGTCGGCCATCGGGGTGTCGAGGTACACCTTGGCCTCGGGTGGCTGGGCGAACCGACCGTGGCTCCACCGGATCTCGACGTGGCCGGACAGGGTTCCAGTTGTGACCGAGCGGCGGCGTCGGAACGTGGCGGTCCAGTCCACCCGGGGCTGGCCCGCTTCCCCGGGCTCGATGATGAACTCGACGAGCTCGAACTCGTCCCGCCAGTCCCACGGCGAGGCGATCCGGTACTGCACAGGCTCGGTGGTGCGGCGGTCGATACCGAGCACGAAGTACGGTGCGCTGCCGATCCGCAGGAGGCGCCACAGCATCAGCTCGGAGGTGGTGCCGGTGCTGTCCAACGCCTTGCGCCAGTGCTGGGCCGAGGCGACGCTGACCGTCCGGCACAGTGCGGCATAGGCACTGCGGCTTGTCTCGTCGGGATAGTTGCGGTCCTTGAGCGCCTTGCGGAGGCTGTCGTGCTGGTCCCGGGTGCAGAGATCGGCAGTGGCGGGTAGATCGGTGAGGCCGGTCGCCTCCAGGCAGGCCTGGTACAGGGCCTGGTACTCGTCCGGGGCCCTGGCCGCGTACCAGTCGCTTCGGTCCCACCCACCGGTGGTAGCCAGCAGTCCATGGAAGAGCCGAGCCGGCGACGTGTTGGCCAGGATGTCCGAGTCGTACTTGCAGCTGATCAGGTAGACGTGATCTATGCGCAGGTCGATGGGGGCCACCTCATCGCCGGGGGGTCGTCGGCCCCCGGTCCACTCGATGATGAGCGGTGCCCGTCCGCGAAGCCCGTCGTCGGCCTGAACCAGAGCGCGTCCGTTGGCGAAGGCCAGGTCGAACTGGTCGGCCAGGTGTCCGGAACGGTAGAGCTCCTCCAGGCGCTGCCAGGTTGCCGCGTCGATCCGAACCTCGGCCGGCCGCCGGTGCAGCGAGGTGGTCAGATCAGCGGCGGGGAGGGTGCCGAGGGCCGTGGCCAGCTCCGTGACCAGGGTCCGGTCATCGGGCATCGTCGGGGCTCACTGCGAGGGCCGACCGTGGCGCGCGTACTGCTGCAGCCGGGCCATTCCCTCGCCGTCCAGGAGCTCGATCACGTCGTGGACCGGACCGCTGTGGTCATCGGGCCGTACCGTTCGCAGCACCCGACCCCCCGCGCTCCGGGCCGGGGGGACATCGGTGGACAACAGGACAAGGGGGCCGAGATCCTGGCGGTCGGGATCCTGGCGGCGCGCTTCGTGGAGGACCCCGGCCCGGCCCAGCGTCTTCCACAGCACGTCCATGCGCTTCAGGCCCGGCCGGGTACTGGAGAATGCGCCCGAGACGTCGAACAACCAGACCGCGCCGTTGGTGTCATTGGCCCGGAACGTCACCTGAACGCCGAGATCGCCGAAGGTGACATCCGGGGTGATGGCGGTGAACCCGGCGCCCTCCAGTGCTTGGCGGGCCAGCTCCTTGGCCTTCTCGCCGCGGCGCACGGCCCGCTCCTGGAAGTCCTCCCCTGCGTCGGCAGCGACCGCAGGGCGAACGGGGGGGACGGTGACCCGGCGGGGCCCAGTGCCACGACCTCGCTCCTCTTCGAGCTGGCGCGCGGCGGCGCCTATCCGCTCCTCGGCCCGGGCCACGTAGGCGGGATCAGTGTCGAAGCCGGCGTAGTGGCGCTCGGTGTGCACGGCGGCCACGGCCGTCGATCCGGACCCCATGAATGGGTCCAACACCAGATCGCCCCGGTAGGTGTACAGCTCGATGAGCCGGCGCGGCAGCTCGACGGGAAAGGGGGCGGGGTGGCCCACCCGGGTGGCCGACTCGGCCGGGATGTCCCACAGGTCGGTGGTGGCATCGATGAAGTCGTCCATGGTCATCGATCCCTCGTTGGGCATCGACAGCCCCAGGCGCTCCTCGGGCGAGAGGGCCCGGTCGAACCGGCCCTTGGAGGCCACGATGATCCGTTCGGTGATGTCGCGGAGGACAGGGTTCCCCGGGCGCTGGTAGGTGCCCCAGGCACAGGAGCCACCGGCGGCGTGGCTCTTCTGCCAGATGATCTCGCCCCGCATGAGGTAGCCCAGGCTCTCGAGGATGTCGATGACGTCTCGGGACAGCGACCGGTAGGGCCGCCGGCCCAGGTTGGCCACGTTCACGGCGATGCGGCCGCCCGGCTCCAGCTTGGCCAGGCACTGTTCGAACACGCCGTGCAGCATCTGGAGGTAGGCGTTGTAGTCGGCGGGGATGTGCCCCTCGCCCATTGCCGCCTCGTACTCCTTGCCGGCAAAGTAGGGCGGCGAGGTCACCACCAGGGCGACGGAGCCGTCGGCGATCTCGCCGTAGCGGTCCATGTCCCGGGCGTCGCCCACCCAGATGGCGTCGCGTTGACGATGGTCGGCGATACCCGAGTCCGAGGAGATGGTCGGCTCGGTGAAGCGGCCGTAGAACCCGGAGGCATCGTGGCTCTCACGCCGGCCCACCCCGAACGTCGATGTCGCCGTGGGTCGGCGCCGGCCGGCCGGCCGGATCGGTTGCACGGCGGTCACGGTTGGAACCGTCGGTTCGGCGCCACGGAACGGGGCCGCGGAGCTGCTCCGGGTTCGTGAGGGACGAGGGGTTCGAACACGCGTTCGAGCATAGTGACAGGGTGTTGACCGGTTCGGAGGACGGGACGGTGGCCGGGGCGCGACGACAAAATGGCCTGGCTCACCATGGCTGGACCATACCGGCGCCCCCCGGTCCATCGGTGGATCGGCTGTGGCCCCGCCTTCGTCGTGCGCGGGCGCTGGTGGGGAGGGCTTCGGCCCGGCCCCGTCGCTCAGTCGCTGTGCAGGGCCGAGCGGATCTCGTCGGCCGTGTCCAGCGGTGCGGGCCCCGGGGTCTCGATGCGGAACGAGGAGAGCGTCCCATTCCATCGGGCCGGCACCTGGTAGCGCTCGGACACCGGGAACCCGATGTCGAAGCCCAGGCGGAGGCCGGCCCCACCGTGTTGGAGGGCGAAGGGGATCGTGCCCGAGAACGAGGTCGACCCCACCGGGGTATCGCCGTGCAGCAGGGTGAAGGTGCCGGTGTGATCCTCGCCGACCCGGTAGGACACGCCGAGGCTCTGCCTCCCCGGTGCCACCGGCACATCGGCCACCGCCTCGAGTAGCTCGCCGGCCCGGGAGAAGCTGAAGGTCAACCGTCCGTCGTTGACCGACAGGGCGAACCCGCCGTGCCAATCACCCAGGGCCCCGAGGACCCCGTCGCCTCCGCTCTCGGGCACCTCGACGTCGGCTGTCATGCGAAAGCCGCCGAACAGCATGGGGAGCGACTCGTCGGCGATGGGGCTTCCGCCCGGGCGGAAGGTGCGGTCGTCGCCCGCCGGGTAGGTGGGTCCGATCATGGCCCCGATCCGGTTGAGGAAGGTGCCGTCGATGGGAAGCACCTGGTTCCTTCCCGCTTCGACCAGCCACAGATCCTGGAGCTTGCGCACCACCTCGGGGTGGTCGGCGGAGACGTCGTTCGATTCCGAGAAGTCGGAGGTGAGGTCGAACAGGGCCCAGCGGTCGTCGGCGAAGTCCCGGCTGCCGGTGGCCAGCTCCTCCTCGTCCAAGACGCCGGTGGAGATGAAATCGGTGGTGGCCTTCCAGCGCTGATGGATGATGGAGCGGGAACCCAGCATCTCGAAGTACTGGGTGTCGCGCTGATCTGGAGCCGAGGCGTCATCGAAGGTCGGACGGAGGCTGGCGCCGTCGATGACCTGCTGGGTGATGCCGTCGACCGTGCTGGGAGCGGGGACGCCGGCGACGTCCAGCACGGTCGGCAGGAGGTCGACGGCGTGGGCGAACTGGGAACGGATCTCGCCCCGGCTCTTGATGCCCTCGGGCCAGTGCACGATCAGCGGGGTGCGTGTCCCTCCCAGCCAGGTGTAGCGCTTCCACAGTCGGAGAGGGGTGTTGCCGGCCGCGGCCCACGCCCAGCTGTAGTGGTTGTAGGTCTTGAACCCGCCCCAGTCGTCGTAGGCGGCCAGGTTGTCCTCCATGGACTCGGGGACCCGGGCGGTGAACCGGTGCTCGTTCACGCTGCCCGACTTGCCGCCTTCGGCGCTGGCTCCGTTGTCCGAGAAGAGCAGGACGATGGTGTTGTCCAGCTGCCCGATCTCCTCCAGCAGGGACAGGACCCGGCCGATCTGGGCATCGGTATGGGTCAGGAAGCCGGCAAAGACCTCCTGTTGGCGGGCGTGCATGCGGCGTTCATCGGCTGACAGCTCGTCCCACCCCTGCACCCATGAGGGCCGGGGGGTGAGCGCGGTCCCCTCGGGGATCACGCCGGTGGCCAGCTGACGGTCGTAGACCTCCTGGCGCCAGCCGTCCCAGCCGTGGTCGAACCGGCCCCGGTACGGGTCAACCCACGACGGAGCCACGTGGTGGGGCGCGTGCATGGCCCCGAGGGCGAAGTACAGAAAGAACGGCTTGTCCGGCGCGGCCTGATGCTGATCGAGCACGTAGCGCGAGGCTTGATCGGCCAGGTCCTCACTCAGGTGGTAGCCGTCCTCCGGCCTCGACGGTGGATCCACGTAGTGGTTGTCAGAGACCAGGTTGGGGGCCCACTGGTTGGCGTCCCCCTGCAAGAACCCGTAGTAGCGCTCGAAGCCGAGCCCCAGGGGCCAGGTGTCGAAGGGGCCGGCCGGCGACCGCTGCCACCGGGGGGTCAGGTGCCACTTGCCCACGGCCATGGTGTTGTAGCCGGCGTCCTTCAGGACCCGGGGCAGGGTCGCCGCCGTCTTGGGGATCCGAGCGGTGTAGCCCGGGAAGCCGAGCGGGATGTCGGCCAGAAAGCCCATGCCCACGGCGTGATGGTTCCTCCCGGTGAGGAACGAGGCCCGGGTGGGAGAGCACAGGGAGGTCACGTGAAACCGGTTGTACCGGAGACCGCCGTCGGCCAGACGGTCCATGTGCGGTGTGGCGATGCCGGACCCGAAGCTGCCCAGATGGGCAAAGCCGGTGTCGTCGAGCACAATGGCCACCACGTTGGGCGCCCCTTTGGGCGGCCGGTTCTCGCTCGGGCGGACCACGGTGGCCTCTAACACGGTCAGCCCGCGGACGGTGGGCTGGCCCGGGCTCATCGGACCCCGCGGGGGGAGGGCATGACAATGATTCGTTCCATAACCAAGGTTCTATAACGAAATGGCACGCGTTGCAGCATTTCCGCCCATGTTTGCCACGGGCGGCTCAGAGGAAACGGTCGTCGATCTGGCCCAGGGCCAGGTCGCGCTCGATCTCCGCCAGCTCCTCGGGCGTGCCCTGCACCCGAGGGCCGGTGAACCACTTTCGGGCCGACAGGAACCACCACAGGGTGACCACGGCCATGACCGCCACGAACAGGGGTCCGGCCCAGTTGAAGTCGGCCGCGGTGGTCCACGGCCAAAAGGCCGGCGCGAAGAACAAGATGGTGATGACCACCACCCACACCACCGCCACCCAGCCGACCAACGGACTCCATCGCCCCAGGTTCCATGGACCGGCGATAAAGGTGCTGCCCGCCCGCAACCGGAGGAACACCGGGATCACGTAGGCCACGTACAGGCCGACCGTGCCGATCGACACGATGGCGAAGAAGGCCACCGAGTAGCCGCCCCGCTGGTACAGGGAGGGAATGCCGAGGATGAAGGCGGCGACGACGGCCAGCCACACGGCATTGACCGGCGTACGGGACCGGACGTTCAGCCGGTGCCATCGCTTGTGCCCGGGAATGGCACCGTCCCGGGAGAAGGCGTAGATCATGCGGGAGTTGGCGGTGACCGAGGCCAGGCCGCAGAAGAACATGGCCATGGTGGCGATGATCACCAGCAGCTTGCCACCGGCTCCGCTGACCGCGTCGACGAACAGCTGCCCACCGGCGACCGAGCCGTTGGCGGCCAGGGCCGCGTATTGCTTGTCGCCGCCTTGAATGGCCAGGGTCATGGCCAGGTTCAAGATGAAGCCGGCGATAAGGGAGACGTAGATGGCGCGGACGATGGAGCGGGGGCCGTTCACGTTGGCCTGTTGGGTCTCTTCGGTCATGTGGGCCGAGGCGTCGTACCCGGTCAAGGTGTACTGGGCCAACAGCAGCCCGATGGCAAAGGCGTAGAAGCCGGCGAAGGGCCCCGACCAACCGGTCAGGTTCTTGGAGTGGAGCAGGAACCCGATGCTCTGGTGATGGGAGGGGATGGCGGCCAGCACGACCACGATGATCACCGTGCCGGCCAGGTGCCACCAGACACTGACGTTGGCCAGCAGACCCACCAGCCTGACCCGGAACGTGTTGAGGAGGCCATGGGCGATGAGCACGGCGGCGTAGATGAGCAGCACCCAACCGGCGGTGGCGTGGAAGCTCCCGACGTACAGGCTGACCAGGAAGGCGACGTAGGTGGCCAGTCCGTAGTCGATGGAGGCGGTGATGGCCACTTGGCCCACCAGGTTGAACCAGCCCGTGTACCACGACCAGATGGCGGAGTTCCGCTTGGCCAGTTTGGCCGACCAGTAGTAGAGCCCGCCGGCGGTGGGATAGGCCGAGCAGATCTCGCCCATCGAGGAGCCCACGCACAGGACGAAGATCCCGACCACGATCCACCCCAACGTGATGGCCCGGGGACCGCCGGCGTCCATGCCCAGGTAGTAGGTGGTGATGCCACCGGTGAGAATGGAGATGATGCTGAACGAGACGGCGAAGTTGGAGAACGCACCCATGCCCCGCCGCAGCTCCTGGGAGTAGCCCATGCTGTGCAGCTCTTGGGTGTCCAGGTCGACCGGTTCGGTCGGGGACGTGTCCGTAGACATACGCGAACGGTAATCCAGCCCCCGGACACCTGCTCGGATGGCACCGCTAGGTTGAGGTGAGAGGCAGTAGCCGCTGCTCCACCGGGAAGGGAGAGCGATGTCGACAGTCGTCCTGCCGGGACCACCCCGGCTCGATCACGACCAGCTGGTAGCCGCCCAGGCCGAGACGCTCGGCTCCTCGCGTCGACGCTACGGCTTGGCGGCGCGGGCCCTGTTCGCCATGATGGACCTGGTCTACGGAACGACCCGGACGCTGTCGAAGTTCAAGGTGCTCGAGCTCATCGCCCGGGTTCCCTATCAGTCCTGGGAGCAGGTGGCCTACATCGCCGTCACCCACGTGCACGCACGGGTACAGCTGGTGCAGCGGATACAGGATCGGGTCCACCAGGCCCGGGCCCAACAGGACAACGAGCAATGGCACCTGCTCGTGCTGGAGGAGTTGATCGCCGACTCGGACATCGATGAGGGCAGGATCCGCTACGGGATCATCCCGCAGATCGTGGCCTTCGCCTACTACCAGCTCTCCTGGGCGCTCTACGTGGTCCGGCCGGCATGGAGCTACTCGCTCAACGCCGATTTCGAGGACCATGCCGAGCACGAGTACATGCACTACGTGGTCGAACATCCCGAGCTCGAGCATCAGCCCTTTGCGCCGGTCATCGCCAAAGAACATGGAGCGTTCGCGTCTCAGGCCGACCTCTTCCGCCAGATCGGCCACGACGAGCGGGTGCACAAAGAGGAGAGCCTGGCCGCCATGTCCGAGCCACGATTTCGGTGACCGGCCCGTTTGCTTGGGCGTCGTCGGGGGAATGGACGGCGCGATTAGGGTGCAGTCGGTGTCGTCCAAGATGCATCGACAAGCCTGGGAAGACTGGGGCTCGGTCGATCCCCTGTATGCCGTGCTCACGGCACCCCAGTACCGGCACCGGGGCGGAGACCATGACGAGTTCTTCAAGACGGGCGAGGAGTTCGTAGCCTTCTTCCTGGGGGAGTGCGACCGGCTGGGTCTGGCCCAACAGCCCGGACGGGCGCTCGACTTCGGCTGCGGCGTGGGTCGGGTGACGGCGCCGCTTGGCGACCGCTTCGACGCCGTGACCGGCCTGGACGTGGCCGCAAGCATGGTCGACACCGCCCGGCAGCTGCATGCCGATCGCCCCCAGTGCCGGTTCGAGGTCCATCGGGCCGACGACCTGTCCCGCTACGCCGATGGGACATTCGACCTGGTTGTCTCCGTGCTCGTGTTGCAGCACCTCCCGTCCCAACCGGCCATCCTGGCCTATCTGGGCGAGTTCGTCCGGGTCCTCCGACCGGGCGGCGCGCTGGTGGTGCAGCTGCCGTCGAAGGTGCCCCCGCCCCCGGTGCTGCCTCCCTGGCAGACCCGGGACGGTCTGCGAAAGCGGGTCGCACCTCTGTTGCGCCGTCTCGGGGTGAGCGCCGCCTTCTTGTACCGGCGGCTGGACTGGGTCCCGGAGATGACCATGACCGCCGTTCCCGAAGCCTTGATCCGAGAGACGCTGGTCGCCGCGGGTGGAAACATCGTGTGGGCTACGCCGCCGGACATCGATCGGGGCGGGACGGAAAGCCGCATCTTCTTCGTCACGCGGTAGCCCATCGGTGCCCCGGGCTGGAGTGGGGGCCCGAGGTCGGAAGAAAGGGACGGCTCGGACAGCAATGGAAACGGGAACCCTCATCCTCTTGAACGGCGGTTCGAGCGCGGGGAAGACCTCTTTGGCCCGGGCCTTCCAGGACCGGGACCCGCAGTGTTGGATGTTGCTGGGCATCGACCTGTTCTGGGGGGCGCTGCCGCCCGAACAGCTGAACCTTCATCATGTCCGGCCCGAGTACTACACCTGGGACAGCGTCATCGAAGAGGACGGTCTGGAGTACTTCACCATTCGCCCGGGGCCCTACCTGGACCAGGCCATGCGGGCCCGTTATCTGGCCATTCGCGCCTATCTCGACCAAGGGATGAACGTCATCGCCGACGACGTGATGTGGAAGCGGGCGTGGCTCCTGGACGCCCTCGAGATCTTCGACGGATACCCGGTGTGGTTCGTCGGGGTGCGCGTGTCCGACGAGGAGGGCGCTCGGCGCGAGATCCAGCGGGGCGACCGACACGCCGGATGGAACCGGGGGAGCGCCCGGGCTGCTCACGCCGACGCCCGCTACGACGTGGAGCTGGACACGACGGTCCGCCCGTCCCATCTGTTGGCCGCAGACCTGCAGGAGCAGATGGCCTCGTCCGGCAGCCCGCAGGCGCTCGCGCTGCTTCGGAAGCAGTACCTCGACGCCTGATCGGTGCCGGCTGGTTCGGCGCTAGTCGGACAGCGCCGCGGTGTCGTCGTCCACACTGGAGCCGATGCGCCGCAGCCACGACGGGCGTCGGGGTCGGAGGATCAGGTACACGACCACGATGGCGACGGTGATGGCCAGGAACGCCCCGACCACGATGCTGTCCGGCAATGGCGGCCAGGGCACCAGGCTCCGGTACATGACATAGACCATCGACCCGGCACCGAGGGCGGCGATGAGAACGAAGGCCGAGTACCGGTGACCGTGCCGCCATTGGTAGGCAATGGCGGCGACACAGATCAGCCCGTAGACCAGCAACAGTGGATAGCCGGAGAGGTCACCGGCAAGCTCGCCGTAGGTGGACAGCGGCGTGGACGACGTGGCGCCCATGAGCACCACCAGCACCAACCACACCCCGCCGGCGATGCCCAGGGCTCGAGCGGGCGTGTGGTACCGGGGATGGATGCGCTTCCAGGACTGCGGAGCGATCCCCTCCCGGCTCATGGTCAGCATCATCCTGGCCACCCAGCTGAAGGCGGCGATGAGCGAGGCTCCGATGGTGAAGGCCAGGGCGGCGTCGACCACGTACCGGTAGGAGCCGATGCCGGCTATCTGGGCCAGCGTGCCCATGGGGGCCGACGATTTGGCCAGGGACTCGGTCGAGTCCTGAAATCCGAAGAAGAGCATGTAACTGGAGAACATCCACACCACTCCGGCGATGGCCACGCTGAGGACCATGGCGGTGGGGATGACCCGCCTCGGCTTGGTGGCCTCCTGCCCGTAGACGGCGGCGCTCTCGAACCCTCCGAACCCTCCCACCCCCAGGACCACCGCGGTGAGCACCACCGAGAGCGACACGTTGTGCAGATGAAGCTGCTGGGTATCGATGATCGGCCCTCGATGGTTGACGATGAGGGCGATGAAGACCACGAACAGGGCCAGGGTGGCCACGATCTCGGTGACGAACATGGCCCAGGCGGCCAGCCGGGCACCCACCCGGGAGAGGTTCCAGCAGATGATGAGGGCGGCGACCGAGGTGATCAACAGGGTGGGTCGCCCGTAGGCGACGTGGAAGAGGGAGAGGAACTGGCTGAAATACACGCCGAAGCTCAGGACCGAGGCCGAGGCGGCCACGCCGATCAGGGCAACCATCAGCCATCCGGTCACCAGGCCTCCGAGCGGCCCGAGAGCCTTGGCCGCCAGGCCGTACAAGCCACCGGTGGTGGCGAAGCGCCGAGCCAGGACCGAGATGGACAAGGCCACGAACATGATGATCACGGCGGCAATGGCCCAGGTCAGCCAGCCACCCGCCCCGGCCAGGATGGCCACGACCGGCACCGACGTGCCAATGACGCCGCTCAGCCCCATGGCACTGAGCGACTGTCCGGTGACTCCCGACAGCCCGACCGAGTTGCGCCGAAGCTGCGTGCTCTCGACCTCGCCGGTGTTGTCACCGTCGGTCAAGACCTGATCGATCGCCGCCTGTGGCCGGTCAGTGCTGACCGCCGATGCCCCCGCATCCAGTTGCACGTCCGGAACATTGCCACAGGGCCGGTCCACCCGCTGGGACCTGGACGATGGCCCAGGGCCGTGAGCGACTGGATGTGATGGCCCCACCAGGGGCAAGCTAGGGGGATGCCCCTCGATGGTGAATACGAGCCAAGCCCTGCAGCATGGGTGCGCGACCAGGTAGCCGAGTACGAGAGCTCCGGTGGTACCCGGGGCACGACCCTGCGAGACATGCCGGTGATCGTGCTGACCTCACGTGGGACCCAGTCCGGGAAGATCCGCAAGACCCCGTTGATGCGGGTCGAGCACGATGGCAGCTACGCCATCGTCGCCTCCAAGGGCGGAGCACCGGAACATCCGGTCTGGTACTACAACGTGGTGTCTGATCCCCATGTCGAGCTCCAGGACGGTCCGGTCAGACAGGACATGTCCGCCCGTGAGGTGACTGGTGCCGAGAAAGAGACGTGGTGGGAGCGGGCGGTAGCCGCCTATCCCGACTACGCCGACTACCAGAAGAAGACGGACCGCCAGATCCCGGTGTTCGTGGTGGAGCCGGTCGCGTCCTGACCGACGTCGACCACCTGAGCCGGCTTTCGGTCAGCTTGATGGCCCGCACTCGATGCGCGGCTCGGCCCATTGGGCCGTCGAGATGCTGAATGACGGGCCGGGAGCGAGCTGCAGGAGGTAGTAGCCCGTCGCCGGCAGGGCGACGGAAGCCGTCCGGACCGTGGGATCGGTTCCCAGCTCAACGGTGGTGGTGCTGGTGGTCGGCGCCCCCCACACGGCCGCCTTGATCGACAGGGTGAGGCTCTGGGGCTCGCTCGACCCCGAGGACACGGCAGTGGCCACCGCTTCACAGTGAGCGCCGCGGGCGGCGGGGACCGAGATAACGGCCGTGGTCCCCGCTCGGAGCGCAGTGAAGCGGCCCCGGAGGCCCAGCACGGCGGCGGCCGACTGGTCGGCGTTCGGCCGGACGACCCTGGTCTCGTTGATGTTGGGCGTGAGGACCGGGGCCAACGCTGTGGGCAGCTTCTGCCGCTGCTTCTCGGCCGCCGGCAGCCCGGTGTCGAGCGATGACACCGAGGTGACACCGGGATTCCGCTCGAGCAGCACGACGGGTGGGAGGGGGTGGAAGTCGGGAATGACATCGGGCACGAAGGCGATCGGCTCATAGCCGAACATGCGGGCGTCGGCCGAGTACACACCATCGGAAGGAGCTGTGCCGCACAGGCAGTACCCGAGGTGGAACACGAAGAACCGGGGGTGCTGGGCGAACACGTAGGCCGGGTCGGCTCGTGTCCCAGGAACCCCGGGACGCTGGGCGATGTGGGCATCGCCCAGCCCGAAGAGATCGATGACCCGGAGCGGTGTGTAGTAGGCCACCGTACCCACCTCGTCCATGGCCACCACGTTCCCGGGCCGACCCATGTGCACGAGCATGTTGGCCATCTGGAACTGATAGTTGTCGCCGTGGTCGACCAGGCGGTCAGGGGCGAACAATGCCGGCAACCGAGAGAGGCCCCGGCTCACATTGAGCATGGGGCCGGTCGTCGTCCCCGACTCTTGATTGGTGTAGGCCGTCGCCCACGTCGCTGCCACCGTGGCCACCACCAAGGCAACGCTGAGGTACCGGAGCCGAACCAGGCTGAGGCCGCGATGGCGGACTCGCTGCAGGTGCCTGGCCACCGATCCACCCCACCCCAATCGGCTGAAGGCGGCCACCACCACGGCCACCGCCGGCGCCAGGAGCGGGAGCAGGTACCGCTCGTAGGGGTAGTTGGCTCCGGCCGAAAGGGCCACCTCGAACAGGGCCAGCCCGAGCACGATGGCGAGGATCATGGTCATCGGTGTGCGCCACCGGCGCAGGGCGATGGTGCCGATGCACACGACGGCCAGGGCCACCAGCACCGGTGGGTACTCGCCGACGAACGTCGACACCTCGACCCAGACGAGATGGGCCGAGGTGGAGAAGGACATGCCCGACTTGGCCACGATCGAGTTCGGCAGCCACTGGTGGAAATAGGCCAGCCTGGCCACCTCCACGACGATGGTGGGGACCACGAACCAGGCTGCGCCCACCAGTTGGCCACGAAGGGCACGTACCCAGGTCCATGACAGCGACCACACCAGCACCCACAGCACCAGGCCCTCCGGTCGGGTGAGGAAGGCCAGGAAACACAGGGTCGTCGTCGTCACCGACACGGGCCGGCCGGCAAGCCGATCGGCCAGCACGGCCATCAGTACGCAGTTCAGGAGCACGGCGAACAGCAAGGTCTCGAGGCCTCCGATGGCCTGATAGGGAACGGCGGGAACCAGGGCGACCAAGGCGGCCGCGAGCACGGCCATCCAGCGGGGGCCGGTGGGGTTGAGGCGACGGACGAACCCGGCCGTCGTCCCGGCCAGCACGGCGATCAGGACCGCATTGACGATCCGGGCCCACGTCACGATGCCGAATCCGATCGCCTTGCCGGCGGCCATGAGCGCCACCCACAGGGGGTCGGAGAACGCCTCGACCGGGGCCGAGCCGATGCTCAGGCGCAGTCCATTTCCTTCGACGAGATGGGCGGCGTAGGCAAACGAGATGTACGAGTCATCGAAGGGAAGGCTGGGGGCGGCGACGTTTGCCATCATCACCAGGGCGGCCACCCCGATCACCGCTCCGACACCTACCTCCCACGAGGGCCACGGACGGGCCCTCGCAATGGGAGGAGGTCCGGAGTCCTCGTCCTCCTCCGGTTCGA
The DNA here is from genome assembly GCA_035552655.1 of Acidimicrobiales bacterium. GTDB lineage: Bacteria > Actinomycetota > Acidimicrobiia > Acidimicrobiales > RAAP-2 > DASXMT01. Next base: position 15,356 of record DASZLD010000242.1, read on the forward strand.
CCGGTCTAGGACCGGGCGGAGATGCTCGTTCGCTGAGGGCCTGGCTCATCCGGGCGGACGATCAACCGGCCCCCCGGGAACCTTGACGGCCACGAACATGCTCCGACCGTTCTCGGCGATGTAGTTGTCGTCCACCACATGATGCAGGCTGTCGTATTGCTCAAAGACGACGGAGAACCCGAGCTCGATCAAGGTTTGCAGGAGATGGCGCTTTTCGACCCAGAACGAGCGATTGTTGTCGAGTGACGCCCATCGTCGGGCGACGATCTCCTCTTCGGTCGAAGTCTCCGGATGCTCCTCGGCCCAACGACCTGGAACCCCTTCGTTCGTCGTCAGGTCGGACAGGTAGGGGAACAGCAGCGGTATCTCGTCGGTGGCGAAGTGGGTGTGGAGGATCAACAATTTTCGGGTGCACGTGGCGATGGTCTTCAGGAAGGCGATGGGGTCGTCCAAGTGGTAGAGAAGCCCGGAACAGAACGTGACGTCGAAGGTCCCGTAGCGCTCGAGGTTGCGCACGTCATCGCAGGCGAAGCGCAAACCGTCGAGACCGAGTTGCTCGGCCACGAACTGGCACCGCTCGTAGTTGTTCTGCCTGCCCTCGATGCCGAGGGTCGAGAACCCGGCCTGGGCGATCAGCGCGGTGTGGCCGCCTTCCAGGCATCCCAGGTCCACGGCCGAATACTGCCCGGGCGTCCGCTCGGGGAACACCAGGTCGAGGGTGCGCAGGATGGCCTGGGGAAAGGGGTGCTCCTCCAAGAGGATCTCACCGGGAATGGTGCGCGACCCGTCGGGCAGCAGGACATTGTGGCCGGTAAAGGGAATGAGACTGGACGACTCGCTGGTCACCATGACCGAGGCTCCTCTTTCGTTCTTCTCGACGGCAATTGATGGAGATGACGGACGGGGCCACGCGATTCTGAGCTGGGAATCGTGTTAGAGGGTACCTGCCTGAAAGCGCTTGGAGAAGGGCCTGGTCAGCGGCCATGATTTCCGGCGACGCGCGCGATTCGGGGGAACGTGGCCGGGAGGATCGAGGCCGCGCCGGGCGCAGCCATTCGCCATGCAACCTCTGTAGGCTTCTCCGGGCGCCCTGGCTCCGTATGGCCCGGCGGGCCTGGTCGTTCCCTGAGTATGTCGGTCTCCCCCACACTGCAGCCCGTCGGGGGACAGGTGTCGCTGGCGGCCGAGACTCGTTCCGAGGAGGTACGACCAGATCGACGGGCCGCGGCCGGACCGCTCCCGGTGCGGTGGCTCTCGTACCTCCCGCCCCTCCTGGTCGGCCTGGGCATCCGCCTGTATTACGCCTTGGGGGCCGCCCAGCCCGCCGTTCCCAAGGGGGCGGACCAGTACTACTACCGGAGCCAGGCCGAGCTCATCACCCACGGCCATTGGTTCGTCATCCCCGGCTCGGTGGTCCATGGATCTCCGGGAGTGCCCGGCCTCGCTCATCCCCCGCTGTTCTCTGCGGTGCTGGCCGTCGCCGATCTGATCGGGTTACGGGGGGTAGACGGGCAGCGGGCCTTTCTGTGCGTGTTGTCGGTCATCGCCATCGTCTGTTGCGGGCGCATCGGGGCCCGGCTGCCCGGGCGAGCCACCGAGATGACCATCGCCTGGGTGGCAGCCGTGCTGCCCGGCATGTGGATCTACAGCGGCCAGGTCCTCTCGGAGTCGATCACCATCCCGGTCGTAGCCGGGACGCTGTTTGCGCTCTACCGGATGTGGGAGCGGCCCACCCACGGACGAGCAGCAGTGCTCGCCCTCATGATCGCCCTGTGTGCCCTGACCCGCCCCGAGCTCTTGGCGCTCGCCGTCGTGTTCGCGCCCCTGTGGATGCGCTCCCGCTCCTGGAGGAAGCGCATGACCCTGACCCTGACGTTTCTGGCCGTCCTGGTCGTGCTGGTCGGTCCGTGGGTGGGTCGCAACCTCCACGATTTCCGCGACCAGGAGATCATGTCCGCCAATCTGGGATCGGTGGTGGTTGGGGCAAACTGCAACGCCACCTACTCGGGACCGTTGCTGGGCACCTGGGACAGCCGTTGTGTGAGCGCTGTCCACCCACCACCGGGAGACGACTCGACCCTCGACCACTTCTACCTCACCGCCGGGGAGCACTACATCAGCAAGCACGCCTCCCAGGTCCCCACCGTCGTGGCGGCCAGACTGGGACGTTCGCTGGGTGTGTGGCCTGCTCCCGCTGAGCAGGTGGGCTGGAACGCCACCGCCGCCGGCGTCTGGCCGCGTTGGAGCTCATGGGCGTACTGGGTCACGTGGATCGTCTCCATACCGTTCGTGCTCATCGCAGTGGTGAGCCTCCGCCGGCACCGGGCCATGGCCTGGCCGCTCTACGCTCTGATCGGGCTGTTCTTCGTGGTGTCGGCGGCCCTGAACGACAACGTCCGGTACGCCAGCTCGTGCCAACCGGCGCTGGCCATTCTGGTCGGAGTCGGGTTGACGACGGCAGTGTCGACTGTGCTCAACCGTCGGCGCCGGGTTCCCCGGGGCGCGCATTCCCTTGGTGCGCAGGCCCAAAGGCTCCCAGCCTGATTCCCCTCAATCGGACGTGAGCGTAGCGACGACGAGCTCGGTATCGCTCAGGTCTCTGAGCACCAGGTCCGCCCCCAGGGCCTTCAGCTCGTCGAAGTCGGGCCGTCCGGTCGAGACCAGGAGGCAGTGGGCGCCGCCAGCACGTGCACATTCGAGGTCCCGAGGCGTATCGCCCACGATCCAGGTCTGGTCCGGAAGGAATTCGGTCCCTCGGAGCTCACGTTGCCGATTCCAGGCCAGCGAAAGCAGCTTTCGGCGGTCCGAGTGGTCCTCCCCGTAGGCGCCAGCTTCCAGATCCAGGTAGCGATCCAGCCCGAAGGCGGCCAGTTTCAAGAGGGCGTTGGCCGCGATGTTCCCGGTCAGAACGGACTGTTCCACCGAATCGATGGCAGCCAGGGAGCGAAGTGCCGCCTCGGCTCCCGGGCAGGCAGAACCCTCCGAGGCGATCCGATCGGCGCACAAGGCCAGCTCTCGCTCCAGGTGGTCCAGAACGGCAGGCACATGCTCGGAGGTCTCGATCCCGGCCATGGCCAGGTATTCCTCGACGATGTGGTGGTCGGTTTTCCCGCTGAAGGTCAGCGTCCCCCGGGGCGGCGATCCCAGCACGCGCTCGATGGCCAGGGCGAAGACCTCGGTCCCCACTCCGCCGCTGTGCACCAGGGTCCCGTCGATGTCCCAGAGGATGAGTCGGGTCAGGATGGGCGTCGCTCGCCTTCGGTCCAGCTGCGATCGAACCACCGTTGCACCCGGGTGGTGCCGAAGGTGACCTTGTCGGCGGCGATCGACTGCGAGGGCCCTTCCAGATTCCCGACCGGTGCCGCCCCGCTCAAGAAGGTCACGCTGACGCGGGCCACGAGATCGTGGCCGAACTCGAGATAGCACGTTCCCTGGCCGTCATAGGTGGCCGGCGTCGAGCCACTGCTGGCTCGGGAGACGATCTGCTCGGCCACCACCGAGGCCTGTCCCTCGGCGAAGACGCCCGCTTTCGGGGTTCCGACACTTGTGACATCACCGACGGCGTACACGTCGGGAAACGCCGTCTCCAGGGTCAGCGGATTCACTGGCACCCACCCGTCGACCGTCAGCCCCGACTCCTCGACCACGGCGGGGACCCTATGCACGGGAACACCCAGGAAAAGGTCGAACGGCATCTCGGTGCCGTCGCCGAACAGAGCCACCTTTCGTTCGGGATCGAGACCGCGGATCAACGCTTCGGGGTGCCAGCTGATCCCCCGTTCGGCGAAAGCGACGAGCAACGCCTCTGAGGCAGCCGGTGAGGGCGGAATGGGAACCCCCATGGGCATGACCAGCGAAATGGAGGAGCCGTCGCGGATGCCGCGCTCGGTCAGGTAGTCGTGCAGCAAGAGCGCGGTTTCGCTGGGCGCCGGTGGGCACTTGAACGGCGTGGAGGTCACGCCCACGATGACGTGGCCACCGTCGAAGGCGGACAGCACCTCACGCGCGGCGATCGCCCCGGGCACGGTGTAGAACTCGTGGCCCGCCTTCACCAGGCCCGGCGTGGCTGACGGATCCAGGTCGGCGCCCAGGGCCACCACCAGGATGTCGGCATCGAAGGGGCCGGCATCGGTTTCGATGTGCTTCGCCGCGGGGTCGATGGAGCGGATGGTGGTCTGGACGAACCGCAGCCCCGGCTTGTCCAGGTCGCCATAGGGGTGAAACACGTCGGAGGCCGATTTCCGCCCGAACATGACGTCCAGTTTTGAGAATCCGAAGATGAAGCCCTCGCTCTGGTCGATCAGGACGACGTCGATGTCTCCGCCAAAGTGATCGGACAGCCTGGCCGACAGCTCCAGGCCACCGAATCCCGCCCCCAGCACAAGAACTCTCATCTCGTGACGGTAGCGGATCTTTCTAACGGCTACCCCCTGAGTGGCCACGCTTCGGACCGATTGCCGGTGAGACGATCCACTGGAACTCGGTTCCTTGATGCAGCGCCCCGTAGATCCGATCACGGAGGACGTTCGCGTCCTGGTCGGTCAAGGTCTTTTCCAGATCACGGAACACGATGCGTACGAGAAGGTTCCTCTGGCCCGGCTGAGCCCCCAGGCGGACAACAGCTGATGACGGCAATTGCTCAGAGGGGGTGGACGACAGAACCCGAACCTCTTCGACGCAGGATGCGTCAGGGCCGAGCACGTCTCGCACGGTGTCGCCGATGGTCTCTTCGTCGTCATCGTCGGATACGGCGATCGACAGGTCGCGGGTGATCGGAGGCATCGAGGACACCGGCCGGTACGGAGCGAGGTCCAGCATCTGTTCAGCAATCCGGTGGTCGGTCGAACGGAGGAGGCGTATGTCAGGGACGCCCTTCATCAGCATGAGCAGGCGGTCGAGCCCCATCCCCAGGGCCAGTCCGTTCCAACCGCCCAGCCCCGCAGCGTCCAGCACCTGGGGATGGGCCAGACCACATTCCCAGATCTCCACCCAACGGTCGTCGTGGGCCACGTCGACCTGTCGGCCCATGAGGGTATAGGGGTGGACCCGGCTCTCTTGACGGTGGGGCAACCCTGGGACGAGGGCGCCGAGGAGGAGTGAGACCATGTCGTCCATCGCTCCCTCGGCCAATGGCCGACGGGATATGCGCCACAGGTCGAGCTGGTGAGGGGTCCCTGTGTGCTGCCAGTCGATGGCGTCCCGACGGAACACCATCCCCGGACACACGAGCAGCACGTCGTCGATAGGGCCGTGGGCCAGGTGGCGCAACGCTGATGGGATCATGGCGCTCGAATGACTGCGCAACATGTGCTGGCCGTCGACATAGCGGGTGTAGCGGGCGTCCCTGGTGATCGTTTCCGGCCCGAAACCGAGCCGGTCATAGTTGTCGGCAATGGGGACGGACTTTGGTCCCGGACACCAGCGAACTTCGCACGGCCAGGCCTGCGTGAGCGCATCGACGGCGCGTCCGACGAGTAGCTGGATGGCGTGGGGGCCCTCGGACGGATCGGAGAGGTCTCTGATGCCGAGATCGCGTTGGAGCTGCTGCTGGGTGATGTAGGAAACAGAATGAGACACGATGACTCCTTTTTCAGGTGAGCTTGGGGGGAGGTGTCCTCCCGGCCTGAGCTCGCCTGAGCGAAGTCGTCGACTAGCGCGACGCTGCGCCTCCCGGCAGCCCGGGGGGCTGGTAAATCGCAGCGATGGTGCCTCAATCACGGTTCATATCCTACTGGGACGAGACCGGCTGCAGCCGTCGTCGGCGGCAAAGTACCCGGTTCATTGCTTCCCCAAGACGCTACGCAGGATCTGCTTCACGATGGGTCCGGCAATCCCCGCACCGGTCTGCTTGCCCGCCTGGTTGGGGACGACTACCGCCACTGCCACCTTGGAGTTCCCGTTGGGGGCGAACGCAATGAACCAGTCGGTGGTGCTCTCCAAGTTGACACCCACCTCTGCCGTGCCTGTCTTGGCCGCTACGTGCCAGCTGGCGGGTAGACCGAGTTGAGAGGCCGTGCCCAAGGGGTCGGAGACGACCCCTTGCATGTAGGTGGTCAGGGTGGCGGCGGTCTGGGCCGAGATCGGTCGCATCCACTGCGTGGGCGAATACGTCTTGACCAGGTCGCCTTGGGAGTCGCGGATACTGTCCATGACATGCGGGGTCATCTCGACACCGCCATCGGCCACAGTGCCGGCCACCATGGCCATCTGTAGTGCTGACGCGGCGACGTTGTCCTGGCCGATGGCCGACTTCATCAGTCCCGGCAGATCGGTGGCGAACGAAGCCACCGTTCCGAAGTTCGAGGCAGCGACCGTGGATTGGGGGACGTCGAGCGGAACCCGCTGGTTGAACCCGTACTGCTCGGCTTGGGTGACCAGGGCATCCGCACCCAGTTGCTGGCCGATGGTGGCGAAGTCGGAGTCACAGGACTGCACGACCAGCTGTTCCAGGTTCCCCCCGCATGTCGCGAAGTCGTAGTTGTGCAGTATCTGTGGCGGGTTGCCGGTGTCGGGCAGGTCGATCTGGGACACCGCAGGGTAGGTCATGGCCGCCAGGTCGGGCCGGTGCTCGAGCACGGCCGAGGCGGTGACCACCTTGAAGCTCGACCCGGGCGGATAGATCTGGTTGTACGCACCGGCGCGGAGCGGATTGCCGGGCTGAGCCAGCAGCGCCGTCCAGGCCGTCTTCTCGGTCTGTGTGTCCTGCGACACGAGGGGGTTCGGATCGAAGGAGGGATTGGAGTACATGGCTTCGATGGCGCCCGTGGTGGGGTTGAGGACGACGGCCGCCGCGCCGTTGACTCCCGCCGCACCCTCATTGAGTGCGGCGGCCACTTGTGCTTGCAGCTTGGAGTTGACGGTCAACGTCACGTTGTCCGCCACCGTCCGATTGGTCAGGAGGTCGCGAAGAGACGTTGCCGGCTTGGTGTGTTGGGACAAGTAGCTGTCGTATTCCGCTTCGACACCGTTGTAGTTCCCGTAGCGCAAGGAATCGAAGCCGACGATTTGGGAGAAGAGGGTGGCGGTGTTCGGGTTGTAAGTCCGCTGGTACTTGTACGTGCTGCCCTTCGGCGCCAGCACCGAAGAGGCCAGAGTCACACCATCCGACGAGATGATATTGCCGCGAGTGTGGCTGCGGGCCGCGGTTATGACCTGCGGGTTGTCAGATGCAGTGGCCAGGGAGTGCGCTTTGAGGACCTGAATGTTGTTGAGCTGGACGAAGAGAGCGACAAAACACAGCACCATGAAGATGCCCAGCCGCCGGATGCGCTTCTCCATCAGACCAAAAGCCTGACGATGGCCGCGGTTGGGCCAACGGGTGTCGTCCATGCCGGACAGCCCACGCTGCGCCAGCTGCGATGGCTGACCAAGACAGGAGTCCACGAAGGCGGGAACTGCCGACCGGCTTTGGTGCCTACGACGCCTGTCGTCACCCGCAGATGTTCGCGCTTCCTCTCCCTGATTGGATGTCAGCCCGTATTACCGGAGAGGGACCTTCTCGCTGCTGGTGGCCCAGCTAGGACGGCTTACGGAGTCCGTCGAGGATCATGTTCAGCAGCCGCATGCTCTGTTCCTCGGACAAGGTGGCGTTGGTGCACATCGGACCGACCAGCTGCATCACGTCCTGTCCGCTCACGTCGGTGCGGACGACGCCGGCACCCTGGGCGCGCCCGATGACAAGCTGCATGGATCCCTCGACGCGTTCCAACATGTCCAGCCGTAGCTCGGGATTCTTGTCGAAGGCCTCACGAAGCTCGTTGAGGAAAGTCCGCTTCCCCTGGGCGTACCGAACGAATGCTTCCAGGAAGGCCACGACCGCGGGCCACGGCTCGAGGTCGGCCACGGCCTCTTCCGCCGTATGCACCAGGGTGTCGACGTCGGTGCAATAGACGGCCTGGACCACGTCCATCCGGGTGGGGAAGTGGCGGTACAGCGTGCCCACGCCGACGCCGGCCTGGCGGGCGATGGCATCCATGGACGCCCCGCCACCCTCGCGAGCGAAGACCTCTCGGGCCGCAGCCACCAGCCGCTCGTTGTTGCGACGGGCGTCGGCTCGCATGGGACGGCCTTCGACCTCTGGTTCGCCGCCGACTGCAGGGCCCTCGATCACGCTGTGCTGCCTGGACATTTTCCGTACGCCTCTGCCTGAGAGAAGAATAGTTTGCTAAACGGAGGGACCCTCCGTATAATAAACGGAGGAAGCTTCCGCTTTCAGAATACCAGCGGAAAGGTCGTAGTCAATGCCCTCCATTCTCCTTGGTCCGCCGCGCCCCCAAGCGGCCACCGATCCATCCGTGGGACCACCGGGATCGCTTCGGCGTCATCTCAAGAACCCGTCTGTCCTGCTCTTTGTCATCCTCACCGCCCAGCTCATGGTGGTATTGGACACAACCATCGTGAATGTCGCCCTTCCCCACATCCAGCAGGGGCTCGACCTCTCCTCCGGCGGACTGTCATGGGTGCTCAATGCCTACATCCTCACCTTCGGGGGCCTGCTGCTTCTCGGCGCCCGGGCCGGCGATCTCCTCGGTCGCCGCCGCGTGTTCCTGACCGGCATCGCCCTGTTCTGCGTGAGTTCACTGGTGGGAGGCCTCGCCACGACCGGCTGGATGCTGCTGGCAGCCCGGGCCGCGCAAGGCATCGGCGCGGCACTGGCTGCACCTTCGGCCCTGTCCCTCCTCACCACCGCGTTCGATGAGGGGCCAGCGCGCGTCCGGGCCATCGGCCTCTACACCACGGTGTCGGCCGCCGGTGGGGCCATCGGGCTCGTGGCCGGAGGCCTGCTCACCGACCTCGTGTCATGGCGCTGGGTCATGTTCGTGAACGTCCCCATCGGAGTCGTTGTCTGGCTAGTCGGGCGGATGGTGATCGAGGAAACCGAACGGCACCATGGGCGGTTCGACTTCATGGGTGCCATTACCTCGACCCTGGGAATGACCGGCATCGTCTTCGGTCTGGTCGAGGCCGGTAGTGACGGTTGGGGCAGCTCCATGACCATCGCTTCGCTTGTGGCCGGCGTAGCCTTGTTGGGGCTCTTCGTGCACCACGAGAGCCGCGCCGAGGAGCCAATTCTCCCCCTCCGGTTGCTGGCCCACGCCACTCGCAGCGCAGCCAACCTGGCCCGAGGCCTTCTGTATGCCGGGATGTACGGGATGTTCTTCTTCCTGTCGCAGTTCTTCCAGGATGTCCAACGGTTCTCTCCGTTGGTTGCCGGTGTCGCCTTCTTGCCCATGCCTGCTTCGGTATTTCTGGGGTCCCAGCTGACCGGCCGCGTCCTGGTGCGACGACTGCCCCAAAAGATGGTGATGATGATGGGCGCCACCATCGTGACCGTGGGCCTGCTGCTGGCCACTCGGTTCCAGGCCTCGACGTCGTACGCCCAGATCGTGGTGTCCATGGTGCTCATCGGCGGAGGCATGGGGATCTCGTTCGTGAGCCTGACCTCGGCATCATTGGCCGACGTGAGGCCCGAGGATGCCGGGGCTGCTTCAGGGCTGGTGAATGTCTCCCAGCAACTCGGCGGTGCTCTTGGGCTGGCCGTTCTCGTCACCGCCTTCGACGCGGTCACCGGTCATGCCCAACTCGGCGCCCGACACCTCACCAATGCAGCGTCCGTCAGCCATGCCAACACGATCCTCGTCCACGGTCTGGACGACATCTTCGCCCTCGGTGCCCTCTTCAGCGTGGCCGCGTTGGCCATGGTTGCTCTGGGCGTGCGTACGGCCCGCCAGTCTGCCCCGGCGACCACCGCGGCGGTCGAGGAAACCGAGGGGTCGGACGAGGCGGTGCCCTGGCTCGAACAAGAGGCCGGATAGGTCGGCGAGATGCACGGTGTCGTTCGGCGGCTCGGGCCTCAGGCCCGTCCGTCGACCGGCCGGTCATCCGCGGTGGAGAACTTCGGTCTGTGGCAGGATGCCCGGCAAAACTGGGAGGGCGCTCTTGTCGAGGATGAGGCGGTATGTCGCGGCTGCACTCGCAGCCGGGTGCATGCTCGGACTGGGTGCATGTGGAAGCTCGCCATCGGCATCGTCGGGAAGCACCACGACGTCGGTGAGCTCGAACCTCCCGCGCGGCTCGATTATTTCGTTGAGCGAGGTACAGCAACAGTTTCCCGAGGTCACCCGACAAGAGAGCACCGGGCCGAACTCCACGTCGTCGGGCACTCCCGGTGCCACGCGGCAGGTGATCTACGCGAACGCTGACAGCTCGAAGAAGGTGACTCTCTCCGTGGACCAGTACCCCAGCGCTGGGGCCGCATCCTCCGCCTTCCAGGAGGCTGTTGACAAGAGTCAGCAGGTCTCCGGGTTCACCGCCCTCCCGGCACCCGAGATTGGACAAAAGGCCTCCGCCGGCATTGTGACTCAGGGAACTGAGTCACACGCGGGAGTCGGCTCGGTGAGCGGCAAGCTGATCATCCAAGCGACGATCGCAGGATACGAAACAAGTCCAGCGAACATCAGCAAGATCCAGGATGTGGCCCGGAGCGAGGTCGCCCACGCGACGGCTGCTCTGGGTGGTTGAGCGAGGCCCAT
>DASZLD010000243.1:0-22462 GCA_035552655.1 Acidimicrobiales bacterium
TGATGAAGGGCGTCATTCTGGCCGGTGGCACCGGCTCCCGGCTTCACCCCCTCACCACCATCACCAACAAGCACCTCTTACCCATCTACGACCGGCCCATGGTCAACTTCTGTATCGAGGCCCTGGTCAAGGCGGGGATCACCGAGATCATGCTGGTCACGGGGGGAACCCATGCCGGCGAGTTCCTCCGCCTGCTGGGGAACGGCCAGGAATTCGGGATCGATCGGCTGAGCTACGGGTACCAGGATCGCCCCGGGGGTATCGCCGAGGCCCTGGGCCTGGCCGAGCGCTTCGTGGACGGGGACCCGGTCCTGGTCATGTTGGCCGACAACGTGGTCGAGGGCTCGATCCGACCCATGGTCGAGTCGTTCCAGGCCAACCCGCACGGGGCCCGCATCCTGTTGACGCCGGTCGAGAAGCCCGAGCACCTCCGCCACCTGGGGGTTCCCACCTTCGACGGCGAGGGGAACATCTCGGGCATCGTGGAGAAGCCCGATGATCCTCCCTCTGCCTACGGCGTCACCGGCATCTACTGCTACGACGCCGATGTGTTCGAGGTCATCCCCACGCTCGTTCCCTCGGGGCGGGGCGAGCTCGAGATCACCGACGTCAACAACCATTACATCGCCCTGGGGGCCATGGCCTTTGACGTGTTGGAGGGATTTTGGGGCGACGCCGGTGAGTCGATCGACGCCTATTACCTGGTCAACGACTTCGTCCGCGCCCATGGGGCGAACAAGGGCTGAACCGGGCGACGTGCTCCGAGGTCAGGATCCGCCGTCGGCCCAGGCGGTGGCTTCTTCCCGGTGCCGGCCGTAATCCATCTTGCCCGCCGGTGACCGGCCGATGGATGGGACGAAGCGAATCCGGCGCGGCGACTTGTAGGCGGCCAACCGCTGGCTCACATAGGCCTGGATCTCATCGGCAGTCACCGAACCCGGGTCGACCTCCGGCTTGAGCTCCACCGCGGCCACGACCTCTTCGCCGAACCGCTCGTTGGGGATCCCGACCACGGCGGCGTCGGCCACGCCGGGGAAGGTCTTCACCACCTCTTCGACCTCTTCGGGGTACACCTTCTCCCCGCCCGTGTTGATGACTACCGAGCCCCGTCCCAGGAGCTGGATCTTGCCGTCTTCGCCCACCTCGGCGTAGTCGCCGGGTATGGAGTAGCGCACGCCGTCGTAGGTCCGGAAGGTCGCTGCCGATTTGGCCTCGTCCTTGTAGTACCCGAGGGGATTGCGACCCCCGATGGCCAGGACGCCGATCTGGCCCGATCCCGGCTTGACCTCGTTGCCGTCCGGATCGAGCACCTTGACCTCGGGTCCCAGGGTGAACTGGGCGGTCCGGGCGGCCGAGGTCCCCGAGGATACCGAGGTCCCCATGCCCAGCGCTTCGGACGAGGAAAAGGCGTCCACCAGCATCATGGCACTGTGGTGTTTCAACAGGCCCTGTTTGGTCTCCTCGCTCCACATCACCCCCGAGGAGATGATGCCCACCAGGCTGGTGAGGTCCCACCGGTCGGGCTGCTGGTCGAGGGCGCGGAGGATGGGCTTGGCGAAGGCGTCGCCCACGATGATCAGCCCGTTCACCTTCTCCCGATCCACGGTGTCGAGCAGGTCGACCGGATCGAACTGGCGAGAGGTCAGGGTGACGACGTGTCCCCCCTCGCTCAGGCACTCCATAGCCGTGAACCCGCCGGTGCCGTGCATCAGCGGGCAGGCGGGCAGCAGGGTCATGCCCGCGCCGTTCGCCACCATGTCGGCCCGGATGCCATCGAGCCCGTCGGCCTCGGCGTAGCGCCGGAATCCCCCCGCGTTGAGCCGGGCGAACAGGTCGTCCTGGCGCCACATCACGCCCTTGGGCATCCCGGTGGTACCGCCGGTGTAGAGCATGTGGACGTCGTCGCCGCTCCGACCCCACGGCGCCACCGTGCGGGATCCGTCGCCGCCGCCCGCGGCATCCTCGTAGGGGATGGCCCAGTCCGGGCACGGCCCGGATCCGTCGTCGACCCACAGCCAGCTGGCCACTCCGGGAACCCGGGAGCGGAGCTTGTCGATGCGCTCGGCAAAGACGCCGTGGAAGACGACCACGACGGCGTCGGCGTTGGTCCACAGATAGGCCAGCTCATCGTCGGCGTAGCGATAATTGGTGTTGACCGGTACCAGCCCCACCTTGTAGGCGGCAAAGGTGGCCTCCAGGTACTCGGAGCAGTTGTACAGGTAGAGGGCCACCTTGTCCTGATGGATGACGCCCCGGTCGAGCAGCCACCGGGCCAGCCCATTGGCCCTGCGCTCGGTTTCGGCCCAGGTCTGCCTCTTCTCCCCGTGGATCAGGGCGAGGGAATCGGGCAGCGTTTCCGCCACCACCTCCCAGACGTCGGCATAGTTCCAGTTGCTCACAGATCGCTCCCCACTTCCGCTCCGGACGGCGGATGTGCATGTGTCCTTTGGTGGTCCCGCTCCATGGTGGTTGACCGCACGAGCCTAACGCTGGCCTCCGTGGACTTCGCGCTTCCCGGAGAGAACGACCCCCGACGGGTGGCCTTTCGGGAGTGGTCCGCCGACCACCCCTCGGCATCGAGCCATGACCTGGCCGCCGCCGGCTATGTGGCCCCGCACTGGCCCCGGCCGTGGGGACTGGGCGCCGATCCGGTGACCCAGCTGGTCATTGACGACGAGCTCCGCCGAGCGGGCCTGCGCCGGCCGGACAATCCCATCGGGATCGGATGGGCCGGTCCGACGCTCATCCACGCCGGAACGCCGGCCCAACAGGAGCGATACCTGCCCCCGCTCCTCTCGGGCGAGGAATTCTGGTGCCAGCTGTTTAGCGAGCCCGGGGCTGGGTCCGACCTGGCCGCCGTGTCCACCCGCGCCGTGCCCGACGGGGAGCACTGGGTGGTCACCGGGCAGAAGGTCTGGACCTCGTACGCCCACAAAGCTGCGTTCGGCATCCTGCTGGCCCGGACCGACGCCGAAGCGGCCAAGCAGCAGGGCATCTCGTATTTCATCTGCCCCATGGACACACCGGGCATCACCGTCCGACCACTGGTGGACATGACCGGCGACCACACCTTCAACGAGGTCTTCTTCGACGAGGTCCGCATCCCTCACCAGAACCTGGTGGGGGAGGTCAATCGCGGCTGGGCCCTGGCCAAGGTCACGCTGGGTAACGAACGGGTCTCGTTGTCGGGAGCCGGGTCGCTCTGGGGCCAGGGGCCTACGGCCCAGGACCTCATCGATGTGGTGCGCGACGCCGGAGGGGAGAGCGATCCGCTGCTCCGTCAGCGCCTGGCCCGGGTGTGGGCCGACGGTGAGATCCTGCGCCTCATCCGCTTACGGATGATCTCGGCCGCGGTGTCCGGTGTCGAGCCCGGGGCCGAGGCGTCGGTGCGCAAGGCGATGGCGGATCGTCACGGCCAGGAGGTCATGGCCGTGGCCAAGGACCTGGCCCGGTCGGCGGGCATGCTGGCCGGCAGCAGTCCTGCTCATACCTCGACGGCGGCGGGCGGGGTCTTCCGTTGGCCACCGGTCATCTGGAGCCAGGGCTTCCTCTTTGCACCGGCGCTGACCATCGGAGGGGGCACGGCCGAGGTGCAGCGGAACATCATTGGAGAACGGACGCTGGGTCTGCCCCGCGATCCGGGGATCTGACCAAGCCCGTCGCTCCTGCGGCAACGATCCGCATATCCGCCTAGGCGCGAACGGATCAGAGCTCGGTGGGCAGCCCCATGGGATTCACGTCGGGGATCACGCCCGATGAGAGGACGGCCCTGGTCAGGGGGGCCAGCGCCTGGGCCAGTGCAGTGGTGTCAGCGGCGCCCAGCTGCTGCCAGGGATCCGAGGCCAGGCGGTCGGTGGTCGCCTCGATGGCGGCCCGGCCGGCGATGCCCTCATCGGTGGCCCGACCGTGACGGTCGAGCCAGCCCCGCTTGATCAGGGTCCGCTCTGCGGCGTCCCACTGCTGGTCGGTCCATCCTCGATTGGGTTGCAACACGGTGCGGGGTACGGCGCCCGTGGCGGCCAGAGACACGTGGGCCTGGCAGCCATCGAACCCCTCGACCACCAGGGCGGCGACATGGCCGTCGCCGCGGTGCTCGCGCAGCACGGTGGCGGCCTGCCACAGGATGGTCACCTCGTCGGTCGGCCAGGGGAGGGAGGCATTGGCCGCGGCCAGGGGCCGTCCCGCCGTCACCAGCCCGTCGACTGCCCGCCGGGCCACGGCCGCCGCCGCCGACAGCTGGGGCGAGTGGGCGAGGGGACCGAGCAACCGGCGCAGGGACGAGGTGGCGCTGGTCGAGCGGGCCTTGAGCAGCTGGGCCGGGGTGGCGAAGGACCAGACGTCGGGCACCGAGCGGGCCACCATGGCCGGGGCGAAATTGAAGAAGGTGGCTCCAACCACCGAGGCGCTAGCCTCGCCCATCGGCGCGGCCCTCCCCCCGAAGTAGCCCATCCAGAAGCCCTTGGTGCCCGCAGATCGAAAGGCGTCGGTCGTCTCGGGTGCGAAGTAGGTCATGGCGTGCAGCGGCTCGAGCAGCCGCCACATCGACCGCGCCGTCGGCTCCGAGCCGCTCATCCCGCCGTGCTCAGGATCGGGAGGTCCCCGGCGGGAGCCACGGGCTGGGTTCAGTCGGGAGCGATCGGACCGGCGTCGCCATAGCCCTGGCGGATCCCCCGCCCGGCCCGCCGGGTGAGCTGTTCGGGCTCGTAGATCATCCAGTAGGCGTTCCGGGCATGGTCGCGGGCCCGGTTGACGCAGACGACGGCCAACTTGGCCGGGTCCTCCTCCTCGTTCTCATGGACGAAGACCTCCAGGATGGGGGTCGAGGTCAGCAGCTGGGCCAACATGATCCCCTGGGACGCCTCATGGGCGCAGACCTGGTCGATGGCCGCTTTGCCCGGCATGCCCAGGGCGACCACGATGCGGCAGTCCTCGTTCTCGATCAGGCGCTTGCAGGCCACCCCCAGGTCCTTGAACCCGGGAACGGTGCGGTAGAGCACCTCGAACCGCTCGCCGTGCCCCGGGCAGTGGGCCAGCTCGTCGAGCGCCTCAGCTCCCATGTCATAGCGGGCGAACATGGTGTCGACCACACCGATCCGATCCATGAAAGCCGAGCCTATCGGGCACCCGCTGGGCTCCCGCCGTCCCGGTCAGGTCACTTCCGGCCCGCCCCGGGACCGGATCGGTTCGCCCCGGTCGATCCGGTGGACAAGACTTGCGCCGATGACTGCCCAGGAGACGAGCAACGCAGCCGGGTGGGCTGCCCGTGACGCCGCCGTGGTGTGGCACGGGTTCACCCAGATGGCCACCTACGAGCACTCGACGCCGATCACGGTGGAGCGGGCCGAGGGCCGCACCCTGATCGATGTCGACGGGAAGCGGTACTTCGATGCCATCTCGTCCTTGTGGGTGACCACGCTCGGTCACCACGTGCCCGAACTGGACGCCGCCGTGATCGACCAGCTGGGAAAGGTGGCCCACTCGACCCTGCTCGGAAACGGCAACCGGGCCTCGATCGAGTTCGCCGAGGCCCTGGCCGCAGTGGTCCCGGTCGACGACGCCCACGTGCTGTTCGCCTCCGATGGGGCGGTGGCCGTCGAGCAGGCGCTCAAGGTGGCTTTTCAGTACTGGGTCAATCGGGGGGAGCAGGGCCGGACCCAGTTCCTGGCCCTGGGCGGGGCCTACCACGGGGACTCGGTCGGCGCCTTGTCGCTGGGCGACGGGGGATTCGGCACCGAGCTCTTCGATCCCCTCCGCTTTCCGGTCCTCCGGACCCCCGGGTACGCCGAGGCCGATTGGGCCGACAAGGCGGTCGCCGCCGTGGGGCGGCACGCCCCCGAGCTGGCCGCGGTGGTGATCGAGCCGTTGGTGCAAGGGGCCGCGGGCATGTTGGTGGCCGACCCTTCCGATCTGGCCCGCTTGGGGCGAGCGTGCCGGGACCACGGCGTGCTGCTCATCTGCGACGAGGTGGCGACGGGTTTCGGGCGCACCGGGAAGCTCTTCGCCTCCGAGTGGGGCGACCTTCGACCAGACATCCTCTGTCTGGGCAAGGGCATCACCGGGGGGTATCTTGCCCTGTCGGCCACGGTGGCGTCCGGTCCCGTGATCGCGGCCTTCGACGGGCCTGATCTGAGCGAGCAGACGCTGTACCACGGCCACTCCTACGGTGGGAATGCATTGGGTTGCGCAGTGGCCCTGCGCCATCTGCAGCTCCTGGAGGAGTGGGACGTGCTGGCCACCGTCACGACCACGGCGGCCGCGTTGACCGAGGCACTGGCCGCCCACATCGAGTCGCGCCCGGGGGTAGGGGCTGTTCGCCAACGGGGGTTGATGGCCGGGGTGGAGCTGGCCCCGCCGCCCGGAGGCGAGCGCTGGGGTCGACGGGTGTGCGCCCGGGCCGTCGACCAGGGCGTGCTGCTCCGTCCGCTGGGCGACGTGGTGGTGGTCATGCCTCCGTTGACCACCACGGTGGCCGAGATCGACCACGTGATCGAGGTCCTGGCCGCCTCCATCGCCGCCGTGTGGGACGAGGACCGTCCAGGCCCCTCGGCTGGAGGCAGCCAGTGAGCCACCCGCCATCTCCGTGGTCGGAGTGGGTGGAAGCGGCCTGCGCCACCGTGGAGGCCGCCGGGCAGTGGCGCGTGCCGCGTACCTTCGATGCCTGGGGGCCGTCCGGCGTCCTGGCCGCGGCCGGCAACCAAGTGGTGTCGTTCGCCTCCAACGACTATCTGGGCCTGACCTCCCACCCAGCCGTGGTCGAGGCAGCCCACGCCGCCCTCGACCGGTGGGGTGCCGGCTCAGGGGGATCCCGGCTCATCACCGGCTCCCGCCCCATCCACGACGCGCTGGAGACGGCGCTGGCCGAGTGGAGGCAGTGTGAACGGGCGGTCGTCTTCCCCACTGGCTTCGCCGCCAACCTGTCGGTGCTGTCGGTGTTCGGGGCACAGGGAGCCCGGATCTATTCGGACGAGCTGAACCACGCCTCGATCATCGACGGGTGCCGGCTGGCTCGGGCCCAGGCCACGGTGTTCCCCCACCGCGACCTGGACGCGCTGGACCGGCTGGTGTCCTCCTCATCGGAGCGGACGGTCATCGTGTCGGACACGGTCTTCTCCATGGACGGCGACGAGGCCGATCTCCTCGGGTTGGTGGACCTGGCCGGCCGCCATGGCGCCCTGCTCGTGCTGGATGAGGCCCACGCCGTGCTCGGGCCCGAGCTGCCGACGGGGGCCATGGAGGAGATCGACGTGCTGCGGGTGGGGACCCTGTCCAAGACCCTGGGGGCCTTGGGCGGTTTCGTCGCCGGCCCGGCGCGCTCGGTCGAGCTCCTGGTCAACCGGGCTCGGCCCTACATATTCACCACCGCCCCCACCCCGGCCGATGCCGCCGCGGCACTGGCTGCGCTGGGCATCGTGCAATCGGCCGAGGGCGACGACCTGCGGGCCCGGCTGTCCGGCTTCGTGGCCCGGATCGCCCCCGACCCCGAGCACCGGTCCCCGATCATCCCGGTGGTGATCGGGGAGGAGGCCGACACGGTGGCCGCATCGAGCGCGTTGCAGTCGGAGGGGCTCTGGGTGCCGGCCATCCGACCGCCGACTGTCCCGGTGGGAACGTCCAGGCTGCGGGTGACCCTGTCGGCGGCCCACACCGACGAGCAGGTGGACCGGCTGGCACTGGCCTTGGCCGGCCTGGCCCCGACGGACGTGACCGGTGAACAGACGGCGGACCAACCGAGGGCGTCGACGGAGACCAATGCCATTGCCTCCTGACCGGTTGGTCCTGGTGTGCGGGACCGGCACCGAGGTGGGGAAGACGTGGGTGGCGGCCAGCGTGCTCGAGGAGCTGCGGGGGAGAGGACTCACCGTCGCCGCCCGCAAGCCGGCCCAGTCCTTCGACGTCGACCTGGAGGCCGACCGCTTGGGCGAGCGGACCGACGCCGAAGTCCTGGGCCAGGCCTCGGGCGAGGACCCTGATGTCGTGTGCCTGCCCGCTCGCTCGTACCACCGGGCCATGGCCCCCCCGATGGCTGCCGAGATGCTCGGCCTTCCCCCCTTCACCGTCGGTGACCTAGCCGAGGAGCTTCGCTGGCCCGTGCCACCGGTTGCCGTCGGATTGGTGGAGACCGCGGGCGGCGTTCGCTCGCCCCAGGCGTCCGACGGTGATGCCGTCGACTTGGGCCGCTTGCTCCGACCGCAGGTCGTGCTGCTGGTGGCTGATGCCGGCCTGGGCACGATCAACGGCGTCCGACTGTCGAGCGACGCCCTCTCGCCCCTGGTCGGCGAGAGTGTGTCGACACACGATGGCGACGAACCATCGGCGCGCCTGATCATCGCCCTCAATCGGTTCGACGAGGAGCACGACATCCACCGACGGAACCGTCAGTGGCTGACCGAGCGGGACGGATTCGAGGTGGTCACCCTGCCCGGCGGGGGGTCGTATCTGGCCGACCTGGTGATGAAAGACCACTAGGGCGAACGATCATGAGCGGCGGGCCACCCGGTCTCGCACGAACCCGGTGATCCGCTCCTGATCCGAGGCGGCCAGGTAGGACCGTCGGTAATGGCGTTCGAAGCGCGGGGCCAGCTCGGGCCGCTCCCGACGGAGCCAGTCCATGAAGTGCTCACGGACCCCCGGTCGCAGGTGGAGAGGGATAGCCGTCACCGACCGGGCTCCGGCTGCCACGCAGGCATCGACCACTTCGGCCAGTTGATCGGGAGAGTCGGATAGCCCGGGAATGACCGGAGCCACCAGCACGCTGGTGGACACACCGGCATCGACCACCTTGTTGAGCGCGGCCACACGCTGGCCGGGGTGCGGGGTTCCCGGCTCAGTTGCTCGCCACACCGATTCGTCCAGCGTGCCGATGGAGAAACTGCACTGCACCGTGGTCCGCTTTGCCGCCTCGGCCAGGAGGTCGAGGTCCCGCAGGATCAACGTGGATTTGGTGAGGATGGAGAAGGGGTTGGCCGCCTCGCTCAGGGCCGAGACGATTCCCCTGGTCAAGTGGTACTTGCCCTCGCAGCGTTGGTATGGGTCGGTATTGGTCCCCATGGCGATGGCCTCGCCCGCCCACCGGTCGGATCGAAGTTCCGCCCTCACCCGCTCGACGGCGTTGATCTTGACCACCAGCTTCCGTTCGAAGTCCTCGCCGACGCCGAGTCCCAGGTACTCGTGGGTAGGTCGGGCGAAGCAGTACACGCAGGCATGGCTGCAGCCCCGGTAGGCGTTGATGGTGTGACGGAAGGGCATCGATGATGCGGCCGGCACCGTGTTGATGATCCGTTTGGCGTTGACGTGGAGGAACTCATAGCCACGGAATTCGCCCGTACCCACGTGGTGTCGGCCCAGGTCCTCCGGGCTGAAAAAGGCCAGCTGGCCGCCATCGGTCTCGTCGTCGGCCAACTTCCACCGAAAAGAGTCGGGGGCACCCATGCCGACCATGGTATCGAACATATGTTCGTCTACCAAGCGACTGGTGGACGGTGTCGGCGGTAGCCCGGTGAAGGGAACAGAGCCCCGATGCGGGCGTTCTCTCCGGCTGGCGTGCTTATCCCGAGCGGATGATGAGCTCGTCGGTGACCCACTGTGCGACGTTGGCGGGGTAGGGCGCGGAGAGCCCGAGGACGATGTGTTGGATGCCGGCGTCAATCGCTTCGCCGACGGCGTCCCTGGTGATGCCGGGTTGCTCATAAGAGATCGGCAGGTGGATCGAGCGGATGACAGAGGCAGGGTCGCGACCGATCTCGGTGCAGTAGCGGTCGAGCAGTGCACTGCGCCCGACGACGTCGTCGATGTCGCCACCAGGGATGTTCCACAGATCGGCGTGTTCGGCCACCACGCGCAGCACGGCGGCCGAGCGCCCGCCAATGAGGATCGGCGGGTGGGGGTGCTGAATGGGTTTGGGATTGCCGAACGCTCCGGTGAGGTGGAGGTAGGTGCCATGGAAGTCAAACGGTTCCGTCTCGGTCCACAATCGCCGGATCACGGTGCACGCTTCGGCGAGGTTGCCGACGGAGTAGGAAAAGTCGTCGTAGGGCAGGCCGTGTGCCTCGTACTCGCGCCGGGCCAGAGGATGGCTGGGTCGTGAGCCGGCGCCAATTCCGAAGTCGAGCCGTCCGCCGGAGACGATGTCGACGGTGGTGGCGATCTTGGCCAGCATCGCCGGCGGCCGGAAGCGGTTGCTGGTCACGAGCAGGCCGAGGCGCAGTCGTTGGGTGTGTGCGGCGAGGGCGGAGAGGAGCGTCCAACCCTCGTAGATCGGTCCGCTCGGATCGCCGGCGATCGGCATGAGGTGATCGAACAGCCACGCATGCTCGATCTCCGGGATCGTGTCCGCCTCGCGCCAGACCCGCAGGACGTCCCGGTAGTCGACGTTCATGGGGGCGGTCATGATCCCGAAACGGGGTCGGGGTGTTTGCGGCATGGTTGGTCCTTCCATCGCCTGGTGGCCGAGGTGACGATCGATCCGCGACATCGCTGCGTCGCGTCCCTCCAAGGTGGTGGTCTGGTCCCGACTTGACGGTTCTGCCATGATGAACAAGCGGAACCACGTTCCGTTAAGTACGATACGGAACATGGTTCCACTTGTCAAGGGGAGCGACGGAGGCAGCGGGCAGTGGTCGACATCGACGGCACGTCACGAACGTCAGCCCCGCGCAAGCGGGCCGACGCCCGACGGAACGAGGAGGCGATACTGGAGACAGCCGCTGCGGCGTTCATCACGTCCGGGGTCGATGTGCCCGTGCGGGACATCGCGGCCCAGGCCGGCGTCGGCGTCGGCACGATCTACCGCCACTTCCCGACGCGAGCTGATCTCATCGTTGCCGTCTATCGGCACCAGGTCGAGGCATGCGCTGAGGCCGGTCCGACACTGCTGGCCGGCAGCAGCACGCCCTCCGCCGCCCTGGCCCGTTGGATCGACCTCTTCGTCGACTTCCTGGTGACCAAGCACGGCCTGGCCAAGGCGTTGCAGTCCGACGTGGCCGCCTTCGAGACCCTGCACGCCTATTTCCTCGACCGCCTCGTCCCCGTGTGCGCACAGCTGCTCGAGGCCGCGGCCACGGCGGGCGAGATTTCCCCCGACATGGATGCCCGCGAACTGATGCGTGGCATCGGAAATCTCTGTATCGGCGCCGACAACAACTCCGGTTATGACGCCCGTCGCATGGTCGACCTGCTCCTTACCGGGCTACGCCCCCACTAGGAAGAATCAGCCGCGGTTTTCTCCCGAGCGGCGTGCCGGCGGCGTCGGTGCCCTGACTCAGACAACCAGACTCGTACAGAGGGAACGAGGCGCGCATCGGGCCGGATGGCTAGGGTCGTGCCGTGGCTCAGGTGCTGGTCATCGGAGGGACGGGCACGCTCGGTCGCCGGCTGGCCTCCGTCCTGGTGGAACGGGGTCACGGTGTTCGAGTGCTGTCCCGGCAGAGTGCCCCCGCCGTGCCCACCGGCGTCGTGGCCCACCGCGGTGACATCCGGACCGGAGAGGGACTGCCCGGCGCCCTGGACGGGGTGGACACGGTCATCCAGTCGGTGTCCTCAGCCCGACACCAAAAGGCCACCGAGCTCGAGGGCATGCGCACCCTGATGGCGGCCGGGGGCGATCGGCACGTGATCTATGTGTCCATCGTCGGGGTCGATCGCCATCCTTTTGCCTACTACCGCACCAAGCTGGAGGCCGAACGGATGCTCGAACAATCCGGCAGGCATTGGACCATTCAGCGCGCCACCCAGTTCCACGATCTCGTGGATCGGTTCCTCACCCTCCCCGTCTCTGCCAAGACATCCCATCTCCGCTTTCAGCCCGTGGCCACCGACGACGTGAGCGCCCGCCTGGCCGAGCTGGTGGCGGCCGGCCCCAGTGGACGCGCTCCCGACTTCGGCGGACCGGAGATCCTCTCGATCGACGAGCTCAACCGGATCCGGGCCAGGATCACGGGCAAGCGGGCCCGGTTGATCCCGTTACCCCTGATCGGGTTGGTCAAGGCGTTCGACCAGGGGGTTCACTTGGCGCCCGACCACCGGTCGGGCTCGCTGACATGGGAAGCGTGGCTGAGGGCGCGCTCGGGTCTGACCTGACCCTCGTCGTGCCGTTCCGTCGGGCGCCCTACGCTGGCCAGTGCAAAACTGACGCCAGCCCATGACCGTGCCCCGAGACGTGCCCAACCCCATGACCGCAGAGCAGTCGCCGTGAACCTGGCCGGATCGGGCGACGGGTTCATCACGTTGGCCGACGGGTCCATGCGCTGGGGCAGATACGGGGCAGCTGGTGTGCTGGTTCGCCACGTCGGTGACGACGGCACGTGGTACTTCCTGGCCAGGCGTTCTCTCCACTGCCACCGGGGTGGAACCTGGGCCATTCCTGGCGGTGCCTTGGACCTCGGCGAGGAACCCATCGACGGCGCGCTGCGGGAATTCGGTGAGGAGATCGGATCCCAGCTCGACCAGTTCGAGCTGGGGGAGACCCACCAGGACGACCACGGAGGCTGGTCCTATTGGACGGTGATCATCGACGTGCCCAAGCGCTTCGACCCCCCGGCCACGCTGGGCTGGGAGACGGCCGAGGCCCGGTGGGTGGCCGCCCACGAGCTCGGCGAGCTCGAGCTGTTCGACGCCTTCTCGTCCACTCTGACCCGCCTCGGCCTGCTCTGATCCGCCCGAATCTGCTCTGACGGCCGGCTCCGAACTGAATCCGTCTCCCAACTGAACAGCTAGCTCAGCGAGCCCTCCAGTTGGCTGGCCACCTCGCGGTAGCGGGACACGGGAACCAGGTGGACGCCGTCGAAGGCCTGGCTGTCGCGGATCTCGAGCACCAGCTCACACGCGGCCTCCACTCCGGCCATCCGGTCCTGTTCGACCGATCGGATCAGTGCGGCAGGGATGGCGATGTCGGGGATGGTGGCGGCCAGATTGCGGGCCATGGTCGCGCTGGCCAGGGTCATGACCCCGGCGTACACGGGGATGTCCAGATCGATGCGTTCGCGCCACTGCAGCAACGGTGCCAGGTCGAAGCCGACTTGGACGAAGAGGAAGTCGGCCTGGCCCTTCCACGCCGGGAGCGGACCCAGTCCGGCGGCAGCACCGATGCGGAAGGGCGAGGTCTGGTCGAGCCCCGGCCGTTGGGTGAACGCCCGAGCCTCCTCGATCATGGTCCGGACGGTGAGCTCACCGGTGCGGCCACCGCTGGCCGGTTTGTCGCCGTACACGAACAGAAATTGGTCCACGCCATAGGCCGCCGCCGTCAACAGGTCGCGCTGAAAGCCCAAGAGGTTCCGGTCGCGGGCATTGAGACAGGCAATCGACCGACCACCCATCACCGCTACCTCGTGGGCCACGGCCACGCTGGAGACGGTGGCCCGTCCGATGTGGTTGTCGGGTACGAGGAAGGCAGAGGCAACCGGTCCCAGCGCGTCGATCTGGTCCCGGACGTGGTCCAGGTGGGGCGTGGTCGGAGGCTCGATCTCGCAGATCAGCTCGAAGGGATGTGCCGCCATCGAGCCAGCCTACCGGCGCACTCTGGTGGAACCCGGTGGCCTCAGTCGGCAGGGGCGACGGCGCCGGGGGCCGGAGCGGTCCCATCGTCGAGCGGCATGTGCTGGTCGACCCACCGGTTCATCACCCGGGGCACCACTGCGATGAGGAACCACATGTACTTGGCCACATCGGGGCCTCGATGGGGGAACCACGCCACTCCCATCGAGGCCGCGACGACGAGCATGATCCCAAGGGCGCGCACCCGGCCGGACCGGATCACCTCGGGCTTTGCCGTCGGCTTGAGGAGCCCCTTTCTCTGGGCCGCGGTCATGACGGTGATGGTGGACAGGCTGCCCACCAGGAGGTTGAAAGCGAAAAGGTCCACAGCCACGGGATTCTCGGAATACTGACCGAGGAGGTCGGCGCTGAACGGCAACAGCGTGATGGCGAACAGGAACAGGAAGTTCCACCAGGCCAACCCCTCGTCGTGGCCGGTCAGGAGCCGGAAGGTGCGGTGGTGGGCCAACCAGAACTGGGCGATCACGTAGAAGGAGATGACGTAGCTGATGAAGGGATCGGCCAGGTTTTGGAGGGCGTGCCACAGCTCGCTTGAGGACGTCGAGTTGATGGGGTGCAAGGCAGTGCTGACCGGCACGTGCAGCGACAGCACCAACAGCGTCAACGCTATGGCGACGACGCCGTCGGACAGGGCCAGGAGGCGTTCGACCCCGGGCGTGCCCTCTGGCGGTTCCCGGACTTTCATGCTCAGCCCGTTCGGGTGGGGTCCGCCGTCACTTCATCTCCACCTGTTCAAGGTAGCGCTCGTCCCAGTGCACGAACTGCTCTTGGGGCAACAGCAGGCAGTGGGTGGGCTGGAGGGCGGCCACGAAGTCCCGGTCGTGGCTGACCACCACCACGGTGCCCTCCCAATCGCTGAGCATGCCCCCGACGGCCTTGATCGACGAGGGATCCAGGTTGTTGGTCGGCTCGTCCAGCAAAAGGACATTGGCCCGCCCGGCGGCCAGCATGGCCAGCCCCAGCTTGGCCCGCTCACCACCGGAGAGCGTGCCCGGCATCTGGTGGGCCGCCTTCCCGGCGATGCCGAACGATCCCAACAGGGCCCGCCGCTCGGTCTCGGTGGTCAACACGCTGTCGTCCAGGTTCTCCAGCACGGTGGCGCCCAGGTTCACCTGCTCGTGCTCCTGGGCGAAGTAGCCCAAGGCCACGTTGGCTCCCAGCTCGATGCTGCCACCCGAGGGCTTCTGCACGCCGGCCAGGCAGCGGAGCAGGCTCGACTTGCCCGCGCCGTTGCGTCCCACGATCACGATCCGATCGCGTCGGCGGGCATGGAATTCGACATTGGACAAGACGGTGGACCGGCCGTAGCGGACCGACAGCTCGTGGGTGCGGATCGGGACCTCGCCCGACCGAGTGGGGGTGGGCAGGCGGAACTTGCTGGCCCGCTCGCGCTTGTGCACCTCGGTCTTCGACGACTCGAGCCGCTCGACGCGCTTGTCGATCGACTTGGCGATGCGGGCCCGCCGGTTGGTGCTGCCTCGCATGGAGTCGGCCAGCGTCGACAGACGCTTGATCTCCCGCCCCTCCAGCTGTGCGGAGCGTTCCCGTTGGCTCAGGTCTGCCTCGAGCTGGGTCAGGTAGCTCGAGTAGGTGCCCTTGAACTCGTGCAGCCGACTGTCGGAGAGATGGAGCACCTTGTTGATCGAGCGGTCGAGCAGTTTCAGGTCGTGGCTGACCACCAGGATGGCCCCTGGAAACTTCTGCAGCTCTTCCATGAGCCACCTCTTGGCCGGAAGGTCGAGGTGGTTGGTCGGCTCGTCCAGGATCATCATGTCCGGCCCCTGGAACAGGATGCGGATGAGGTCGACTCGCCGCCGTTGGCCGCCGGACAGGCCCTCGATGTCCTCGAGCAACAACTCCTGGCGCAACCCCAGGCCGTCGGCCAACCGGGCCATGATGGCCTCGGCCTCGTAGCCGCCGTTCTCCCGGAACTGCTCCTCCAGGTCCGAGAACAGCTCGATGTTCTCCGAGCTCGGGTCCTTGGCCATCTGGGTGCGGGCCTTGCCCAGCGCGTCGTCGAGGACGTCAAGACCCCGGGCCGACAGGACATGGGAGAACCCGTTGGGGTCGAGACCCAGCCCCAGGGGGACGGGGACCTGGGGCAGATAGCCGTAGGTGCCCCGGATGCGCACGCTGCCGGTGGAGCGGACGTTGCGCCCCGGCTCTTCGATGACCACGGAGATGAACGTGGACTTGCCCGTACCGTTGCGGCCGACCAGCCCGACCTTCTCGCCCGCCCCCACGACGAAGGAGGCGTCACGGAGCAGGGTCCGGTCGCCGATTTCTATGGTGAGGGAGGATCCGACGATCATCAGGGGGAGTGGCTGAGCGGGGCCCGACCGGACAGGTGTACCGGAGCGAAGTGCCGGCGGCTCCCGGCGCGATCAACCAGGAGTTATCTTCCCACACTCAATGCCGAGGGCGGTTCAACCTCCCGATACCGGTCTCCGGGTCGGTTCAACCACCCGATACCAGCTCGTCGCCCCCATCGGGCGGGGTGAGGTCGTCCACGTTCCGCAGCCATCCCTCGGGCAGGGCCACCGGGCGGGGCCCGTTGGTGTGTCCCCGGGCCATCCGCAGCGCCTCGACCGGCATGGGTTGGCTGTGGTCCAGCCGGGCCACCGCCGCGTCCAGCTCGGCCAGTGAGTCGAGTTGGGACATGGCCCGGCGCTGCTCGCCGCCGACCGGGAAACCGGTCAGGTACCAGGACACGTGCTTACGGAACTGCCTGATCCCGTAGGTCTCGCCGAACAGGCCGCACAGCAGCTGGGCATGGATGACCATGACCCCCGCTACCTCACCGAGGTTCGGTGGCTCCTGGGGGGCTCGGCCGGCGAAGGCGTCGGCCAGGTCCCGGAACAGCCACGGCCGGCCCAGGCAGCCTCGTCCGACCACCACGCCGTCGCATCCGGTGGTGGCCATCATGGCCAAGGCGTCGGATGCCTCCCAGATGTCCCCGTTCCCCAGGACGGGTATCCCGGTCACATGGGCCTTCAGCTCGCCGATGGCGGTCCAGTCGGCCGATCCGGAGTAGAGCTGCTCCGCCGTTCGGGCATGCAGGGCAACGGCGGCAGCCCCTTCCTCCCGGGCGATCCGTCCCGATTCCAGGAAGGTCAGGCGGGATCCGTCCACGCCGAGCCGGAGCTTCACCGTGACCGGGACGGATCCCGCCGCCTTCACGGTGGCGGCGATGATGGCCTGGAGCAGGGCCCGGTGCACGGGGAGAGCGGCGCCCCCACCCTTGCGGGTGACCTTGGCCGCCGGGCAACCGAAGTTGAGATCGATGTGATCGACCCCGATGTCGTCGATCAGGCGCCGTACCGCCGCCTCCATCACGACTGGGTCCACGCCGTAGAGCTGGACGCTCCGGTAGGGCTCGTCATCACCGAAGGTGACCATGTCGAGCGTCTTGGCGTTGCCCTCCACCAGGGCTCGGGCCGTGATCATCTCGCTGACGTACAGCCCGGCGCCGTAGCGGCGGCACAAGCGGCGAAAGGCCCGATTGGTCACGCCGGCCATGGGGGCCAGCACCACCGGAGGGTCGACCTCGAGGGTGCCGATGGTCAGCGGCAGAACCGAGAGCGCCTCGGGCGAGTCGGTGCCCACCAGGCCCAGCGCGCTCATGAGGCCCACAGGTCGGTGATCTGGATCCCCAGCCGGGCCAGCAGGGCGCGCAGGGTGGGGAGGGACAGCCCGACGACGTTGCCGGGGTCGCCGTCGATGCCTCGGACGAACGGGGCCGATCTCCCGTCCAGGGTGAAGGCCCCGGCCACGGCGAGCGCTTCACCGCTGGCCACATAGGCATCGAGCTCGCCATCGGTGATCTCGGCGAAGCGAACGACCGTACCGGTCGTCTGGGACACCATGGTCCCCGACGACCCGTCGATGACGCAGTGACCGGTGTGGAGCACCCCCTCGTGGCCGCGCATCCGGCGCAGCCAGCCCACGGCCTGCGCGGCCGATGCCGGCTTGCCGTGGGCCTCACCGTCGAATTCGAAGACGGAGTCGCACCCGACGATCACGGCATCTCCCGCTCGTGGGGCCACGGCGGTGGCCTTGCGCTCGGCCAGGGTCCTGACCAGCGAGGGGACATGGTCGTCGTCGACGTCCTCGGGGACGCCGCTGACCATCACCGTGGGCTCGAATCCGGCCTCACGCAACAGGCGCAGTCGTGCCGGCGAGGCGGAGGCGAGCACCAGATCACGGGTAGACACGGCATACCAGTGTGCCAGCCGGGGCCGACCGACCGTCACAATCACCGGGACGTCCGTGCGCCGGCCTAACTCCCACCCTCCCGCAAATGCGCGAACCTATGGGCCATGACGGACATGGGCACGACCCTCTCGCCGACCACGACGGACCCGTTACTCGATGGGGACCACGAGCGCATGAGCCATATCGTGCTCGAGGGCTACAAGCCCGAGGAGGGGGACTTCGTTTCGGCCGGGCCCTCGGTGGTGGAAGGCATGGTGAACGGCACCGCCGTCCGGGCCCTGTGCGGCAAGGTGTGGGTGCCGGGTCGCAATCCCAAGCGCTATCCGGTCTGCCCCACCTGCAAGGAGATCGCCGAAGGCAACGGCTGGAAGGTACCGGCCAGCTAAGCCATGGGCCCCACCACGAAGGACGAGGCACCGGTCGAGGGGCGATCACATGGCCGGGACCAGTCCTCGTTGATCGACCGGCTGGCATGGAAGCTGCCCAAAGCCGAGCTCCATCTCCACCTGGAAGGCACCCTCGAGCCCGAGCTCTTCTTCGAGTTGGCCGGCCGGAACGGCGTGGCGGTTCCCTACGCCGACGTCGCCGCCATCCACGACGCCTACGTCTTCGAGGACCTGCAGTCGTTCCTCGACCTCTACTACCAGGGGTGCGACGTACTGGTCACCGAGGACGACTTCTACGATCTGACCGCCGCCTATGTCCGCCGGGCCGCCGACCAGGGCGTGCGTCACGCCGAGGTCTTCTTCGACCCGCAGACCCACACCGATCGCTCGATCCCGCTGGCTGCCGTGGTCAACGGGATCCGCCGGGGCCTGGACGAAGCGGCGTCGGTCTTCGGGATGACCTCGTACCTGATCCCGTGCTTCTTGCGGCATCTCAGCGCCGAGGCGGCGATGGCCACCCTGGATGAGCTTCTGGCCTTCCGCCATGCGTTCATAGCGGTGGGCCTCGACTCGGGCGAGCAGGGGAACCCGCCCTCGAAGTTCACCGACGTGTTCGATCGGGCCCGCGCCGAGGGCCTTCTGACCGTGGCCCACGCCGGAGAGGAGGGGCCACCCAGCTACATCACCGAGGCCCTCGACCTCCTCGAAGTCCGACGGATCGATCACGGGGTCCGCTGTGAAGAGGATGCAGAGCTGGTGAAGCGGTTGGCGGCCGATCAGGTCCCCCTCACCGTGTGCCCGCTGTCCAACGTGAAGCTCAGGGTGTTCCCCACCCTCGAGGCTCACAACCTGGGCCGACTGCTCGATGCCGGACTGGCCGTCAACGTGAACTCGGACGACCCTGCCTACTTCGGCGGTTACGTAGCCGACAATCTGGCCGCTACTGCTCATGCCCTGGGCCTCGCCGGCTCGCAGGTGGTGCAGCTGGCGGCCAACTCGTTCGACGCCTCGTTTCTGCCTGCGGCGGACAAGGCCCGCCACCGAGGCGATGTCGAGCGTGTGGCCATGGAACTGCTCCGGTGATCGGGACCAGCACCGAGGAGCACAACGCGGCGTCGGCAGTGGAACAGGGCATCATCCGTACCACCGAACTGGTCAAGGTCTACCCGGAGACGGACTTCCGGGCCGTCGACGAGTTGAGCCTGACCGTGCAGCCAGGAGAGATCTTCGGGCTGCTGGGGCCGAACGGGGCGGGGAAGACGACCACGGTGGGGGTGCTCACCACCAGGGTCATCCCCACGTCCGGCTCCGCCTGGGTGGCCGGCATCGACGTGGTGGCCCATCCCGCCCTGGCCAAGCAGCTCCTGGGCGTGGTCTCCCAGCAGAACACGCTCGATCGCCAGCTCAACGTGTGGGAGAACCTCTACTTCCACGGACGCCTCTTCGGCATCGGGGCCAAGGAGTCGCGTCAGATCGCCACCGAGCTGCTGGAGAAGTTCCAGCTGGCCAAGTGGGCCAAGGCCTCGGTCTACGCCCTCTCCGGGGGCATGGCCCAACGCCTGATGGTGGCCCGGTCCATCTTTCACCGGCCCGCCGTGCTCTTCCTCGATGAGCCCACCGCCGGGCTCGACCCCCAGAGCCGCCTGGCCCTGTGGGACATCCTGCGCGAGCTCAACCGCGAAGGACAGACCATCCTGCTCACCACCCACTACATGGAAGAGGCGGACCAGCTGTGCGGCCGGGTGGCCATCATGGACCACGGCAAGGTCCTGGCCCTCGACACCCCGGCCAAGCTCAAACAGGGGGTGGGGGCGGACACCATCGTGACCATCAAGGCCTCGGGCGACTCCGGCGCACTGGCGGCCGCCCTCACCGAGAACGTGGTCGGAGTGACCAACAGCCGGGCCATCGAGGGCGGGGTCGAGCTCCACGTCCAGGCGGGCGAGCGCCTGGTGCCCCGGATCGTGACCGCGGCGGAGGGGGCTGGGTTCCCGGTGGTCGATCTCTCCGTGGCCGAGCCCAGCCTGGAGACGGTGTTCATCAACTTGACCGGAAAGGAGCTCCGGGACTGATGACGGCAACGACAACGGACCTCGACCATATCTATGAGGGCCACCGGGTGATCCGGGTACCCACCCGCTCGGCCGGGGCGGCCAGCTGGGTGGCCCTACGGGCGCTCATCTTGCGGGACCTGGTCGTGCTCAAGAAGAACTTCATCGAGTTCGCCGTGCGCACCCTGGTGCAGCCCTTCCTGCTCTGCTTCGTGTTCCTCTACGTGTTCCCCAAGATCGGCCAGGGCATCGGGGGCGCCAGCAGCCCCGCGGCCGAATCGGCGTTCGCCACC
Organism: Acidimicrobiales bacterium; assembly: GCA_035552655.1. Lineage (GTDB taxonomy): Bacteria > Actinomycetota > Acidimicrobiia > Acidimicrobiales > RAAP-2 > DASXMT01. The sequence goes on from DASZLD010000243.1 coordinate 20,494, forward strand.
GTGCTGGTGCCCGGCGTGGTGGGCATCTCCATCATGTTCCAGGGCGTCCAGGCCGTGGCCATGCAACTGGCCCAGGAATTCGGGTTCACCCGCGAGATCGAGGACCGGGTGCAGGCCCCATGCCCCATCTGGCTGGTGGCCACGTCCAAGGTGCTGTCCGGGGGTGCCCAGGGGATCATCTCGGCCGCCATCGTGCTGCCCATCGCCTCGGTCGTCCATGCCGCCGGGGTGGAGCCGAACCTCTCGTTCCACTGGTGGATCATCGTGACCATCGTGCCCTTGGCCTGCATCGCCATGACCTCGCTGGGTCTGGTCCTGGGCACCAGCTTCGAACCCCGCAACATCGGGCTCATGTTCGGCTTCGTGGTCCTTCCCATCACCTTTCTCGGTGGTACGTACTACCAGTGGACCCGGCTGGCCCCGGTCAAGATCGGCGGTTTCCACTGGCTGCAGACGGTGGTGCTGATCAACCCGCTCATCTATGTCAACGAGGGCATGCGGGCGGCGTTCACCGATGCTCCCCACATGCACCTGTACGTGATCTATCCGGTGATCGTGGCCTTCATTACCGCCTTCATGGCCATCGGCCTACGCAATTTCCGGCGCAAGGTCCTGTCCTGACCGCCTGCCATCGCTCGGAGCCTTCCTCCGAGCGATGGTCTCCGGCACTGACCCCGATGCCCCCAGCCGGCCCGGCTGGGAGAACATGTTTCGGTGGAACGTTCCCGATCACGCCTTCGACGACGGGCCGTCTTGGTGGTGTCGGCGCTCAGGGGCCAGAGGGTGATGGCTCAGGGGGATCGCCACCGCGGTCGAGCAGTACCTGGCGCCGGCGACGAAATAACGCGAGAGCTGGCCGGTCAGTGACCGGCCAGCTCCCCATGATCACGACAGCGAGCGCGATACCCGCCAGGGCTGACCGAGACGGTCAGACGCCGACCACACGTGGGGCAGAAGCGGGGAGGGTCGAGCTCGCGTCCACAGCCGGCGCACTGCGTCACCGGTGCGCCGCAGCTGGTGCAGTGGAGTTGCTCGGTCACCGTGTCGGGGTGGCCCCGGCTCAGAGGACGCCGGTCAGGGCACCGACGGGCATGCGGAGGTCGGCCAGCATCTGGAGATCCTCGTCGGCCGAGCGCCCCAGGGTGGTCAGGTAGTTGCCGACGATCAACGCGTTGATGCCCGAGGTAAGTCCCATGGACTGCAGATCGCGCAACGTCACCTCGCGACCTCCGGCGTAGCGGAGGATGACGCCGGGGAGGCCCAGCCGGAACAGGGCGATCCACCGGATCGCTTCCCAGGCCCCGACGGGCTGCTGGTCGCCCAGAGGGGTGCCCGGGCGGGGGTTGAGGAAATTGAGCGGGACCTCGGTGGGATCGAGCTCTTGGAGCTGGGTGAGCAGCTCTACCCGCTGGTCGTCGCTCTCGCCCATCCCGATGAGCGCCCCACAGCACAGCTCCATCCCGTGATCGCGCACAAGTCGGCAGGTGTCCTCCCGCTCCTCCCAGGTATGCGACGTCACCACGTTGGTGAAGAACGACTTGGACGTTTCGAGGTTGTGGTTGTAGCGGTGAACCCCACCTTCGGCCAGCCGGCGGGCCTGGTCATCGGTGAGGAGGCCGGCGCTGACGGCCACGTTGAGCCCGGTGGCCTCGTGCACCAGGGGGACCAGCTCCAAGATGCGGTTCAGCGTGCGCTCGTCGGGCCCGCGGATGGCCAGCACGATGCAGAACTCGGATGCGCCCGCCGCCTTCGTCTCCTGGGCGGCGCGGAGCACCTCCTCGGCGTCGAGGAACGGGGTGGCCTTCACCGGCGTCTCGAAACGGGACGACTGCGAGCAGAAGTGGCAGTCCTCCGGGCAGCCGCCGGTCTTGGCCGAGAGGATGCCCTCGACCTCGACCTCGGGCCCGCACCAGGCCAGGCGGACCTGGTGGGCCAAGGCGGCCAACGAGGTGACCCATTGGTCGGGTAG
>DASZLD010000244.1:0-5796 GCA_035552655.1 Acidimicrobiales bacterium
CGCCGGGAACCGTCATGCGTCGGCTTCGGCTGTCTGGTCGCGGCGCAGCACGGCCAGCAGCTCCTCGTAGGGACCGACCAGATAGGCCTCGTCCCCGCCGGCAAAGCGGGTCCCCCGACGGGGCGGGTGCTCGAGGTGGCCATCTCCCGCCGCCCGGTTCAAGGCGATGACGCGGGTCCGAGCTGAGAGATCGGCCATGGCCAGCCCCTGGAGGCCCCCCTCGGCGGCCACGGTGACCCGGCCGACCAGAAATGGCTGTTGGTCGACATAGAAGGTGGACAGGACGTCCAGTCCCAGCGCCGCCCCCACGAACCAGGGGGCGGCCAGCGAGGAGGTCGACCGGACATGTCGGAACCCAAAGCTCTGCTCCATCATGTGGGCCAGCTGGCGATCGAATACCCGCAGGACGACCGGCACCTTTTCCCACCGTTCACCCAGCGACTCCCGGATGGCTAAACCGGTTTCGATATTGGTCAGGTCAGCGCTGGTCAGCACGGCGACGGCGGCGGCGTCGTCGAGATTGACCATGCGATGGGTCTGGAGTTGCGTGGCGTCGGCGATGACCACCGGGACGTCCAGGGCCCGAGCCTGGGCCAGGTAGCGGTTGTCGGCATCGCGCTCGATCACCACGACCCGCTGACCCTCGGCGATCAGTCCCTGCACGACGGCGATGCCCACCGAGCCGAGCCCCACCACGACGATGTGGTCGACCATGCCGTGCACGTCCCGTCGGCCCAGTGAGCGTTCGATTCGTCGACTGACGAGGATATTGGTGAAGAGGGCGAATGCCGTGGACACCAGGGCGACACCAATGGCGATGAGGATGATCCCGAAGGCCTTCATGCCGTCGTCCTGGGCGGCGAAGCTGTAGTCGCCGAATCCGACGGTGGCTACCGTCTCGACGGTGAAGTAGGCCGCAGTCAGCATGTCCATGTGGCCACCGCCGGGCAGCTGATAGGCGAATCGATTGATGATGGCGGCCACGGCGATGAGGGCCACCAGGGATGTCACCACAACGGCCAGGGCCTTGTTGCCCTCCTCCAGTACGACGGCGGCCTGACGGGCAATGCGGGTGGTGATGGCCACGGTTCGCTGGGGTGACCGGGGAGGGTTGGTGGCATTGATGTCGGACCGCTGAAGCTCTTCCATCGTTCCCAGCACGGCCACGCGGTCGCCGGCCACAACCCGATGATCCCGACCGGGGCAGGCGGCCAGTTCGCCGTCGGCGGGCATGATGGCCACGGGGGCCAGATTGCCGAAGTGGCCTCGGAACGTCGGGTGGTCGAGTTCAGACTCCGCCACCGTCACCTGGACGACGGCGAATCGCACGCCCCCGAGCTCGATGTCGTGTGCGTCGCGCCGGAGGCATGCCTCGACGAATGACGGCGCCGCCAATGTGGCCACGTCGAGCACGCTGCCCGGTCCCGACACCCGCTCCAACGCTCGGGCCACCGCAGGGTTGGCCAACTGCACGACCATCCGGACATCGGGGCGAAGCTCCCGGATGCGCAGCGCCGTCTCCAGGGTGTGGATCTCGTTGACCTCGACGCACACCACGGCCACGGCCCGGTCCAACCCGGCCTCGTGGAGGGCGTCGCCCAGGTAGGCGCTTCGCCGGATATGGGGCACCCCCCAGTCCTCCAGGATGTGGGCGAACCGGGCGTCGGCGTCCTCGTCGACCACGATGACCTGTGTCCCGCTCAGGTGGAACTGCTCCACCGTGCGCAGTCCGACGCCCTGGAGCCCACACACGATGACGTGACCACTCATCCCGGAGTCCACGTTCGTCATCCCGGACTCCACGTTCGGCTCGGAGTCCACGTTCGGCTCGGCGTCGACGGCGCGTGCAGCTGTGGTCATGACCGGCGAGGGGCTACAGAATGAACAGCATCTCCTGGTACGTGGGGAGGGGCCACAGGTCGTCGGCCACCAGGGTCTCGAGGGTGTCGGCCGCGGCCCGGACCGAGGTCATGGCGGGCAGGAGCTCCTCTTGGGCATGCCAGGCCTCCTTCATCTCCGAGTCCAGCTCGTCGTGGTCGATAGCCGATGTCAAGGCGACAATCCCGGAGCGCAGGGCCTTGAGGGAGACCGACACCTCGTCCAGCGTTCCCGAGTCGGTCTCCTGCCCGATGGCGGCCAGGCTGGACACGTTCAGGGCCAGCTCGGTCTGATAACGCGTCGCCGCGGGGAGGATGATGGTCTTGGCTATCTCGAGGGTCAGGGCCGCCTCGACCCCGATGGACAGGGTGTACTGCTCGAGGGCGATCTCGTAGCGACTGTGCATCTCCCGATGGCTGAAGACCCCGTACTTGCTGAACAGCTCCATCGACTCGTCGGTGATCAGCTCGGGCAATGCGTCGAGCGTGGTCTTCAGGTTGGGGAGCAGGCGGTCCTTGGCCTGGACCTGCCAGGCGTCGGCGTATCCGTCGTCGTTGAAGACCACGGTGCCGTGCTCTTTCATGGTGCTCTCCAGCACTGATTGCACCGCGGCGTTGAGCTCGGAACCGTCCGACACCAATGCTTCGAGCTCGGTGGCCAGGTGATCGATCGATTCGGCCAGGATGGTGTTGATGGTCACCATGGGCCCGGCGATCGACTGCAGGGAACCCGGTGCCCGGAACTCGAAGCGGTTGCCGGTGAAGGCGAATGGGCTGGTCCGGTTGCGGTCGCCCGGATCGGTGGGCAGCACGGGAAGGGTGTCGACCCCGATCTCCAGGGCACCCTTCTCCTTGGATGTGGTGGCTCCGCCATTGACGATCTGCTCGAAGACGTCGGTGAGCTGATCGCCCAGGAAGATGGAGATGATGGCCGGCGGGGCCTCGTTGGCCCCCAGACGATGGTCGTTGGTGGCCGAAGCCACCGAAGCCCGGAGGAGGCCACCGTATTTGTGGACGGAGCGAATCACCGCCGCACAGAACACCAGGAATTGGGCGTTGTCATGCGGGGTGTCCCCGGGCAGCAGGAGGTTGCCCTGGGTGGCGTTGCCCAGTGAGAAGTTGATGTGCTTGCCCGACCCGTTGATGCCGGCGAAGGGCTTCTCGTGGAACAGACACTCCATGCCGTGGGCCTGGGCCACGCTTTTGAGCGTGGTCATGAGCAGTTGCTGATGGTCGGCGGCCACATTGGACCGTTCGAACATGGGCGCCAGCTCGAACTGGCCCGGGGCCACTTCGTTGTGGCGAGTCTTGGCCGGAATACCCAGCTTGAACAGCTCCCGCTCGCAATCCATCATGAAGGCCAGGACCCGTTCGGGGATGGCCCCGAAATAGTGGTCGTCGAACTCCTGGCCCTTGGGGGGCTTGGACCCGAACAGCGTGCGCCCCGAGTTGAGCAGGTCGGGGCGGCTCAGGAAGAAGCTGCGGTCGATCAGGAAGTACTCCTGTTCCGCGCCGGCGAACGACACCACCGCATCAGGGTCCTGGTGCCCGAACAGCTTGAGGATCCGCTCCGCCTGGCGGGCCATGGCCTGCTGGGAGCGCAGCAGCGGCGTCTTGTTGTCCAAGGCTTCCCCGGTCATGGACACGAAGACGGTGGGGATGCACAGGGTGTTCCCGTTTCGGTTCTCCAGGATGTAGGCCGGGCTGGTCACGTCCCAACCGGTGTAGCCGCGAGCCTCGAAGGTCGCCCGCAAGCCGCCGTTGGGAAAGCTGGATGCGTCCGGTTCCCCCTGGGTCAGGGTCTTGCCCGAGAACTCGGCGATGGCGCTACCGTCCCCACCCGGCTCGAAGAAGCTGTCGTGCTTCTCCGCGGTGAGGTGGGTCAAGGGATAGAAGACGTGGGCGTAGTGGGTGGCGCCCTTCTCCGTGGCCCAGTCCTTCATGACCACGGCGACCACGTCGGCGATCGACGGGTCGAGCGGCTTGGAGTGCTCGATGGTGGCCATGACCGAGTTGAACACCGGCTTGGGCAGGCGTTTCTGCATGACCGCCTTGGTGAAGACGTTGGCGCCGAAGATCTCCCCGGGGGCTTCATCTGTCGGGAAGATCGAGGTAGGCGCTTGGAAATCCCTGACTGCCTGGATCGCCCGTAGGCGTGCTTCATTGCCGATCATGGTTCGCTCCCCGTAGCCTCTTCGTACATCGCTTGCTCATGAACGTAGAGACGTCATGTATCGCCTGCGTTTCTGGGGCGTGAACGTTGTGGTCGCTTCACTCTGGGTGATGGTCTGCGGATGATCATGCAGCGTTCATCATTCGTCAACGGTGACGTAACACGGCATCGGTACTGTCGGTGTTACTCAGTTCGAGGCGACTTGAGTCGACGAAACCCCACTACTCCCCCCCGGTGGGGTTTCGTCGCGTCAGGCGGCGAGTCGCCGGGCCACCACCCTCCCGGACAGGACCCGCTGCATGATCTGTCGGCACGGGCTCCCGAAGCCTGGTGTCGATCCCGGCTCAGTAGAGAGCGAACTTGCCCTGGACTGAATGAAATGTCATACCCGCTTGAGAAGATCTCTGGTATGGCCACAAGGGACCAGCGCAGCAGCCGAAAGGGCAATCGGGGACCGGCCCCTCGGAACACCGCCCGTTCTGGTGACCGGTCTGGTGCCGCCTCGTCTGGTGGCTCTGGCGCCACTGGTGCCACCTCGTCTGGTGCCCCCTCGTCAGGTGGCACTGGCGCCGACGTGTCGGCTGAGGCCGTAGCCGATGCCATCTCCTTGCTCGAGTCCTTCGTTGCCGACTTCGAGCCCGGTCGCTACAGCGGTGAGGACGCGGCTGTGCTGGTGGAGCGCTTCTCTCAGGGTGAGCACCTGTGTGCCACCGGGAAAGCCCTCTCGGCCAAGCGAGCGTCAGAGGCCGAGCTGTTCCGGAAAGACGGTCATCGCTCGGCGGCCGAGTGGCTAGCCGGAAAGACGGGCGAGTCCCGCGGTTCGGCCGCCGGTTCCCTGCGGTTGGCCGACCAGATGGAACACCACAGAGGCCTGGGTGACGCCCTGCGCTCGGGCCAGCTGTCTCTCACCCGGGCCCGCCAGGTGGCTGATGTCCTACAGGTCGACCCCACCAGCGAGGACGAACTGGTGAAAGCGGCCAAGGATCGAACCGAGACCAATCGCCAGCTGGCTGATCGGTGCCTGCGGGCCAAGGCGAAGGCCCGATCAGCTGAGGAGAGCCATGCGGCCTATGAGCGCATCAGAGCGGCCCGCTACCTGCGCCACTACACCGACCGAGACGGGGCCTTCCGCTTGGAGGGCCTGTTCACCCCCGATGCCGGGGCCAAGCTGCTGGCCGCTCTCAAGCCCACCAAGACGGTCATCTTCGACGAGGCCAGACGACAGGGCGTCCAAGAGGGTCCCGATGCCTACGAGGCCGACGCGCTGGTCGCCCTCCTCACCGGGGAGCGTCCACCTGCGGCGCCTCGGGCCGGCACCGACTCCGGTGAGCCTGACTCTGATCAGCCCAGTTCCGAACAGCCTGGCTCTGGCCGAGCGGGCTCGGACTGTCGCCCCACTGGCTTTCCCCCGCCGGCCAGCGTCCACCTCCGGGTGGATCTCGCCGCCCTGCGTCGTGGACAGCTCGAAGGCGGCGAGTGCTGCGAGATCCCCGGCGTGGGGCCCGTGCCCATCGAGACGGCCCGATCCGTGCTGGGGGACGCGGTTCTCCGCCTCGTCATCACCAACGGCTCAGACATCGCCACCGTCTCCAACCTGGGCCGGACCATTCGCGCCCCCTTACGCACCGCTCTCATCGAACGGGACCAGACCTGTGTCGTCCCCGGATGCAATGTGAGAGAAGGATTGGAGATCGACCATCGGATCATCCCCGTGGTCGAGGACGGAGAGACCGCCCTTTGGAATCT
>DASZLD010000245.1:0-25982 GCA_035552655.1 Acidimicrobiales bacterium
CACGGCGTGGTGCAGGGGGCGCCCACCCAGGTGCAGGAGCTCCAGGACCTCGTCGAAGGAGGCCGAGTCGCTGGCCCCGGGGGTGACGATGGGGAAGGCCCGCTCCAGGCCGGGGATGAGGTCGGACTCGAGCAGGGCCTCCCGGGCCCGCATCCAGTTCCGGTTTCCGGCCAGGGTGTTGATCTCGCCGTTGTGGGCCAGGTACCGGTAGGGATGGGCCAGGGGCCACGAGGGGAAGGTATTGGTGGAGAAGCGCGAGTGCACGAGAGCCAGGCCGCTGACCACCCGCTCGTCGGAGAGGTCGGGATAGAACTCGGCCAGCTGGTGGGAGGTGAGCATCCCCTTGTAGGTGATGGTGCGGGCCGACAGCGAGGCCAGGTAGATCCCCTCGATCTCGTGCTCGGCCCGCTTGCGCAGGACGAAGGCCCGCCGGTCGATGGCCAGCACCGGGTCGTCGCCGATCTGGGCGGTGCCCGGTGCGGGGGCCACGAAGACCTGGCGCAGATGGGGCATGACCGCTCGGGCCACCGAGCCCAGCATGCTGTCGTCGAAGGGGACGTCCCGCCAGCCCAGGACGGCCAGCCCCTCCTCGTCGGCCAGCCGCTCCACCGCCAGCTGGGCCTTCTCCGACTCGGCCCCGTCCTGAGGCAAAAAGGCGATGCCCACGGCATACCCGCCGGGCGCGGGCAGCTCGAAGGAGGTCTCGGCGTCGAGGAACTCGTGGGGGACCTGGATGAGGATGCCGGCGCCGTCGCCGCTGTCCTCCTCGCTTCCGGTCGCTCCCCGATGGGCCAGGTGCTCGAGGGCGACGATGGCCTGGTTCACCAGTCCGTGGCTCTGGCGGCCGTGCAGGTCTGCCACCAGGGCGATCCCGCAGGCATCGTGCTCGAACCCCGGCCGGTACAGGCCGGTGCTCGGGGCGCGGTTGATGGCCACGGGAGTCGTGGTGCCGCCGGATCTAGGGTCGGCGGAAAGGCCGGTACGTGTCGTCATCGGGTCTCTCCATCGGTGGACGAGGGAGGGTCACTCCGTCGGGGGATGGTGGGTCTTCCGCCCGGGACGACGCTGGCCCTGCGGTCCGTCAACTCTACACGGTTTGCCCGAGTTCCCAGTGTAAATCGGTCCCGGCGACTCGGTGGCGACTCGGTGGCGATCGGTGGCGATCGGTAACGACACCCCTGGCCAGGGGGCGACGGGCCGGAGTCGATCCGCCCACGCCGGCCGCTCGTAGGATGAGCATCGTGGCTGGATCGACCGAACTGGACGCCGTCTTCGTGGGCGGCGGGGTGATCGGGCTGGCCAGTGCCTGGCGATCGGCCCGGGCCGGTCTGTCCGTGGCTGTGGTCGATCCCGAACCGGGCCACGGCGCCACCTGGGCGGCGGCGGGCATGCTCGCCCCGGTCACCGAGGCCCACTACGGGGAGGAGGCGCTGGTTCGGCTCAACCTCACCGCCGCCCAGCTGTGGCCCGATTTCGCCCGAGAGCTGGAGGCCGAGTCCGCCCTACCGGTCGGGTACCTCCAGCACGGGACGGTGGTGGTGGCGGTCGATGCCGCCGATCGCCTGGCCATCGACGAGGTGCTGGCCTTTCAGCAGGGGCTGGGACTCGGGGCCACCCGCCTGTCGGCCCGGGAGTGCCGGACGCTCGAACCCTCGCTCGCTCCGGGCCTGCGGGGCGGCGTGGACGTTCCCGGCGACCACCAGGTGGACAACCGCCTCTTGCTCGCCGCCCTCCTGGGCGCCTGCCGGCAGGCCGGGGTCTCGCTGGTCCCCCGCCGGGCTGTCGGAGTGGCGGTCTCGCCCGAGCCGCGGGCCGTCGGTGTCGAGCTGGATGGCGGCACGACCCTGCGAGCGGGGGCCGTGGTGGTCACGGCCGGATGCCATTCCAACCAACTGGGGGGTCTTCCTCCAGGGACCCTCCCGCCGGTGCGGCCGGTCAAGGGGATGACGCTTCGCCTGGCCGCTCCCCCCGGGGTGCCCCGGTTGCGACGGACCCTTCGGGGGCTGGTCCACGGGGAGACCTGCTACCTGGTGCCCCGGGAGGACGGGTCGGTGGTGGTCGGGGCCACGGTGGAAGAGAAGGGGTTCGACTGCACGGTCCAGGCCGGTGCCGTGTACGACCTCTTGCGCGACGCCCGGAGCATCGTTCCCGGGCTGGACGAGTACGAGCTGACCGAGACGGCCGTCGGCCTCCGTCCCGGCTCGCCCGACAACGCGCCGGCTATCGGCCCTACGGCCGTGCCCGGGCTCCTGGTGGCAACCGGGCACTACCGCAACGGGATCCTCCTGGCTCCGCTCACCGCCGAGGCCATCACCGCACTCCTGGCCGGATCGGCCCCCTCCGAGGTGGTGGCCCCGTTCGGGCCCGACCGGTTCGCATCCCCTCGGAGCGGAGCAGCATGACCAGTGCGGGGAGGCGGGCATGAGCGCGGAGTCCGCCGTCCACACGTCGGTCAACGGGGACCCCTGGCACGGTCCGGCCGGGACCACGGTGTCCGACATCGTGGCCAGCTGGTGCGAGTCGCCCAAGGGCGTGGCCGTAGCCTGCAACGGGGACGTGGTGCCCAAGAGCCGATGGGACACCACCGAGGTCTCGAGCGGTGACCGGATCGAGATCGTGTCGGCCGCGGCCGGAGGCTGATCGGGCCCCGACCAGCGGTACGGTTGAACCAATGATTCTCTCCAACCCCATCACCGATGAGGTGGTCCCACCGGCCGACACTGGCCCGGCCGACACCGGCGCGGCCGGATCTGCTCCCGACGCGTGGGTGGTCGATGGTGTGACCCTGAGCTCCCGCGTGATCCTGGGGACCGGGGGCATGTCCAGCCTGGAGTCGCTGCGGTCGGCCCTGATGGCCTCGGCGGCCGACATGGCCACGGTGGCCGTCCGGCGGGTGGACCCCGCCGCCCGGGGGTCCCTGCTCGATCTCCTGCGCGACATCGGGCTGCGGGTGCTGCCCAACACCGCTGGCTGCTACACGGCCCCCGAGGCCGTGCTCACGGCCAAGCTGGCCCGGGAGGCATTCGAGACCGACTGGGTGAAGCTCGAGGTGATCGGGGACGACCGCACCCTGCTCCCCGATCCCATCGAGCTGGTGGCTGCGGCCGAGGAGCTGGTGGAAGCGGGATTTGTGGTCTTCCCCTACACCAACGACGATCCCATCCTGGCCCGGCGCCTCCAGCAGGTGGGGTGCGCCACGGTGATGCCGCTCGGCTCCCCCATCGGTAGCGGGATGGGCATCGCCAATCCCCACAACATCGCCCTCATCATCGAGGACGCCGAGGTCCCGGTCATCCTGGATGCGGGCATCGGGACGGCTTCGGATGCCTGTGTGGCCATGGAACTGGGCTGCGACGGCGTGCTGGTGGCCTCCGCCGTGACCCGGGCCCAGCACCCGGCGTTGATGGCCGCCGCCATTCGGGACGCGGTGGTGGCCGGCCGCGCCGCCCACCGAGCCGGCCGCATTCCACGGCGCAGGCACGCCGAGGCGTCCAGCTCCTTTGCCGGCATGATCGAGGCCCGTCCCGGCACCGCCTCGTGAGCGGCTCGTGAGCGGCGAGCCCCCCGTCGCCCTGACCATCGCCGGATCGGACTCGGGAGCCGGGGCGGGCATCCAAGCCGATCTCAAGACCATGGCCGCGCTGGGCGTGTTCGCCACCACCGCGGTCACGGCCATCACCGCCCAGAACACGGTGACGGTGGCGGCCATCCATCGGGTTCCCGCCACCATGGTCGACCAGCAGATCGCCGCCGTGCTGGCCGACCTGCCCGTGGCCGCGGTGAAGACGGGCATGCTCGCCTCGGTAGAGACCATCGAGGCGGTGTCCAAGCGGGCCGCAGCGGGAGAGCTCCCCAACCTGGTGGTGGACCCGGTCATGGTGGCGTCCACCGGTCGGCCCCTGCTCGAAGAGGAGGGCGTGGACGCCTACCGTCGCCACCTGGTGGGCCACGCTCTGGTCGTCACTCCAAATCTGTGGGAGGCCGCCCTGCTCGCCGGCATCGATCCGGCGGAGGTGACCGACATCGAGGGCATGGCTCGGGTCGCTCGGCATCTGCACGCGCTCGGTGCTCGCTGGGTCGTGGTCAAAGGCGGCCATCTCCCCGGGGTGGGCCCGTCGGAGGGCGGCGCCAGCTCCCCGGCGGTCGTGCCCGACATCCTGTTCGACGGGCAGGACATCTCGGTGCTGTCCGGTGCCCACGTGCCCACCGCCAACGTCCACGGCAGTGGTTGCTCCCTCTCGGCTGCCATTGCCGCCCGGTTGGCCGCAGGATGCGACGTGCCCACAGCGGTGCAGGAAGCCAAGGCATTCGTGACCGAGGCCATTCGCGGCGGTGCGGCGTGGCAGTTAGGTAACGGACATGGGCCGCTCGACCACCTTGGGTGGTCAACCCGGAAATGACAGCGGCCGGGTCGCAACGACCCGGCCGCTCCCCACCCTGTAACAGGAACCTACATCCGGAGTTACCCGGATGCCCCCTCCTGCGGACGCTATGAGAAGCAGCGTCGTTGCTGTCCGTCAGCTTTGTCGATCGTCACCTAAATGTAAAGATCCCGTGAACAGGGCATCTTCCAAAACCAGCGCTTGGAACCGCCCAATTGGCGCCGAATTCGGGGTTTTCCACAGGAGCGAGGGTGTCGGCATCGGGGTCCCGAACTCGAACCGGCGCCGATAGCGTGAGGGCGATGGAGGCGATCACGCTGCGACGGGCGGCCCAGGCCATTGCCTGGGGACGAGTGGGCCTGGGCAGCGCGGCCCTGGTGGCACCACTGGTGGTGACCCGGCCCTGGGTGGGCGGGGCGGCCGGCACCCCCGCGGCCCGGCTGCTCGCCCGCACGCTGGGCGGCCGGGACCTGGCCCTCGGGGTCGGGACCCTCCGGGCGCTGTCCCGGTCGGACGAGGAGGCCCGCCCGTGGGTGGCCCTGGCCGGCGTTTCCGATGCCGTCGACGCCCTGGCCACGGTGGTGGCCTTCGCCTGGCTCCCACGCCGGACCCGCTGGGTCATTCTGGGTGCCTCCGTCAGTGCGTCCCTGGTGTCGATCCGGGCGGCCACGGGGCTCGATACCAGGGCCCAGAGCGGGCCTCACGCACAGGCCGACAGTGGGCCCCTCACCGTGCCTGACGCAGGGGCACACACGGAGGTGGCTGGGGACGGCTGAGCCGCCTCCGGAGACGGTCGGGTGCGTTGGTAGGCTCGTGGCCGGTCATGGTCACCGAAGTGGAACACGAGGGCAGGTCCCCACAAGGCTCCCCGGACGACGAGGAATGGTCCGGACGGGCCTTTGAGCCGGTCGGCCGGATGTCGCTCAAGTCGCCGGCCGTCATCGTCCTGGCCATCGCCCTGGTGATCCTCATCGGCGGGATCACGGCATCTGCCCTGGCCACCGGGGGGTCGACCACCCTGAAGCTCCAGTCGGTGACGCTGGCCGGCGGAACGGTCGTGCACCTCGAACCGGGAACACAGGCCCTGAAGCCGATTGCGGGCAACGGTGACCCCCCGGCGGACATCCTCGCCGCTCTGGCCGTCCCGGCCGGCGCCAAGACCACCGGCTCGCTCAACACCGACCAGAACACCACCCAGTTCGATCGCACCGTCGACTTCACCTCTACCCTGCCGGCGTTCCAGGTTCAGGACTTCTACCAGGTCTTGTTCAAGCAGCTGGGCTGGAAGCTGATCGGGAACGCCCCCGACTCGTTCCAGGCCGATAGCACCCAGCTCCTGGCCGAGAAGGGCAGCAACGACGGCTTCTACTGGGAGGTCGGCGCGGTGGTTTCGCCCACCACCTCTGCCGGCGTGACCCCGTTCACGCTCCGCCTGTTCGAGGTACCCGACCCCGGCACCTGACCGCGCAGACGGCCCCATTGCGAGCTCGGCGGCCGCGGGGCCAGGTCGATCGGCGCCGCCGACCGGCGGAGCACGTAGGCCCAGACGAATAGGTTCGCCGGGTAGAGCAGATACCCGACTCGCGTGGCCGGGGCCAGGAGGAGGGCGATCAACATGACCCACCCGGTGAGCTCGGACACGTCGGCCGCGGTCTTGGGCGGCTTGACCTTGAGCCGCCACAGCAACAGGACGGCACCGATGATGGCCACGGCAATCACGTAGGGCCGATGGACACCGGGGAGGGCGCTGATCAACAGGTGGCCGGGAAGCGGGCTGGCGGCCGGTGAGGCCACACCGGCCAGGCCCAAGGGGAAGCGGATGACGTTGTCCACGAACGCGGAGGGATTTCTGAGGGCGAACGGCACCACCACCGGCCCGGCGATGACCACGAAGCCCAGCAGGTACCGTCCGATGGCCCGGCTGCGATAGAGGTCGTAGGCGGCCCACAGGGCCAGAAAGGCCACCGGCCAGGCGGTGAATTTCAACGAGGATGCCGCACCCAGGGCCAGCCCGGCGAGGACGGGTCTTCGTCGCTGGAGGGCCACCAGTCCGAGCAGCATCAGCGCGATGACCGGCATGTCATCGCCCCCGGTGGCCAGGGGCAGGGCCGCGGTGGGCAGGACGGCGAGCACCTGCAGGGCGCGGGCCCGGGTGTCCCGCGGCGCCTTCAGACGGCTCAAGGCGAATCCGCCTACCAGGATGGTGAAGAACAGGAACTGGATCCGGGCATCGGTCAGTTGGGCCTCGACCTTGCTATCGCTCGACGAGAACCCGAACACCACCATCCCCGGCAGGTATGGGTAGTACAGCTCGTACTCGGGGACGGCATCCTGATGAATGAGGATGTGGCCGTTCTTGTCGATCACCCGATATGGGTTGTGACCGGCGGCAGCCGCGGCGCCGGCCCGCTGCACCACGATGACCTCGGGTTGGACGTGCTCGGCCACAGGACCCTCGGCCCGCCAGATGACCTCCATGGTCAGCGGCACCAGGGTGGCTCCGGCAAAGACCACGGCGCAGGCACTGATGCGGGCGATGCGGTATCGCCGGATGGTGGTCGGGGACTCCCCCTGACGAGAGCGGCGTCGCCGGGCCAGCACGGCCATGAACGCCCCGCCGGCCAGATAGGGGCCGACGGCCATCAACCCCCATTGTCGGTACAGGGGTATCCCGGCCACGGTGGCGGTCAGGAGGGCGAAGAGTCCCGAGATCCCGTAGAGGGCGGCGTCCCTCCATTCCGGCGACCACCGTCGCACCGGAGCGAGCAGCCGGCGCCATCCCCGAATGACCCCGGCGGTGAAAGAAGGGCCACCCGATGGCTCGACGGCCATTCGATCCGCATCGGTCGGCACGGCCGATGGTACACCGGGGCACCCTGGCCCCCCTGGCATCGTCGTGCTCGCCTCGTCCCCGAACGGGCGCCCTCCCATCACCGGGTCGGATCGGCGACGGCGTCGTCGTCGGCCGGCTCAAACCCCAAGACGGACGCGTAGAAGTCGAGCTCGGCGGCGATCGCGGTACGCAGGGTCTCCGCCTTGCGGAAACCGTGGGACTCGCCCGCAAATGCCTGGTACCGGCAGTCGACCCCGTGAGCCCGAAGGGCATCGGCAAACCGCACGGCCTGGTCGGCGGGGACCACCGGATCATCGAGGCCCTGCAACAGCAGAACGGCGCCGGTGACCTCATCGGCATGGTGGATCGGCGAACGATCGCGATACGTGGCCACCGCAGCGGGCAGCGGCCCGACCAGGGTGTCGATGTAGCTGGCCTCGAAGTCGTGCGTCTCCGCGGCCAGGGCCTCCAGATCGGTGACGCCATACCAGGTGGCGGCGCCGGCGAACCGGTCAGAGCGGACCAGGGCGCCCAGGGCGGTGAGCCCCCCGGCGCTGGTGCCCCGGATCACCATCCGATCGCCGTCCACCCGACCGGCATCAGCCAGGGATACGGCAGCCGAGACGCAGTCGTCGACATCGGCCACGCCCCACAGGCCACGCAGGCGCTGGCGATAGGCGCGTCCATAGCCCACGCTGCCCCGGTAGTTGACGGCAAGAACGGCCAGTCCCCGGCTGGTGAAGTACTGGATCAGCGGATCGAAGCCCCGATCGTTTGCCGCCGTGGGCCCCCCGTGACACATGACCACCAGCGGCGGCAGCGTGCCGGCGGGGACCCGGAATCGGGAGCTGGTGGGGGCATAGAAGAGGCTGTGCACCGGCCCGTCAGGGGTGGCGGCCACCACCGCCTCGGCCACGGAGACCTCCCCTGCGGGCACGGGCAACGTGGACCCCGCGCTCAACAGCTCCGGCTGCTCCCACGCGGGTCGGGGCCGGTCCAGGCCTCCGACCGGCACATTGGGGGCGGCGGCGGCGGTGAGGGCGGCGGGGGCCACGGGGGCCACAGCGGCCACCGGGGCCACGGCGTAGACCGAGGGACCAACGGTGGTCCTGGCTCCGAGCACCACGACCACACCCCCGTCGGCGACACCGAGGCCGGCGATGGCGACGCACGGTTGGGGCACGATCTCGATCTCCCCCGGCCCCGACCGGCTGGGGGCCGGGATACGCACCACCCGATCGGCCCCGTCCGCGTGCATCCGGCAGGCCAGGGCCCCGTCGGGCAGCTCAGCCATGGTGGACTGCCCGAGCACCCAGTCGGGGCCGTGGAACTCGGCCTGGGCCGAGACCAGAACCGAGGCAACCGAACGGGCATCATCCACCGCCGGCAGCCGGTAGGGCTGCCACCATCCCGCCTCGTCCGACAGGTAACAGAGGCTTCCGTCGCCACACCACAGGGGCTGGCCGATCGAGATGTCGCTCCCCCCGGCCACCCGTCTGGACTCGGTAACCCTGGGTTCGCCGCCACCGCCGTCACCGCCGTCACCGCCGTCATCACCTGCCCACCGACCCACCCACAGCTCACAGCTGTCCCAGGGCATATGGGGGTGATCCCAGGTGAGCCAAGCCAGAAAGGCTCCATCGGGCGAGGGCCGGGGAGCAGCGTAGAAATCTCGCCCCTCGAGCAATGGGATCGTGGCCTGCGAGCCGTCGGCGGGCACGGCCACGATCCCGTGAACCACGCCAGCGGGGCTGTGGCGCTCTTCCACGCAGACGAACCACTCCCGATCCACCGACAGCCGCCCATCGGCATAGCGGAGGGACCCACCCGGCGGCGGGGCGGGCGTGAGCCGGGCGGGCGCCACGTCGTCATCCGAACCGAGGTCCCAGCGGTACAGGCCCTGGTCCGACTGGTCGACGTAATAGAGCGTCCCGTCGACCACGGTGGCCGCGCCGCCCCCGTACTCGTGGAGGCGCGAGCGGATGCTGCGACCGGCGGGCGAGACGTCGACCGGCCCCCCGGGAGCCGAAGCCCGGACCAGGACCGTCCGCCCACCCTCGTCGGGCCTGCTCTCGAGCCAGTAGATCCCCGATCCGTCGATGTGGAGTCCGCTGCGAGATACCTTCCCTGCGGCCACTGCGGCGGCCGAGAACGATGATGGCCAGGTGCCACAGGGGGCGGGGGTTGCCGCCGGTCCCGAGTCGTCGTCGGCCTCACGATGCCCGGCCGTACCTCGGTGCTCGCCTCCCACAGTCCCGGTACCGTACCGTCTTCCAAGCTCGTTCCCCCGTGACCCGGAGGTCATCCGACGAGCGTCGGCTCGGTCAGGGCGAGAAGTCCTCGGGGCGGATGGTGTCGAGAAAGTTCCGGAACTCCCCTACTACTTCCTCCGGATTCTCCTGCTCACCATCCTCCTCGTACTCAGCGGCCTCGTCGTCCTCGTCCTCCTCCTCGGCCGGCAGCATGATGCCCTCGGCATCCATCAGGTCGTCGGCCACGTAGAGGGGCGTGCCCGTTCGAACGGCCACGGCCACGGCATCAGAAGGCCGGGCCGATACGGGAACCTCGGTGCCACCATGACGCAGCACGATCTCCGCGTAGTAGGTGGACGTGCGCAACTCGGTGATCACCACCCGCACCACGTCGGCTCCCAACGCGTCGAGCAGGTCCCGGATGAGGTCATGGGTCATGGGACGAGGCGTGTCCATGCCCTGGAGGGCGAAGGCAATGGCCGTCGCCTCCGGAGCGCCGATGAAGATGGGCAGGGTGCGGCCCAATGCCTCGGACTCTTGGAGCAGCAGCACGGGCGTGTTGGACTGTAGGTCCACACGCACCGCACGAAGTCGGACTTCGACCATGCGTTGCAACTTACTCGCCGAACGCGATTTCCGCGGTCAGGACCAACTGGCCATGGTCGCATCCGGACCGTGGGAAGGCGCGGCCCGACCTCATGAGGCAGGCCGGGGGAAACCCGATGCCGTCACCCTCCGAGCAGATCCCGGATGGCACGGCGCAACAGGGCGCCCCGGAGTCCTTGTCCCAGCTGGGCCAGCTCGTCCGCGGTGCTCCCGGCCCGCTGGCGAGCCTCGGGGTTTCGCTGTCTGACCAGGGGCAACACGATTTGCTCGATGAAGCCTGCTTCGCGGTCAGCGGTGTTCTTGTAGAGACGGAGGTGCCGCGGCTCCACGCCGTAGCGGGCAAAGCCGGCGGCCAGATTGGCGATGGCCAGACCGTCCTCGTCGAAGTAGTCGGATCCCCCGACCGGGGTCGCGGTGAGCAGCCCGTACTCGCACAGCTGCTCCAGCACCTCTTCGCTCAGTCCGCTGGCCGCAGCCAACTCGGCCAACGTCAGGCTGGCACCGGTCAGGTCCACCGACCGTCCTTCGGGGCCGGTGGTTGCGCCGACGTTCGAGGGCGAGGCCGTCCCGCCCGAACCGGCGGGCGGCTCGGACGTTCCCGGGGAGGCCGCCTCGGATCGGGCCACGCCCTTGGGGGTCGGAGGTGAAGTCGCCGCCGGTGAAGGAGCAGGGCCACCCGAGCGATCCCCGGCCGTACGCGTCGGTGGACCGTCGCCCGGACCCTGCATCGAAGGGGCCGAGCGGGTCGCGGTGGCTGATGGGCCATCGGGTGCGCTTTCGATGCCAGGCAGGCCACGACCGCCGCTGCCGGTCGCCGGTACATCGGAAACGGGCAACCCCGGACCCCGGGGCGAGGCGGCTTGGCCGACCAGGACCGGCTCGGGCTGATGGCGGCGAGCAGCATCGGGCGCCTCGGTCGGTTCGGGGCGTGTCGTCCTCGTCCTCGATGGCTGCTGGTCGCCCCGACCCGTTTGGCCTTGGTCGGGCTCGGCCCCGTCGGCGGCGTGCACGCGGGCATCGATGGCTTTGGCCGATACCCCTGACGCCGGCGTGTCGGCCGTGGCCTCTTCGATCTGGTTGCCGTTCGATCCACTCGGCTCATCGGAACCGTCGGTTCCGTCCTCGAGGCGGTCCTTGATCACCTTGAGGGGCAGGAAATGCTCCCGCTGCTGGCGCAGGACCCAGCGGAGGCGCTCCACATCGTGCTCGTAGAACTTCCGGTATCCCGAAGGCGTCCGTTCCGGGTTGACCAGCCCCTGGCTCTCGAGAAAGCGAATCTTGGAGATGGTGATGTCGGGGAATTCCTGGCGAAGCAGGGTCAGCACATCGCCGATTGACAGGTACGAGCGCCCGCTCACCCTTCGGTCCCCTCAGTTGGCACGCCCGCTGCTCCCGTTCTCATTCGCCCGTGGCCAGCAGGTACAGCAGCTTGAACTTGCCGATCTGGACTTCGTCACCGCTGGCCAGTACCGCATCGTCAATCCGTTCCCGATTGACGTACGTGCCATTCAACGAACCAACGTCGCGCACCGTCGTCCCCCCCTCGCCCGTAGTGAACTCGGCATGACGCCGGGACACCGTGATGTCGTCGAGAAAGATATCGCTTTCCGGGTGGCGGCCCGCTTTTGTCAGTTCCGACTCCAATACGTACCTGCTTCCCGTGTTCGGACCTCGCTTGACCACCAGCATGCCCACGCCCCGAGGCAGCTCCAACAAGGTGACGGCGGCGTCGTCATCGGTCAGGTCGGTCAGCTCCTCGACGGGCTGAATAGTCACCGTGGTGTCCGACGTGGCTGCAACCAGCACCGAACCACACGATGAGCAGAAATTCACTCCCATCGGATTCCGATGGCCGCAGTTGTGGCAGAACACATCGTCCACGGTAGTCGCTTCGATCCTCCTGGTCTTTCCCGGCCTGGCCGGCACTTACTCCTCAGTCGGCGGTCAAACGCCGGTATGCCTCGGCGTCCAGGAGCGCATCCGCTGCGCTGGTGTCCACAGGCACGATCTCGCAGATCCACCCTTCTCCGTAGGGATCCTCGTTCAGGCGTTCAGGTGCGCCGGTCAATTCCTCGTTCACGGCCACGATCTCGCCGGAGATCGGGGCATAGACCTCTGACACCGATTTGGTCGACTCGACCTCGCCCAGCGTTCCTCCCGCTTCCACCGAGGTACCGACGGCCGGGAGGTCCACGAAGACGACGTCGCCCAGCGCGTCCTGTGCATAGTCAGTGATCCCGATCCGGACGCGCTCGCCCGCCGGCCGGACCCACTCGTGGTCAGAGGAATAGCGGAGTTCGTCGGGTACGTTCATGCCTGCGGACCCTACCCGAACCGCCCAGGCACTGCCGCCGCGGTCGACGGAGCGGTGGCCGGAGCACATGCATCGACCGCGCCCTCAGCGAAGCAGCTGTCGGAGACGGACCGAGTACTCCTGGGCCCGGGCCCCCGCTGCTGCCTCACTCGGTCCCTCGGCCCAGACGTGGGTCACCGGCTCCTCGGGGTCGGGCAGGACCAGTGCCCACCCGTCCTCCTCCAGCACCTTCACCCCGTCGACCAGGATCAGATCCCGTCCCGACGACCGCTCCACCAGGGTCCGCATGAGCATCCCCTTCTGCTCCCACGGCGTGTGCACGGAGTTATGGGCAATATGCACCCGGGGCAGGCTGTTCACCATGGTGGACAGCTGCTGGCCCGTCTCGGTCAGCATGCCCACCAGGTTGACCAGGGTGGCGGCGGCGTCATAGGCGGGCAGGAAGCGGGGGAAGATGAACCCGCCGGTCTGGCTGGCGGCGAAGGTCACGTGCTCGGTGGCCGCCACCTCCATGAGATGGGAGGCAGAGAGCTTCGTCCAGATGATCTCCGCTCCTGCCTCGGCACAGATGGTCTCCGCCGCCCGGCTGACGGCGACGGGAAGGGCGACGCGAGCATGTGGGTAGGTCTGGGTGACCAACTGGAGCAGGACCAGCAGCGCCTCGTCGTCGGTGAGGGCATGCCCCTTGTCGTCGACGATCACCACGTGCTCGCCGCCCGGATCGATCACGGCGCCCAAGTGGGCGCCCGACGCCCGCACCAAGTCGGCGACCCGGGCGGCACTGGCCTGCCGGTCGAACGACATCACCCCTTTGGTATTGGCGTACGGATTGACCACCAGCACCTCTGCTTCGACCTTGGCCAACAAGTTGGGCATCACGAAGCTCGACGTGCCGAACGAGTAGTCGAGGACGAGCTTGAGATCGGCCGTCTGGGTGCTCGACAGGTCGACGGAGTCGATCAGAGCGGCGGTGTAGTACTCCAGGGCTCGTGGTGGGAACCCGATGTCACCGATCTCCCGGGCCAGGACGCGACGGAATTCCTCGCGGTGGTACAACCGCTCGATCTTGCGCTGGGTCGCCTCGTCGAGGTCGATCCCGTCCTTGTCGAAGAACCGGATGACGACCGACTCGGGGTCGTCGGGCACCAGCCGCACGGTGAGACCCCCCACGCTGCCCGACGACTGCACCTGGAACCTGGTCACCGGCACCGTGGCCGCCTCCAGGTCGTCCACGTTCACACCCACGGTGTTACAGCCCACCATGATGGCCCGCTTGAGCACGCGGGCGGCCCGGCTGGTGTCGCGCGAGGCGGAGATCGTCGCCCCCTTTTCGATGGTGCTGGCCCAGGCCATGGACAACCGCACGGCCAGCTCGGGGCTGATGTCCACGTTGGCCAGACCCTGGACTCCATCTCGTCCGAAGAGCGACCGGGCGCCCCGCGACTCCCAAATGATCGAGGAGTTGACGATGGCCCCGGCCTCCACCGTTTTGAACGGATAGACCTTGACCCCGGGTCGGAGCTCGGCGTGGGCGCCGACGAAGCACTCATCGCCCAGGACGACCCCCTCCTCGCACCGCACCCCTTGGCGCAGGTCGGTGCTCCGGCCCAGCACGCTGCCCTCGATCCGGACCCCGGATCCCAGGTAGGCGTTGTCATGGATGACCGATCGCTGCAACGACGAATTGTCCCCCAAGCGGATGTTGGAGCCCAGGGTGCAGTACTCGCCCAACTGGGTCCCCGGTCCGATGAAGCAGTTGTCGCCGATGACGGCCGGTCCGGCAATGGACACTGAGGGGTCGATCTCGGTGCCCTTGCCCAACCACACTCCGGGGCGGAGGGGAAACCCTTCGATCTGCACCTGGACCCGCTCGTCGAGGATGTCCTGATGGGACTTCAGGTAGGCGGCGAGCGTGCCCACGTCCTCCCAGTAGCCGTCGGCCACATACCCGTAGAGCGGCTTGTTGGCCTCGAGCACGGCCGGGAACGTCTCCCCGGAGAAGTCCACCGGACGACCTTCGGGGATGAAGTCGAAGATCTCCGGCTCGAGCACGAAGATCCCGGTGTTGATGGTGTCGCTGAACACCTGGCCCCAGGTCGGCTTCTCCAAGAAGCGCTCCACGGAACCGTCCTCTTGGGTGATGACGATGCCGAACTCGAGCGGATTGTCGACGGCCTTGAGGGCCAGCGTGGCCAGCGCGCCTCGCTTCTCGTGGAAGGCCACCACTTCGGAGAGGTCGATGTCGGTGAGCACGTCACCCGAGATGACCAGGAACCGCTCGTCGAGCTCGTCGCGGGCGTTGCGCACCGAGCCGGCTGTGCCCAGTGGCGTCTCCTCGGTGGCGTACACCATGCGCACGCCGAACTCCGACCCGTCACCGAAGTAGGTGCGGATGGCATTGGCCATGAAGGCCACCGTGACCACGATGTCTTCGAACCCGTGGGTCCGAAGCAGGTTGACCACGTGCTCCATCATGGGAACGTTGGCCATGGGCAACATGGGCTTGGGTTGATTGGAGGTGAGCGGGCGCAGTCGCGTGCCCTCACCCCCGGCCATGATGACCGCCTTCATCGACTCACCTCGGAGCCGGTCGGATCCGGCGTATCCGCCGCGTGTCGTCCCTCGGCCAGGGCCTGGCGGGCCACCGGGATGTACGAGCCCGCCGCGATCCAGGCCAGGACCAGACCGATGATGCCCGTGACCCAGGCAATGTCACGAATAGGGGTCTGCCAGTGGGCCGTGCCATGGCCCAACAAGAACGCCGGGTAGGAGAACATGAGTGCGAACGTACCCGCCTTTCCCACCCACAACACGTCGATCCGCTTCGCCCCCAGCGAGGCCAGCACCAAGACGGCGACCGATACCACTGCTTCGCGGGCCACGGTGGCCACACCGAACCACACCGGGACGGCCCCGTACACGATGATGGCGATGACCGATGTGCCCACCAGGATCCGATCGGCTACCGGGTCGAGGACCTTGCCCAGCGTGGACACCTGATGGAACCGACGGGCCACGTGGCCATCGACCCAGTCGGTGGCACCGAGGACCGCCAACAGGATGGCGGCCGCAGTCTGGCGATGCGCACCGAAGAGCAACCACAAGAACAGGGGGATACAGGCCAGTCGCACCATGGTGATCAGGTTGGGGGCGGTCAGGATGCGACCAAGGTCCGCGTCCTCTGGGGATGGTGTCGCATCAGCCTGCAGAGGCACCGTCTCAGCCCGCAGGGCGTTGGCCGTGTCTGTCGTGGCCGCTGTCCTGGGCTCTGTCTCGACCGGCAGCGCTTCGGCCCTGTCTCTGCCTCTCACGTGATGATTCTACGAGCGTGGAGCGCCTCGAGGTGGCTCCATCTCCTTGAGGCGGGCCCGATAGTTCGCCGCCTTGGCCTCGAGCTCCCCCATCATGCCGGCCAAACGCTCCTGTTTTCCCCGGACCACGGCCCGGAGCTTCTTGTTGATCTCGGTCGCCTCCATGAGGATCTCGCGGCGTCGGGCGTCGTCGGGCCCCGATCGATATTCGCTGCGCAGCCCGGACAGGTCGTCCTCACCTCGAAGGACGTCGCGGATCTCACCCAGATCGAAACCGAGCAGGGACTGGAGCTCTCGAATGTGCACCAGCCGGGCCACGTCTTCCTCGCTGTAGCGGCGGGCGCCGCCGACCGAGTAACCGGTGGGGACCAAGAGGCCACGCTCCTCGTACCAACGCAGCGTCCGGCTGGAGACGCCGGCGCGCTCAGCCGCCTCCCCGATCCGCAGGGTCACCGGTGCTGCCCTCTCGGCGTCGTCGCCATCGCCGACGTTGCCATCGGCCACCCGGGCCGGCTTGGACGCGCCCTTTGCCGTCATGGGCCCACCGGCGCGCACTGGGCTGCACCGGTGCAGTCGACGGAATCGCTGGAATGATCGTTCACAACCTTCTCCTCACCGTCGGGGCCGAACAGGAACGGTTGTGGCCGGCCCTGGTCGGGCTCCAGGTTGGCTGACACCGCCCACCGGCAGACCTCGACGACTGGGTGCAGCGTACCGCCGCGGTGATGCGGAAACGGGCCAATCGGTATGGCGCGCTCCGCCGGGAGATCTGCGGTTCAGGGCCAGCGGGGGTCCCATGCAGATGTGCTACGCAAGGTCCATGCCCCGATTCGAACCGTTCCAGGGACTGCGGTACGACGTGGACCGGGTGGATCCCAACGCGGTCATCGCCCCGCCCTACGACGTCATCGAACCGCCACAACGGGCCGCACTGGCCCGCCGCCACAGTGCCAACGCGGTGCGGGTCGAGCTGCCCGAGCAAGATACCCGCACCGGTCTCGACCGGTACCAGAACGCCGCCCACCTTCTGGCCGAATGGCAAGAGGAGCACAAGCTCCGCCGCGACGAACGGCCGGCGTTCTATGCCTACCGGATGACCGCGCCCGGAGGAGTCGCCTCCACCACCGGCATCATCGGAGCTCTGGCCATTGACGGGGATGGAACAGGCCAGGTCCTCCCCCACGAAGAGACGCTGCCCAAGCCCAAGAGCGACCGCCTCGAGCTGCTCCGGGCCACCAACGCCAACTTGTCCCCCATCTGGGGCCTCTCGCTCACCCCGGGCATGGCCAAGACCTACCAGACCGACGGTCGACCCAACGTCACCGCCACCGACGACGATGGTGTCCGACACGAGTTGTGGGTCATCGACGATGAACCCACCATCGACGCCGTCAAGACGGCGGTGGCCGACTCCCCCGTGGTCATCGCCGATGGCCACCATCGCTACGAGACGTCCTTGGCCTTTCAACGTGAGCGCCGAGCGACCCTCGGGGGCCCGGTGCCGGGTGACTTCGATCTGATCATGGCCCTGGTGGTCGAGCTGTCGACCGACGAGCTGGCCGTGGGTCCCGTCCACCGGATCCTGTCGGGGCTGCCCGACGGACTCGACCTGGTGGACGCGTTTTCCTCATGGTTCGAGGTCATGCGGGCGGGCGAGTTCACGGCCCGGAACTCGGCCGCCCTGGGGGAGTCCGGTGCCCTGGCCCTGGTCATGGCGTCAGGAGTCTGGCTGCTCTCGCCCAAAGACGGCACGGCCGAGGCGGCCGGTTCCGACCTCGACTCGTCGATGGTGGCCCTGGTCCTGGCCGAGCTGCCCGAGCACGAGATCGAATTTCGCTATACCTGGCGCGACGCCGTGGCCGAAGTCGAGAGCGAGGCGGCACAAGCCGCCGTGCTGCTTCGCCCGGTGACAGTCGAGCAGATCGCGGCCTGGGCCCACTCCGGTCGGCGCATGCCCCCCAAGAGCACGTACTTCCACCCCAAGCCGCGCACGGGCATGGTCTACCGGACCTTGGGCAGCCCGGACTGAGAGCGGTGGCGGTGCGCCGATGCGCCAGCCAACAGCCGACATGCGCCGGCGACCGGCGACCGGCGACCGGCGACCGGCGACCGGCGACAGACCCTGTGGCGGCTAGGACACCGTCCAGGACGAGCCCGAGCGGAGCAGGTCATTCAGATCGCCCGTCCCCCGCTTGGCCACGATTTGGTCGACCTGGTCGTTCATCGACGTGCCGTAGTCAGGACGGTCCACATCCCGGAAGACACCGATGGGCGTGGGTTCGTAGGGACCCCGCGACAGACGGCTCAGCTGGAAGGCCAGGCCCGGGCTGTCCTGGTGCTCGTCGTGGACCAGGAGGGCGGCCTCGCCCACGTCGGCCACCGAGACCACCTCGAGGGAACCGTCGGGATGCAGGACAACGCCGTGCTCGCCTTCGGGTCCGAAGCGGATCGGCTCGCCGTGGGCCAGCGGGATCAACATGTTGGCCCGGTTGTCCTTGCCGGTGATCTGGGCGAAGGCACCGTCGTTGAACACGTTGCAGTTCTGATAGATCTCGACGAACGACGCGCCCTTGTGCTCGTGGGCCCGACGGAAGGTCTCCATCATGTGCTTGCGATCCATGTCGTGGGTTCGGGCCACGAAGGTGGCCTCGGCCCCAAGAGCCAGGCTGAGTGGATTGAACGGCTGTTCCAGAGATCCGAACGGAGTCGACTTGGTGACCTTGGCCACTTCCGAGGTGGGCGAGTACTGGCCCTTGGTCAGGCCGTAGATCTGGTTGTTGAACAGCAGGATGGTCAAGTTGACGTTCCGCCGCAACGCATGGATCAAGTGATTGCCACCGATGGAGAGGGAGTCGCCGTCGCCGGTGACCACCCACACATCGAGGTCCGGTCGGGTGGTGGCCAGACCGGTGGCGATGGCTGGCGCCCGTCCGTGGATCGAATGCATGCCGTAGGTGTTCATGTAATAAGGGAAGCGGGCTGCGCACCCGATTCCCGACAGGAACACGGTGCTCTCGCGGCGCACGCCGAGATCGGGGAGCAGCATCTGCACCGCGGCCAGGATGGAGTAGTCCCCGCAGCCCGGACACCAACGAACCTCCTGATCGGACGTCCAGTCCTTTCGGGTCGTCTCCGGTACCGCAGCTGGTTCGGCCAGATCAGTCATCAGTCGGTCACCTTTCCATTTCCCGCGCCGTTGGCCGAGCCATTGCTTGCCCCGACATCGACCGTGTCCGTCCCCTCGACGCCGTCGGGCACCTCAGTGATCTGTTGCAGAATGGCCGCTTCGATCTCCGCCGCCCGGAAGGGCAGGCCCTGCAGCTTGGTGAACGACACTGCGTCGACCAGGAACTCGGCCCGCAGCAGCTTGTTCAGCTGGCCCAGGTTGACTTCAGGCACCAGGACCTTGTCGTAGGCCGCCAGGACAGCCCCGAGGTTCGACGGGAACGGGTTGAGATGCACGAGTTGGGCATGAGCCACCTTCTGGCCTCGGGCCCTGACCCGCCTGACCCCGGCGGCGATGGCTCCGTATGTCGACCCCCAGCCCACCACCAGCACCTTGGCGTCGTTATCGACATCGTCCACCTCCAAGAGGGGGATATCGTTGGCGATGCCGGCGATCCGGGCGGCACGCAAACGGCTCATCCGTTCGTGGTTGGCACCGTCGTAGGCCACATTGCCGCTGCCGTCCGCCTTTTCCAGGCCGCCGATGCGATGCTCGAGGCCGGCGAGGCCCGGCGGGGCCCAGGGCCGGGCCAGCGTCACTTCATCGCGGATGTAGGGCCAGAACGTCTCTTCGCCATCGGGACCGGTGTGGTTGGGTGCGGTGGCGAAGTCGGGATCGATCTCGGGCAGGTCTTCGAGGTTGGGCAGTCGCCAGGGCTCGGTGCCGTTGGCCAAGTAGCCATCGGACAGGAGCATGACCGGGGTCCGGTACTTCACGGCCAACCGCACGGCCTCGATGGTGGCGGCGAAGCAGTGGGAGGGGGTCATGGCGGCCACGATGGGCAGGGGCGCCTCGCCGTGCCGCCCATACATGGCGTGCAGCAAGTCGGCCTGCTCCGTCTTGGTCGGGAGCCCGGTGGAAGGTCCGCCCCGCTGGATGTCGATGATCACCAGCGGCAGTTCCAGGCTGATGGCCAACCCGACCGTCTCGGCCTTGAGGTCGACGCCGGGACCCGATGTCGTGGTCACGCCCAACGCACCGCCGAAGGCCGCGCCCAGGGCAGCACCGACCCCGGCGATCTCGTCCTCGGCCTGGAAGGTACGGACGCCGAACTGCTTGTGCTTGGACAGCTCATGGAGGATGTCCGACGCCGGGGTGATCGGATAGGTGCCCAGGAAGAGGGGCAATCCGCTCTGGGTGGCGGCGGTGATGAGTCCCCACGCCGCCGCCGTGTTCCCGGTGATGTTCACGTACTCCCCCGGCTCCAGCTCGGCCGGGCGCACCTCATAGGAGGACTCGAAGAGCTCGGCCGTCTCGCCGAAGTGGAAGCCGGCCTTGAAGGCGCGGAGGTTTGCCTCTTTGACCATCGGATTAGAGGCGAAGCGCTTCTCGATCCACTCCTCGGTGCCCTCGGTCGGACGGGTGTAGAGCCAGCTGATGAGCCCGAGGGCGAAGAAGTTCTTGGACCGTTCGGCGTCGCGGGGCTTGACGCCGGCTTCCTTGCACACCTCCTTGGTGATCGAGGTCATGGGCACCTCGTAGACGGTGTAAGCGGAAAGCGAACCGTCACCGAGGGGGTTGGCCGCGTACCCGGCCTTGGCCAGGTTGCGCTCGTCGAACGCATCGACGTTGATGATGAGGGTGGCCCCGGGAGGAAGCGTGGCCGTGTTGGCCTTCAAGGCCGCCGGGTTCATGGCCACCAGCACATTGGGATCGTCGCCGGGGGTCAGGATGTCGTGATCGGAGATGTGGACCTGGAAGGCGGAGACACCGGCCAGGGTTCCCGCCGGTGCCCGGATCTCAGCGGGAAAGTCGGGGAACGTGGCCAGATCGTTTCCGAACAGGGCCGATGAGGTAGTGAACCGGTCCCCAGCCAGCTGCATGCCGTCACCGGAGTCGCCGGCGAAGCGAATGACGACGCGGTCCAGTACTTGAGGCGATGGTTCGTTGATCGTGGTGTCAGACACCCGTGCTCCTCTGGTTGTTTAACTCGAACAGTCGCCGGTATGACGCTCGGCGCTGTCGGTGCGTGGATTCCCCCTGCGAATGATTCTGTCTTTCCCCGGTTCCACGCTCACAGTTCCACTCTACCGCCGCCCTGATTCTGGAGCGGCGACCGTGCCTGGACCAGCCGTGGGGAGTGCGCTGATATCGGGGGGAGCACCGTCGTTTGGCGCCCGATGACCCCCTCGGATGCCCTCCGCGGCGAGGTGCCGACTCAGGCGATGGTGACCGATTTGTCCAGGTAGACGTCCTGAATGGCGTTGATGAGGGCGGCGCCCTCGTCGGTCGGCCGCTGGAAGGCCTTCCGGCCCACGATCAGCCCGGCCCCGCCGGCCCGCTTGTTGATCACTGCGGTCCGGACCGCCTGGGCCAGGTCGTCTTCGCCCTTGGACTCGCCACCAGAGTTGATCAGCCCGATCCGCCCGGCGTAGCAGTTCGCCACCTGCCAACGGCACAGGTCGATGGGGTGGTCGGTGGTCAGTTGCGAATAGACCAGCGGGTCGGTCTTGCCGAAGGAGAGCGCGTTGTAGCCCCCGTTGTTCTCGGGCTGCTTCTGCTTGATGATGTCGGCCTCGATGGTCACGCCCAGGTGGTTGGCCTGACCGGTCAGATCGGCGGACAAGTGGTAGTCGACCCCGTCCTTTTTGAAGGCGGCGTTGCGGAGGTAGCACCACAGGACGGTGAACATGCCCAGGCGATGGGCCTCTGCGAACATCGAGGACACCTCGCCGATCTGGCGGTCGGCGTGCTCGGACCCGAAGTAGATGGTGGCCCCCACCCCGACCGCCCCGAGATCAGCAGCCTGCTGGGCCGTGCCGAACATGGTCTGGTCGTAGGTGTTCGGGTAGTTGAGAAAGTCGTTGTGGTTGAGCTTGACGATGAACGGCATCCGCTCGGCGTACCGGCGCGACACGATGCCCAGCCCGCCGAGGGTGGTGGCGATGGCGCTGCAGTCGGCGGCAATGGCCAGTTCCACCAGGTTGGCCGGGTCGAAGTAGGCCGGGTTCTTGGCGAAGCTGGCCGCGGCCGAGTGCTCGATGCCCTGGTCGACGGGGAGGATGGACAGGTACCCGGTACCGGCCAGCCGTCCGGTGCCGTACATGGTGGCCAGGTTGCGAACGACGGTGGACGAGCGGTCCGACTGGCCGAAGATGTTGTTGAGATGGTCTGGGCCCGGATGGATGAGATTCTCCGCCGGGAACGCGGTGGCGCGGTGGTTCAGCAGCGAGTCGGCTTCGTCGCCGAGCAGTTTTTCGAGGTCCATGAACGCCGAGCCTAATGGGCGCGACGCGGCCCGTTCGGCCTGCGCCGGGACCGCGTCGGCGGCCCCAGGGACTCCAGCCGATCGGCCACGTCATAGGCATCGGGGTCGACTGCGGCGACCCGCAAGAAGAGCTCCCGGGCTCGAGGGAGCTCACCCGAGCGTTCGGTGAGATCGGCCAGGACATACCACTGGCGGAGGTGTCGCTCGGCCGGGTTCCGGACCAGACGGCCCGCTCCGGCCTGCACCAGGAGATCGATGGCGCCGGTCAGGTCCCCGTTGTCGGCTCGGGTGCCGGCCAGGACCAGACGACCCTCGGTCAGCACCTCGGGATCCGGGGATCCTCGGCGCAGCTCGTCCCACAGAGCCTCGACCCTTTTGGGCCGGCCC
Source organism: Acidimicrobiales bacterium (assembly GCA_035552655.1). Taxonomy (GTDB): domain Bacteria; phylum Actinomycetota; class Acidimicrobiia; order Acidimicrobiales; family RAAP-2; genus DASXMT01. Next base: position 22,520 of record DASZLD010000245.1, read on the forward strand.
AGGGCCCGGTGGCAGTCCATCCGCACCGGGTGCATGTCGACCGAGCCGGTCAGCGCGGCAAAGGCCTCCAGGTTAGGCAGGGCCGCCTTCCAAAATCCCTGCTGGTACTGGCTGAGCGCCACCAGCTCACGAGCAGAAGGGGCGTTGGGAACGGCGTCGACCACGGTCTTGAGGATGCGGGACGCATCCCGATACCGCTCCCGTTCATAGGCGCCGATTCCCGCAGCCATGCGCTCGCTGATACGGGGCCGGAGCGTGCTCCAGTCCGGCCCAGCGGCTGATGCCAGCTCGTTGGCGATGTCGGGAGGCAATTCGGCCGGAGCTTCGACCGGGACCGGACGGCGGGACAGCGACTTGGGCGAATCCGCGCCCCGGCGGGCCGGACGGCGGTCCGACTCCACCCACTGCTCGGGCTCGAAGGCGTCGGCCCGGGTGCGTCGCTGACGACGGTCATCGGGTGAGTCCTCACCAGCACCGTGGCCATCGTTCCCGTCCCGCACCGTGCTGGCCCCTCGGCGGGCCACGCTGCCCCAACCCTTGCGAACCACCGATGATCGATCTTCGTAGGGCCGTCGGTCGGTACGGCCACTCCCCTGCCCACTCGGTCGGCCAGAACCGCCCGGCCTCGGGTTGCTGCCCGGCCTCGGGTTGCTGCCCTGCCTGTCATCGGTGCGACCAGGTCGACGGGGGCCGGAGGCCGGTCGCCCCGACCCGGCACTATCGCCCCGTTGTGGGCGAGCTGTCGGCCGACCTGATGGGCGAGGTGCCGGACGACTCGATCCAGTGCCTTCGTCCCGTATCGGTCGGGCCGCCGGTCGCCCAGATCTGCTCGGTGGCCGACCGGAACCGCTGGCTGGACGTCCGGATCCGCTGGAAGGCCGTCCGGATCCGCTGGCTGGAGGTCCGGATCCACCCCGACTGCCACTGCTCGAGTCCCACCCGCTCGAACCGCGCGTCGAGGAACGGTCGCTCGATGGTCCGGCGGATCTGCTTCTCGATGGGCTCCGGTCCGATCCGGCACCTGGTCGGCCGGTCCCGGACCGCTCAGCCCCACCGGGCCGTGGACCCGACTGGCTCCGCGACCCCGACGGTCGCCCTTGCCCGCCCGGGCTTCCCTGAGCGCCGCGCCCCGCCCTCCCGCCTTGGCCAGCTCCACCACTGCTTCGCTGGGCGCCACCTTGCCCCGTCTTCCCCGACCCGCCCTGCCTGGGGCCTTGCCCCCGGCTCTGGGAACCGCCAGTGCCACGCGGGCGCGGAGAACCAGACGGTGTTCGAGGGGTCATAGGAGATAAGTGTAGTCAACGGGCCGAATAGCCCCGCAGGCTGGACAGGCACGGAAGGGCCCACTAGCTGAGGCCAGTCCAGAGCCTGACCATCACGATTACGACGGCGATCCCATCGCCGATGCGGACTGGGGCAACGGACGAAGCTTGCCGCGATCCGGTGCCATCAACGGGACCTGATCGCTTCCGGCAAGGCCCCATGAAGCTCGTCATCACCGACCAGACGAAGCCATCTTCTCAATAACCGGTGGAAATAACGGAAATAACCGGTGGAAATAACCGGTGGATCAGGTCGAGGTAGCAGCCATGACGGAGGGATGGTTCCGACTCTTGTGGCGACGAAGTGCGGTTCCAGAAACGATTGGGAATCCCTCGATCGTTTGCGCCGCCAGCGGTATACGGCGATCGAGCAGGTGAGATGCAACCTCTTGACGCCTCAGATCGCTCGTCAATGTCGATGCAAGTAGGTCAGGGCCACTCGAGTACGACATATCGGCGGCGAGGAGATCCCAAGCCCGACGCTGATCACCGCGCGCAAGTTGACTGTTCTCCACGACAATTCCATCAAGTGCGAGTAACCCGTCGCCCAATAAGGCTGCTCCCTCTTTGGCGACATAGCAGTAGACAGAATCGAGCACCCGCGGGTCATCCTCGACGCGGTCAATGGCCCGTAGGAAATAGCGTGAGCCGAGACGTTCGGTTTCATTCATTCGTTCGAACTGACGAGTGGTCAGCCAAGTGATGAACAGAGAAACCTTGGTCCCGGGAGAGTCCACAACTGTCGCTGGAATGGATCCATACCCAGCTTGATGAGCTGCGTAGACAACATCAATTCCAACGACTGTGACCTTGGCGACAGCGATTTCGCACTCGGTGCCCTCCTCGGGCATCCAGGGCTCTCTCAGGAACTTTCTATTGAGCTGTCGCGGAGATGCGTTCGAACCAATGGCCAGAACCGCAATTCGACCAGCGGTATCGGCTTCGCCGAAGTTCTCTCGCGGAAGCACCTTTCCGTGCTTCCAGAGATACGAGTCCTGAGGAAACCCAAAGGGATAGTCGATCGGATCCAACATGTCGGAATCAGTCAACCTCTGGATATGGCCTCCCAACGACATGACGACAGAATAGGCACACAGGCCCGCAATTCCGCGGTATGTAGCGCTTGACTTCTGGTTCGGGGAGAACTTCGCCTCCCTGCCGCCTCCGAGTCCGGATACGACAAAGCCCCCCGCGTGAGCGGGGGGCTTTGTACTGAGAAATCCCGGCGGCGTCCTACTCTCCCAGGGGGCTACCCCCCAAGTACCATCGGCGCTGACGGGCTTAACTGCCGTGTTCGGAATGGGAACGGGTGTCTCTCCGCCGCCATGGCCACCGGAAATCGTGCGCTCAGGCTCAAACCACGAATCCGACGGGATCCATAGCGAGCCAGGCGTGACCGAGATCGGTCACCCCTGAGCGTTCCATAGCGAGCACGAGCAAGTTTCCAAGCCCTCGGCCGATTAGTACCGGTCAGCTGAATGCGTTGCCGCACTTACACTTCCGGCCTATCAACGTGGTCGTCTGGCCACGGGCCTTACCAGGTTTACCCTGTGGGAGATCTCATCTAGGAACGAGCTTCGCGCTTAGATGCTTTCAGCGCTTATCCCACCCGAAGGTCGCAAATCAGCAGTGCCCTTGGCAGGACAACTGACACACGAGAGCTTCGTCCGTCCCGGTCCTCTCGTACTAGGGACAGCCTTCCTCAAATCTCCTACGGCTGCATCGGATAGGGACCGACATTCTTGTTACCACCGGCGCGTTCGCGCCGAGGGCCAGGGCATTTCTGCCTGGCTCTGCATGTCGCCATGCAGATCGGACCATATCTTCACGCCCCTGAACTACAGGGGGTGCCTGGCATATGGTCTCTGAGGATTCTGGACTGTGAGGCAACAAGGTGAAGCCGGCGATACCGACCATCACCATTCATTCGGAGTGCTTCTGCGGCTAGCCGCTCGAAACCCTCCGGCACAAGATGCTCACCGGCGTACATCCCACGCACTATTCGTACGAAGGTGGTGAACTCTTGCTGCTTGCAACTCACTAATGGGTTTCTCTCGAAGAAGGGGATTACCTTTTCAAGAAGATCCGTCCGCTTCCGCACGACGAGGACAAATGTCTTATCGTGCGAATGGCGGTGGTTC
>DASZLD010000246.1:0-25267 GCA_035552655.1 Acidimicrobiales bacterium
GTGGCGACGCCCTCGAGCATGGCTTTGGGCAGGACGCACTCGGCGCAGTTCGCCGATTGGAGCAGCAGGCGAAGGCCGACCGCTCCCGACGCGGTGTCGACCGAGACCAATTCGATGTCGCCGCCGTCCGCCTGGACCAGAGCGGCCACCTCGACCAGCGCGGAGCGAACCTCAGATTCCTGGATCATGTCCTCCCCCATTCTCGTCGGTGCTTCGCCTGGCGGATGGTAGCCCTGGCACCGGGATGGTTCAGCAGTTGTAGGCCAGCTCGAGGCCGGGGACAGGCCAGGGACAGGAGACCAGGCGCCCGGTGGAGCCCAGGGTGATGAAGGCCGTCGCCCGACCCGGACCGCCGAAGCACAGGTTGGTGGTCATGTGGTCCTCCAGGTCCGGCGGCAGTTGGTAGTGGGTCACCGTCGCCCCATCGGGGGCGATGGAGGTGATGCCCCCGGTGACCAGGGTGGCGATGCAGATGTTGCCGGTGGCATCGACGGCCAGCGAGTCGAAGCCACACAGACCGGGCATGGTACAGAGCACCGACTCCGCGCCGTGGCCCACCACCGGGGCCAGCTCTCCCGGGCCGGTGACCACGCGGGCCCTGAGCCGGGCCGTCACCGTCTCCGCGTAATAGAGCGTCTCACCGTCGGGCGAGATCCCGATCCCGTTTGGGCTCTCGGCCGGAAAGACCACCTCCTCCAGCCTGCTCCCGTCGATGGTGGCGTAGTACAGGGAGCCGACGTCGCGCTGTCGGCCCTGGAACTTGCCGGTGTCGGTGAACCAGAAGGCGCCGGCCCTGTCGAACACGATGTCGTTGGGACCGGACAGACGACGATCGCCATCATGGCTGTAGAGCACATCGACAGTGCCGGTGGCCAGGTCGACCCGCTCGATCCAACCGCCCTTCCAGTTCCCGTCGGCGAACCGACCGCCGTTGTTGCAGACATACAGCGCCCCGTCGGGCCCGATGGCCGCCCCGTTGGGGCCGCCCCCGCACACGGCCACCACCTCGACCTGACCGTCGGTCGTCACCCGGGTGACCCGGCCGGCCTCGATCTCGGTGACCAGCACGCTGCCGTCCGAGCACACCACCGGACCTTCGGGGAACGACAGGCCCTCAGCCAACACGGTGGCCTGGTCCAAGACGACGCTGGTGAGTCCGGCACCGGCGGGTGCCATCTCAGGCCTCGGGGACGATGCGCACGTGCATGGGCTTGTCCTCGCCGATCAGGGCCCGGAGGCCGTCCTCGGCCCGATCGATGGGGTAGGCGTCGCTGGCGAAGGTCTCGAAGGGCCACCGCTCCGACTCGAGCAGCGAGATGGCGTACTCCATCGAGGCCAGCGATCGGGACACCGCCCCTTTCAGCGTGAGCTGCTTGGCCGAGACCAGGTCCACCGGGATCTCCGCCATCCCGTTGGGGCCCTTCATGCCGGCCAGGACGACGGTGCCCTTGCGCCCGGCAATGCGCACCGCGTCGGTGACCGAACTGAGCGACATCGGCGTGCAGTCGATGACCAGATCGGGCGGGGCGGACATGGCCCCCAGCACCTCGTCGACCACCACGGCGCCGGTCACGTCGAGGGCGTGATCGGCCCCCATCTCCCGGGCCAGGTTCAGGCGCTCACGGTCCACGGCCAGACCGGTGACGGTGATCTCGCCGGCCCCGGCGGCCGATGCGGCGATGACCGAGGCGATGCCCCGAGGTCCGGGGCCCAGGATGGCGATGGACATGCCGGCCCGGAAGCCGCCGACGTCGAGCACCCAGTCGACACCGTTGGACATGACGTTGAACAACGAGGCGGTGGCCACGCTGATGTCGGGCGACATGGGGACCACGATGGCCTCGGGGGCCAGATAGAGATGGGAGGCGAACCCACCCCACAGGGCAGGAGCCACGTCGGGCGAGCGGAACCCGTAGATCGTCGTGTCGGCGAACTCGGGGGCCGTGCACCCCCGGAGCCCGGCCCGGCAGGTGCGGCAGCGCCCACAGGTCAGCGTGGAGTGGACGGCCACCCGATCCCCCTCGTCGACGTTCCACTTGGCCCTGGCCGCCGGGCCGATGCGCAGGATGCGGCCGAAGGGCTCGTGGCCGGGCACGATCGGGTAGCGATCCCCCAGCGCTCCCTCGAACACCTCCACGTCGGTGCCGCACACGCCACAGCCCTCCAACGCCACCAGGGCGTCGTCGGTTCCGATGTCAGGCAACGGCGCCTGGCGGATCTCGTAGTGCTCGGGCCTGGTCTGGACCACGAATGTCGCCTGGTCAGCCACGACTTCCTCCTTGTTCGTCGATCAACGGGTTCACCGCAGGGGGCGGAAGAACGCCCGGATGCTGTCGGCCACGGCCTGGGGCTCCTCCCACGAGGCGAAGTGACCGCCGGTGGGCAGATCGACCCAGTGGCGCACGTCGTGCACGCGGTCGATCATCTCGCGGGGCGCTCGCCGCGGCGGAAAGGTGGGCTCGAACCGGGGCATGGCCACCCCGGTGGGCACGGGCAGGCGCCGGCCCGGCTCCATGGGTGGGTCGGCGGTGACCCGTTCGAAATAGGCGCGGAGCGACGAGGCGATGGTTCCCGTCACCCAATAGATGGTGGCGCCGGTCAGGAACTCGTCTTTGCTGTAGCGCCGCTCGAGGTCGCCGTGACAGTCGCTCCACGACCGGTGCTTCTCCACCAGCCACGAGGCCAAGCCGGCCGGTGAGTCGTTGAGGGCGTGCCCGATGCTCTGGGGCTTGGTCCGGTGCAGCTGGGCGTAGGCCCCCTCTTCGGCCCCCCAGTCCCGGGCGTAGGCGCCAAAGTCCAACTCGGCCTGAGTGGCGGGGGGCGCCGGCGGCTCGAAGGACGCCAGCGGCATGAGGGCGGGATCGTGGGTGTGCACGCCGACCACAACCTCTGGGTGGGCGAAGGCCATCCAACCGTTGACGTAGGCCCCCAGGCCGGTGCCGTGCAGACCGTACCGGTCATAGCCCAGTCCCTCGGCCATGACCCGGTGCAAGGCAGCGGCAGCCCGGTGGTACCCGAAGCCGCGGATCCCGGTCGGCCCGGAGAACCCGAAACCGGGCAGCGAGGGCACGATGACGTCGAAAGCGTCGTCGGCATCGCCGCCGTGGGCGCCGGGATCGGCCAGCAACGGAGCCAGCTTGGTCATCTCCGGGTACCCGCTGGGCCAACCGTGGACCAGGACCAGTGGCATGGGGTTCGGCCCCCGTCCCCGGAGGTGGGCGAAATGGACGTCGACCCCGTCGACCGAGGCCCGGAACTGGGGCAGCTGGTTCAGCCGATCCTGTTGCTCGAACCAGTCGAAGCCGGTGCGCCAGTAGTCGACCAGCCCGGCCAGGTAGCCGGCGTTGGTGCCGTAGTCCCAACCGGCATCGGCAGGCTCCTCGGCCAGCCGGGTCCGGGCCAGCCGGTGCGAGAGGTCGTCGATGACCGACGCCTCGACATCGACTCGATAGTCAGCGATCTCCACGGTCCCCCCAATGTGTTTCGGTACTCGGCACCGATGTGTCGTGCCCCGGAGTGGCCAGCTACATGGCGGGCGGCGCCGACGGGGTGAACTGGTAGAGCTTCTCGGCGTTGCCCCGTAGGATCTTGTACTGGAGCTCCTCGGGCAACTTGGCGTGGTTCAGGCGCTCGTGGGCCAGCTTCAGCGAGTGCGGCCAGGTGGTGTCGGAGTGGGGGTAGTCCATCTCGATCATCACGTTGTCCTCACCGACCACGTCGAGCATCCCCAGACCGGTGGCGTCGTCAATGAAGCAGCCGTAGAAGTGCTTCCGGTAGTCCTGGTAGACGTCGATCTTGAACACGTCGGCCTCACCGCCGAACACGGCGTGCGCGCCCTCGACACCGTTACCCCCGAATTGTTCGCCCTTGGCCACCCAGTGGCGCTGGGTCTCGAGGACCTGCTTGGACCGTTCCAGGAACCAGGGGATCCAGCCGATGCTCCCCTCGGACAGGGCGATCTTGATCTCAGTGAACTCCTGGAACAGACCGGAGAAGATCCACGACAGCATGCACGCCGCCGGGCGGATGGCTCCCATGGACATGTTGGCCATGAACGGCGAGTTGGAGGCGATCTTGTACATGGTGGACGAGGAGCCGATGTGGATGGACAGGACCTGCTCGTTGGCCTCGGCCGCGGCGATCACCGGCTTCCAGTAGCCGCTGGGATCGTGGATGGTGGGGAGGCCGAGCGGCTCGAAGTTCTCCGAGAAGCAAAAGGAGTGCGAGCCCTTGGCCGCGGTGCGCTCGATCTCCTTGACCGCCAGCTGCGGATCCCACAGGGGGATGATGGTCAGGGGGATATAGCGACCGGGATCGGTGGCGCACCACTCGTCGATCATCCAGTCGTTGTAGGCCTGGACGCACAGCAGGGCCAGGTCCTTGTCCTTGGCCTCCCAGAACAGCTGGCCACAAAAGCGCGGGATGGACGGGAAGTTGATGGAGGCCAGCACCCCGGCCTCGTTCATGTCCTCCAACCGCGCCTTGGGGTCGTAGCACCCCGGGCGCATCTCACTGTAGGGATAGCCCTCCACGGTGATGTCCTCGGGTGGGCGGCCGGCCGTGGCCCCCAGGCCCCCGGTGACCTGCTTGGTGTCTTCGTAGACCCAGTACTCCTGGCCGTCGGACTCGGTGATGATGCGCGGACCGACGTCCTTGTACTTCTTGGGCAACCGGTCCATCCACACGTTGCCCGGCTCGATGACGTGGTCATCGACCGACACGATCCAGTCGAGGTCGTAGTGCTTCTTCTGGTCTGCCATCACTGCCCTCCTGTTGTCGAATGTGGAACATGCAGCTGGCCCCGGTGCCGGCGGTTCCTCAGACCTCGAGACCGGCGGCGATCATGTCGTCGTGGTAGCGGGCGTCACCCAGGTCGAACTCCCAGTGCTTGGCCCGACGGGTATAGAGCTGCACGTCCGTCTCGACCATGAAGGCCACCCCGGCATGGACCTCGTGGGCCCGATGCACGATGCGCTGGATGGCCCGGCTGGCCTGAGCCTTGGCCATGGACACCTCGCGTCGCGCCGGCAGGCCGTTGTCGAGTCGCCACGCGGCCTGATGGCAGAGGAGCTCGGTCAGATGGGTGTCGATGGCGATATCGGTGCACAGGAACTGCACCGCCTGGAACTGGCCGATAGGCCGCCCGAACTGCTTGCGCTGGAGGGCGTACTCGACCGAGAGCTCGAGCAGCTGCTTCCCGGCGCCGACGATCTCGGCACAGCGCAGCACCGTGGCCCGGTCGAGCGCCGGCCCCAGCAGCGACCAACCCTGACCGATCTCCCCCACCACGTCCTCGGACGACAACACGACCGAATCGAAGGTCACGGCGAACAACGGAATATCGGCGATGTTGGGCATGGGCGTGATGGCCACGCCGTCGGCGGCCGGATCGACCAGGAAGAGCGTGGTCCCGTCGGGCCCAGCCTGGCTGCGCGCCGCCACCAGCACCCGGGTGGCCACGTGGGCGTAGGGCACCAGGATCTTCGTCCCGTCGATCTCGTACCCGGCCGGTGTGGCCCGAGAGGGCAGGTTCACCGCGTCGGGCCCGAAGCCGGCGTCTTCCTCCATGAGGGCGGGGACCACGATGGCCCGGCCCGCCACCATCGAGGCCAGCAGGTCGTGATGACGGCTGCTCTGGTCCCGGACCAGGGCCTCCCCGGCGATGACGGCGGAGGCGAGGTGGGGGCTGGGCACCAGCGACCGGCCCAGCTCCTGATAGATGACGCTCAGGTCCACCAGCGTCCCGCCCGAGCCGCCCAGGGCCTCGGGGTAGGTGAGGCTCAACCAGTCGAGACCGGCCATCTCCTCCCACAGGGCGGGCAGGTAGCCGAGATCGTCCTGTTCGAGCTGTCGGACGGTGGCCAGCGGGCAGCGGGCCTCGAACAACTGTCGGGCGATCCGGCCCAGTTCCTCATGGCCGTCGTCGAGGGTGGTGTCCATGACTACGTCGTCTCCGGTCCGCTCACCGGGGCAGGCCCAGCCCGCGGGTGGCCAGCACCATGCGCTTGACCTGTGAGGTGCCACCGGCGTGGTTGGCATAGGACCACCGGTACCAGGCTTCGGCTCCACCGTCGAAGGGTGCCCACCGGCTCTCCTGGCGGAGCTGAGCCAACGGACCGACGATCTTGGTGATGGTCTGGGCGAACAGCGGCTTGTTCTCCTTGGACACCACCACCCCCAGGGCGCCGCCGAACTGCGGGGGACGTCGGTTGGTGGCATTGCTCAGCGATTCGTAGCTGAGCAGGCGCTCGGTCTCGACCATCAGCTCGAGCTCGGCCAGCTGTGAGCGCACGATGGGGTCCTTGATCAACAGCACGCCGCCGCGGGTGGTCGTGTTGCAGTAGTTGATGACCTCGTCGAGCATGAGCCGCATCTCGGCGTGCCGGGCGCCGGCGCCGCCACCGGCGTAGAAGGCGTTCATGATGTAGCTCCAGCCCTTGCCCTCCTCGCCGATGAGCATGGTGCCGGGCACGCGCACGCCGTCCAGGTAGGTGTGGTTCTGCCGCCCGCCGGCCATGTTGTACAGCGGGGCGAGCGAGACGCCGGGGGCGTTCAAGTCGAGGCAGAACACGCTGATCCCGTGATGGGGCGGCGCCTCCGGGTCGGTCCGTGCGGCCAGGAACATCACGTCGGCGTGGTGTCCCCACGTGGTGTACGTCTTCTGCCCGGTGACGATCCAATCGTCTCCGTCACGCTCCGCCCGGGTGGACAGGGAGGCCAGGTCCGACCCCGAGTCCGGCTCGGTCAGACCCTCGGCCCAGAAACGGTCGAAGGCGGCGATGCCGGGAAGGAACCGCTTCTTCTGCTCCTCGCTCCCGCCGACCAGCAGGGCCCCGGCGGCCAGTCCCCAGCCGATGGCGTTCACCATCGGGGCATCCCGGGCGGTGAACTCCTCGGCCAGGATCAGTCGTTCGGTCTGGGTCCGGCCCAGTCCTCCGTACTCGACCGGCCAGGTCAGACCGATCCAGCCGCGGGCCCCGACCTTCCTGGTGAACTCGAAGGCGAAGCGCCACAGGTCGGGGTCCTCGTTGAACTCGTGGTTGAAGGCCTTGTCCGGCGGGAGCTCGGCGTCCAGGAAGGCCCGCACCTCCTGGCGGAAAGCGTTCTCTTCGGCGGTGAAGGCGAAGTCCACGGTGCTCGTCGCCCTATCGGACCGGGCCGGTCACGCGGTGGCCGACTCCTAGAATCGTCATCCTTGCGTTCCCCCATCGACAGATCCGCAGGCCCCGACCACCGAGCACCATCTCACCGGTAGCCGAGATCGCGTGGGCCTTACCGGCAGTTTCTACCATCGGCGGGGTCAGCCGTCAACCAATCGTTTGGTATTGAGAACCCCTATCGGAACTGCCACACTGGGCTGGGCATCACTCCAAAGGGGGGGCGAATGGCGCAAGCCGCGGATTTGGCATCAGCCCTGGAATTCGAACGGGTCGACGAGGGACGGTGCCGGTTCTCCAACGCGGGAACGGGCGAGCGGGGCGTCGTCTTCGGCGGCCAGCTGTTGGCGCAAATGATGGTGGCTGCCGCCACCGTCGACCCCGCCGGGACCAAGTCGGTCAAGTCGGCCCACGGGCTGTTCGCCCGTCCCGTCCTGGTCGACGAGGACATGGACGTCACCGTGGACCTGCTCCATGGCGGACGGACGTTGTCCATGGTGACAACCACGGTGTGGCAGGGTGACCGACCCTGTGCTCGGGGTCAGATCCTGTTGGACGGGGGCGAGGACGACCTGATCCGGCACGGCCCTGAAGCCCCCGCCGTCGACGGGCCCGATGCCGCCGTGCCCTGGGGTGAGCCGGTAGAGGGTCGGGAGATACGAACGGTGGGTGGCGTGGACATCCTCGACGCCGAGTCCACCGGGCCGGCCGAAGTGCTCGTCTGGGTACGCACGTCGGGCCCACCCGACAACCTGGTCGTCAACCAGGCGCTCCTGGCCCACGCCACGGCCAGCTTCCTGATCGGCACGGCCATGCGACCCCATGCCGGCGTGGGCCAATCGGTCGCCCACCGTGAGATCTCGACGGGTATCGTCGGGCACACCATCAGTTTTCACGAGGACGTCGCCCCCGACCAATGGATGTTGTTGGCCAACGAGAGCCCCTTCGCCGGGCGGGGCCGGGCCTTTGGCCGGGGGCAGGTGTTCACCCGATCCGGCCAGCTCGTAGCCTCGTTCTCCCAGGAGTCCATGATCCGTCACTTCCCCACGGGACAGAGCGCGGCGGGGCGGGAGGACACCGTCCTGTGAGCCGCACCGACCACCAGCGATAGGAGACCCGGATATGCGCTTTGCCAACCTCGGCGGACGGATGCAGCTGCTGGTAAGCGGCGGGACCATCGACGTGGCCCAGGCCTCGGGAGACAAGCTGCCGAGCGACCCACAGGCCTGCCTCGAAGTGTGGGACGACCTCGTGGGTTGGGCCGGCGGGGCCTCCGCTGCCGATGCAACGGTGCAGTCCGGTGCGCTGCTGGCTCCGGTCCCCCGGCCTCGCCAGGTCGTGGGCATCGCCCTCAACTACCAGCTCCATGTGGGGGAATCGAACTTCTCCGCCCCCGAGGAGCCGTCGGCGTTCACCAAGTTCCCCAGCTGCATCGCCGGACCCGGTTCGGACATCCCCATTGCCAGCGGGACGGTCGACTGGGAAGTCGAGCTGGTGGCGGTCATGGGCCGAACGGCCCATCACATCCCCGAAGGCCGGGGCTGGGACTACGTCGCCGCCCTCACCGTGGGACAGGACATATCGGACCGGGCCGTGCAGCTGCGACCGCCGGCACCGCAATTCTCACTGGGAAAGTCGTTCCCCGCCTTCGGACCGATCGGCCCCGAACTGGTGACGGTGGACGAGTTCGACGACCCCGACGATCTGGCCATCGACTGCTCGGTGAACGGACGCCAAGTCCAGCGAGCTCGCACCTCCGAGCTCATCTTCTCGGTACCCGAGTTGGTCAGCAGGCTGTCGGCCATCATCACCCTCTATCCCGGGGACCTCATCTTCACCGGCACCCCGGCCGGCGTGGGCCACGCCCGGACCCCACCGGTTTACCTCCGACCCGGCGACCAGCTGGCCAGCACCATCGAAGGCATCGGCACCCTCCACAACAACTGCGTAGCGCCATGAAGGCACGGCGCCCCGGCGCCGCACCAACCTCAGAGCCCCGGGAGGAACCATGCTCGCCCTGGTAGTGGCACCGGATAGCCCGACCAGCCTGGAGCGGCGAACGGTGAGCGAACCGGACCCCGCGCCCTTCGAGGCCGTCGTGCGCGTCCACGCCTTCTCCTTGAACCGGGGCGAGGTCGGGCACATCCGCACCCTTCCGGCCGGCACGGTGATGGGATGGGATGTGGCCGGAACCGTGGCCCAGGCGGCGGCCGACGGATCGGGGCCTGCCGTGGGCAGCCGGGTGTTCGGCTACGCCGAGAGCCGGGGGGCCTGGGCCGAGCTGGTCGCCGTGCCCACGGCCACCCTGGCCGTGCTGCCGGCCGCGGTGAGCTTCGCCCAGGGGTCGACCCTGGGCGTGGCCGGCCTCACCGCCCTCTATGCCCTTCGCCTGGGCGGCTCCCTGTTGGGACGGACGGTGATCGTCACCGGCGCGGCGGGCGGAGTCGGGCGCCTGGCCATCCAGCTGGCCGCCATGTCGGGTGCCGACGTGATCGCCATCGTGGGCGCCGACCCGGCGCGCACCGAGGCCGTCACCGAGCTGGGCATCACCGGTCTCAGCGTGGAGCAGGGCCTGGCCGGTACCGGGGTACCCGCGCACCTGATCCTGGAGTCGGTGGGTGGTGCCTCGCTGTCCGCCGCCTTCACCCGGGTGGCCCCGGGCGGGGCCATCGTCACCTACGGTCGTTCGTCGGGTGATCCCGGCGCCGTCCCCCCGGACTGGTTCTTCACCAACGCCTCCCTCCACGGCCTCGGCTTCTCCCACCATCAAGCGGCCGACGCCACCTCCCCCACCGGGCTGGCCATCCTCGGGAACCTGGTGGCCGAGGGCCGACTCGACACCGGCATCAGCTGGCAACGAAGCTGGGACGAGGCCGACAGCGCCATGGAAGCGTTGCGGGAACGGCGAATATCGGGAAAGGCCGTCCTCCACGTGGTGGACGACGGATGAGCGAGGGGGACACGATGACAGAGAAGCAGACGGCAGACAACCAGACAGCGCTGGCCGATCGCCTGCAGCGGCTGGAGGACCTCGAAGAGATCCGCCAACTGTTCATCGACTACGGCCACTATCTCGACAGCGGTGAATTCGCATCCTACGGGGGGCTGTTCGCCGACGACGGCGAGGTACTGCTCGGCCCGGTCGGACGGGCAAAGGGCCCGGCGGCCATCGAGGCCCTCATGGCCAAGACCATGGACGGGGCACGGGGCTCGAGCTTCCACGTCGTGTCCAACCCCATCATCGAACTGGATGGTGACCGGGCCACGTCCGAAGTCATGTGGACAGTGGTCGCCCGCGACAAGCAGGACAACGCCACGGTGACCATGCTCGGACGCCATCGCGACCAGCTGACCAGAGAGCGCGGCCGGTGGCGGTTCCTCCGCCGAGAGGGGTTCATCGACATTCCCAGCCGCTACCGCACGTCTGAGAACCCGACGGCGGACTGACGCCGGTCAGTCGGTGGCCGCCCCTTTCCAGTGGGGTCCGCCCAGGCCCCGGACGATGAACTGGGCGTACCACTCGGCCACGTTCTCCTTGGAAAGCCGGCCCTTGGGCTGGTGCCATTCCTGGGTGCTGTTGAGCAGTTCGAACACGGTGATGGTGGCCAGGGACACGTCCACCGCCGGGTCGAACGCCCCCTCCTTGACTCCTTGCATGAGGATGCTCTTGACGAAGTCGCTGAAGTTGTCCCGCCGTTCGATCACCAGTTTGAGACGCTTGGGGCTCAGCCGGGTGAACGAACGCTCGGCCACCCGGTAGCCCCGCTGCTCTTTCAAGGTCAGGGTGATCCATCGCTTGATGAACGCGGTCAGGCGGACCGGGGCGGTGGCCGACGCCGTCTCCTCGTCCTCCTCCAGAGTCGTCAGGTAGAGGATCTGGGCCCGATCGACGATCTCGAAGAGGAGGTCTTCTTTCGTCTTGATGTAGTAGTAGATGCTTCCCTTGAGGATCCCGACCTCGGACGCGATCTCCTGGAGACTGGTTCCCTCGTACCCGTTCTTGAGGAACGTGGCCGACGCCACCTCGATGATCTCCTCCCAGCGGGCCTCGCTGTCCATGGGCTTGGAGCGCCGGGCGTTTGGCCTCGGTTTGGTCGGGCCGACCCCACTGGGCGATTGCGAACCTTGACTACTTGCCACGGGATTCCTTTAGTTGCTGAAGTCGATGCTGAGCACAGCCGGTGTCCCTGTCGCGATGGGCAGGGAGCCGGAGATGCCGGCATGAGCTTACTGATCGGTGCGGACGTCTCACGGGATCTAGTGGAACGTCTCGCCGGCATTGGTGTCGATGGCCTGGCCGGTCATGGCGGCCGAGAGCTCCGAGGCCAAAAAGACCACGGCCCGGGCACACTCCTCGTCGGTGGCCAACTTGGGCAGTGAGACATCGTTCACCATCACTCCCACCTGTTCGTCGAACGACGTGCCTCGCTCCTCGGCCAGGCGCCCGATGTAGGTGTGCAGGGATGGCCCCCACATCCGGCCGGGCACCACGGTGTTGACCCGGATGTCGTAAGGACCGAGCTCACGGGCCAGGACGTGCGACGCGGTGAGGAGGGCGGCCTTGGACGACGCATAGGCTCCGCGGCCCGCCCGCACCCGGCGCACGATCTGCGAGCCCACGAACACCACCGTCCCACCCTCCCGACGCTTGAGGGCGGGGATGGCTGCTTTCACCAACCGCAGCGAGCCGAAGAAGTTCACGTCGAACGCCGGCATCCACGAGTCCACATCGGCCTCTTCCAACGTGACGTTGTAGGAGCCGGTGGCAAAGGCATTGGCCACCACGCTGTCCACCCCACCGAACCGGTCCTCGGTGGCGGCCATGAGGGCACGGCACTCGGCGTCGGCGGTGACGTCGCAGCGCGTCGTGCCCAGGCGATCGGCGCCGTAGGCCCGGCCCAGCTCGGCCGTCAGGGCGTCCAGGTAGTCCTGAGACCGGGCGCTGAGCATGACCGAGGCGCCGGCGGCGGCGGCGTGCTCGACGATGTGGCGACCGAGCCCGGGACCGACACCGCTGACCACGACGACCTTTCCCGCCAGCAGAGAGCTGCGCTCGATCATCGTCTCACCTCGCCGCTCCGCCGCTCACTGACCTACTCGGCCAGCTCGGCTTGGAGCACGTACTTCTTGACCTTGCCCGATGCGGTTCGCGGCAGCTCCTCCACGTGGCGCCAGACCCCGGGGATCTTCTGGGGAGCCAGACCGGCGTTGCGCAGGAAATCGCACAGGTCCTTCTCCGTCGGGGGGCTGGCCCCCTGGGTGAGGATGAAGGCGGCGGGCTGCTCGCCCAGGCGGGGATGGGGAGCGGGCACGACGGATGCCTCGATGATGCCGGGGTGCTGGGCCAACAGATCCTCGATCTCACGACCGGAGATCTTCTCGCCCCCCCGGTTGATGATCTCCTTCGACCGGCCGGTCATCGACAACACGCCCTCGGCGGTGAGGAACCCGAGGTCACCGGTTCGGAACCAACCCTCGTCGTCGAAACCGTCACGGGTGTGCTCGGGATCCAGGTACCCGAGGGCGCGCTGTGGGCCCCGAATGTGGAACTCCCCGATCTGGTCGGGTCCCAGCTCCTTCCCGTCGAAGTCGACCACCCGCACCTCGCAACCCGGCGCGATCCGGCCGTCGGTGCCGCACCGGATCTCCTTGGGCTCGAACGGCGCGCTCGAGGTCACACCGGGACATTCGGTCATCCCCCACGAACGGGCCGGGTGCATGCCCACCGCTTCGGCCGCCAGGGCCAGCGACGTCGGGATGGTGGAGCCACCGCAGGGGTAGCCACTCAGCTCCAAACGGTCCTGGCCCCTACTGTCCAGGGCGGCCAGCAGCTCCTGGATGAAGATGGCCGCTCCGGACGAGAAGGTGACGCCGAAGGCGGCGATGTCGTCGATGGCCTGTTCGGCGTCCCACCGGTCGCGCAGCACCACCGAGCAGCCGGTGAACGAGGGAATGGCCACGGCCGAGAGCAGACCGGTGGCGTGGGCCAGGGGCGCGGGCATGTAGGCGCGGTCCTTCCAGCCGTAGGCCGCCTGCCGAGAGGACCGGAGCCCCGAACTGATGAAGCTGGCCGAACTGTGGGCCACTCCCTTGGCCCCCGACGTGGTCCCGGAGGTGAAGCCGACCAACGCCGGAGCATCGACGTCGACGTTGTCGGCGATGTAGGGCGTCCCCGAGGTGGCATCGTCGAACATGGTCCAGCCGGTGGCCGCACCCCTCAGCACCACACGCAGATCGGGCTGGTGGCCGACGGCATCGCAGGCGTCGGACACCAGGGCGACGTGATCGATGCCGCGGAACGACTCGGGTACGACCACACATCGGGGCCGTACCGCTTGGATCACCTGACGGAGCTCGTGCTCGCGGTAGATGGGGACGACCGGGCTGCTGACCGCGCCGGCGGCCCACACCCCGTAGGCCACAGCCAGTGATTCCCACCAGTTGGGCAGCTGCCACAGCACCACGTCACCGGGCCCGATGCCATTGGCCTGGAGGTACCCACCGAAGCGGGCGGCCAGGCCGATCAGCTCCGACCAGTTGAGGGTGGTGTCGCCGTCGATCACCGCGGGCAGCACCCCGAACTCCTGCTGATTGCGCTGCATCAACGAGCCCAAGGTGACCGACGACCGGTAGCCACCCCGCCGGTAATGGGCGGCCAGCTCGTCGGGCAGAGCGGCGGGGGCGTACTCCAGAGGGCTCACCTGTCGGACCCGGTCACTGGGCTGATTCGGTGTGGCTGCTGCCCATCGTGCAGATCCATGGTGTCCCCCCGCGCTGCGCTGGTTCGACGTGCGCTCCGTACCGGCTGGCTCTGTCTACCAACCGTTCGTCAGGGTAACGTCCGCCACCAGTACGGTCAAGATCGACCCGGCGGGTGACCGAAGGCATCGGCCACCGACTGCTGCACGGCCGCCACCTGGGGCCAGAACTGGGGATGGGTGACGGCAAAGGGCCGGTTCTCCCGGATGGCCTGCATCACCAACCGGCCCACCTCGGCCGGGTCCATCCAGTCCGCCGGGGCCCGACCGGGGGCCGACGCCGGGGCCCCGTTCCCCTCGAGGGGCGCGACCTGTTGGGGTCGACCGAGCTCCGAGGTGCGGGCCAGGTCGGTGACCACGGGACCGGGCAGCAACACGGTGAGGCCGATCCCATGGGGATCGAGCTCCTGGCGCAAGGCCTCGGACAGGCCCAACAGGGCGAACTTGGATGCGGTGTACATGGTCTGGGAGCCCATCACCCCGACCCGGAGGGATGACATCGACCCGGTGTTGACCAGGTGTCGTTGCCCGGTGGCCCTGATCATCCCGGGCAGGAAGGCTCGGAGCCCGTTGACCACACCGAAGACGTTCACCCCGAAGATCCACTCCCAGTCCTCCGGAGTGGTCTCGACCAGCGGGCGCCGCGCCGCTACGCCGGCGTTGTTGCACAGTAGGTGGACGGGCCCGAACCGCTCGGACACCGCATGGCGGAGCGTCTCGACCGAGTCGGGGTCAGCCACGTCGACGTGGGCGGCCATGACGTCGGCCCCCGAGGAGGACGCGAGCTCCTCAGCCGCGCCAGCCGCGGTCTCGTCGTCCCGATCCGCGATCACCACGCGCATGCCTTCGCCGGCGAAAGCGACGGCCATGGCCAGACCGATGCCGCTGGCGCCCCCGGTGACCACGGCGCAGCGACCCTCGAATTGGTCCACGTCAGCCCGGACGGCGCGGCACTGTGGCGCGGGAGCGGATGGGAGGAGCCGTTCCGATAGCCTGCCCGCCGTGAGCACTGCCGACGAGTCGACCATGGCCAGTGGCGAAGGATTCGTCCACCACATGATGGCCCCCGACGAGGGCCATGGTCCCGGTATCCACCTCTCCAACCTCGGCGTGGCCCGAGTCCTGTTCGAAGCCCGGAGCACCTTCCTCTCGAGCCTGGACATCGAGGGGGGCATCTGGAACCAGCCGGTCATCCCCATGATCCGCGAGTTGCTCATCCGCTACGAGTCCGAGGTCATGCCCGGGGTCCCACTGGCCTGTCACATCGCGGTGGTGTCGCGATCGCGGCGGGCGTTCGTGATGCAGGAGTCGGTCACCGACATCTCCGACCCGCGTCTGATCGCCACCTGTCGTGGTGTGCATGTGGCCGTGGAGTCGGCCCGCGGGGTGTCGGTCGAGATGCCAGACCCGCTGATCGACGCCATCGCGGCGGCCCAGGGTGCGGCCATACCTACCGTCGTCGCTCAGGAGCGATAGCCGGGCCGAGGGGCCCCGAGTACCGACGGGGCGGCGGGAAGCCCGGAGTGCGAGTGCCATCGGGAATACGATAGTGATCCACCAGGAGCGCAGTGCCGTGCCCTTGGCCCGTCCCGTCGGCGTGCCCTCGGGGCCGGCGACCGAGAAGGAGAGTCCATGTCCATCGACGACAGCCCGGTTCCCGATTACGGACAGCTCTTGCGCCTGGACGGTCGGGCTTTCGTCGTCGGCGGGGCGGGATTCGGCATGGGGCGCCAAGTGGCCCATGCCCTCTCGTCCCAGGGTGCCTCCGTGCTGTGCATCGACGTGCTCGAGGACCGGGCCACCACGGTGGCCGGCGAGATCGGTGGCGTTGCCTGTGTGGCCGACCTGCGGGTGGCGGCCGACGTCGAGCGATCGATCGCCACGGCCGAAGCCGAGTTCGGACAGCTCAATGGCGTGGTCGACATCGTCGGGGGCGCTCGATGGAGCTCCATCGTCAACATGACCGAGGAGGATTGGGACGGGACCCACGATGAGAACCTCCGTCATGTCTTCCTGATGATCAAATTCGGTGCCCCCGCACTCACGCGCGCCGGGGGTGGCAGTTTTGCCTTCGTCAGCTCCATGAGCGGCACCACCAGCTCGCCCTTTCACGGCGCCTACGGCGCAGCCAAAGCCGGCATCGTGTCCCTGGTCAGATCGGCCGCCGCCGAGCTGCGCCGGGACAACATCCGGGTGAACTCGGTGGCTCCGGGGGCAACGGCCACGCCCCGCATGATCGAAGCCACCGGGGAGACGTCGGACGGGACCCTCACTGGCTGGGGCGCCCCCTCCGACATCGCCGCCGCTCTGCTCTTTTTGTCTTCCGACCTCGCTCGCCATGTCAGCGGGCAGACCTTCCTGGTCGACGGGGCCACCACCGCCGAGTACCCCCAGGAGCTGCCGGCCTCGATGACCGGCCAGCTCTGACCCTCGGTTCGGTCAGCCGATGGCGATGGGGTTGATCGGGGACCCGGTGGCGCCGGTCACGGGCAGGGCGCCCACCACCAACGTGGACTCGTAGCAGCGATCGGCGGCCAGCTCGGCCAGCCACAGGTGCTCGACCAGCGTCACCCCGAGCTTGACCAAGAGCTCGATGTGGACAGCCAAGAAGATGTTCTTGTCGAACGGGATCGACTCGATGGCGGCATTGTCTGCCCCGACCACGGCGATGTCGTGGTCCCGGATGAAGTTGACGGCATCGAGACCCAGGCCCGGCTCCAGCCCGGCCGGCGGTCCGTCGGGCTTCTGTCGGGCCTCCAGCCAACCGGTGCGCAGGATCATGATGTCGCCGGGAAGGACCTCGGTCCCTTGTGCGCTGCGCGTCGACTCGAGGTCATCGGAGGTGACCACTCGCCCGGCCTCGAGGAACTCCTCACCCGCCCAGGCGGCCACATCGAGAAGCACGGCCCGCCCGACGAAGCTCCCGGTCGCTTCGATGCCGCACTTGGCCGCACCCAACTTGGGCGTGAACGACCCGGCGGGATGCCCGTTGTACACGGTCCCCTCGCTGTAGACGTGGGACAGGGCGTCCATGTGGGTCCCGGCGTGGCTGGGGATGATGATCAGGTCCTCGTTGGCTCCGACCCCCTCGACCGCGCCGTAGGTCTCGTAGACGGCTGAGTCGGCCGGGGCGGCCAGGGTCAGGCGCTCGGGGTTCGGCCGGTCCGATACCTGGGGGGTGGCGAAGTGCCCGATGGGAATGGCCAAGCTGTACACCTTCCCCGTCTTGCACCGGCTCAGGGCCTGGAGCACCGTCGGTCCGTCGATCAGGTTGAGAGCACCGCGCTGGTCCTCGGTGCCCCATCGTCCCCAGTTGCCCGTCTCGGCCATGTCCCTGCCTCCTTTTGCGGTGCGCCTGGTGATCGACGCCCGTATCTGTCTGTGAGCTTGTCAGCCCGAGCCCTGCGGTGTCGACGGCGTCGGCACCGAGCCGAGCGTGCCCAACAGGATCGGGTTGATCTGGTCGATGGCCGACGCGGTGGAGTCACCGCTGAGCACCATCGAACCGTTGTCCATGACGTAGTACCGACTCGAACGCTCGAGCGCCCGCTCCACACTTTGGTCGACCAGCACCACCCCGAGTCCGTCGGCCACCAGGCGATCGATGGTGTCGTAGATCTCGTCGACCAGGATCGGGGCCACCCCCGAGGCCGGCTCGTCCAGCAACAAGTACGTCGGTTTGCTCATGAGCGCCTGGCCGATGGCCACCATCTGCTGCTGTCCGCCGCTCAGTGCGCCGGCCACCTTGCCGCTGTAGCGGGACAGCACGGGGAACAGCTCGTAGACCTGTTCGATGTCGCCGGGTATCTCCCGGCGGGAGGTGCGCCGACGGGTGAAGGCGCCGAGGCGCAGGTTCTCCAGAACGGTCATGTCCCGGAAGATCCGGCGTCCCTCCGGCACCAGGCTGACCCCGGCCACCACGATGGCGTTGGGGGTCTCCTGGCTGACGTCGGTCCCGTCGATGGTCACGCGGCCGCCGGCTTGTCCGAACCGGAGCCCGACGGCGGCAGCCAGCGCCGTGCTCTTGCCCGCCCCATTGCGCCCGACCAGGGCCACCACTTCGCCCGGCGCCACCGTGAGGGTGAAGTCGGTCACCACCTTCACCCGGCCATATCCCGCGGTCAGCCCGTCGATGGAGAAGCCCGTGGCCCCGGTCATGTCGCCCCCGGGGCCAGGGTTGCCGTGCTCGATCCCTCCCCACCGGGACGATCCAGACGCTGCCGCCCGATGTAGACACGGACCACGACCGGGTCGCGGCTCACCTCGGCCGGCGTCCCGGTGGCGATGACCTGGCCCTCGTCGAGCACGGTCACCTCATCGGCAATGTCGAACACGATGGGCAGGTTGTGCTCGACGATGAGCACGCCCAGCCCGGCGCGGGCCATCATCCGGACTGCGTCCTTGAACACCTCCGCCTCTGCGGGGGAAAGACCGGCCGCCGGCTCATCGAGGAGCACGAACATAGGTCGGAGGGCCATGGCCCGGGCGATCTCGAGCAGGCGCTGCGTCCCGTGGGGGATCAGTCCGGCCATGTCGAACGCATTGGTGACCAGGCCCACGTCGCCCAGCGCGACGAACGATGCCGCCATGGCCTTGCGATCGTCGCGCCGGGCCCGCGGGGTATGGAACAGCGTCCCCAACAGTGGGCCGAGCGAGGTCCGGTCCGCGCCGGCGAACACATTGCCGAGCGCCGTCTCGAACTGGTTCAGCTTGGGGGTCTGGAAGGTCCGGGCAATGCCCATTCGGGACACGGGGACGGTTCCCTTCAGCGTGTCCAAGCGCTTGTCGCCCACGGTGATGCTGCCGCCGTCCAGCGAGTAGTAGCCGGTGATCAGGTTCAAGAGCGTGGTCTTGCCCGAGCCGTTCGGGCCCACCAGGGCGTGGATCCTCCCCCGCTCCACGGTCAGGTCGACCCCGTCGACGGCCATCACCCCACCGAACCGCCGCCGGGCGCCCATCACCACCAGCGGCGGTGTATCCGTCTCCGCCGGGGCCACGCGCTGGGCCAACGCGTCGGCCGCATCGGTCCCGCCCGCAGTGTCTCCTCCCATTTTGGCCGCCAGTTCCTCCAGGCTGGGTGGGGCCATGGCACTGGGCCGGAACCGGGCCAGGAGGTCGCGCAGGACCCCCATGATCCCGGTGGGCATGAGGATGGCCACCAGAATGAGCACCGCTCCGTACACCAGACCCTCGTACTGATTGAAGCTGTTCAGCAGCTCGATGGCTATACCCACCAGGGCCACACCGACGATGGGCCCGAGAATGGTGCCCGCCCCGCCGACGACCAGGCCGGCCAGGATGTAGATGGAGGTCTGGACGGTCACGCTGTCGGGACTGATGAACTGCTGGCTGTACACGTAGTAGCCGCCGGCAATGCCGATGGGGATTGCGGCCAGCAAGAAGGAGGCCAACTTGGTCCAGTAGGGCGCCACCCCGATCGAGGTGGCCAGATCCTCGCTGGCCATGATGGAACCGAACCGTCGCCCCAAGCGGGAGCTGCGGACGGCCCAGGCGAACCCGGCCATCACGGCCACGATTCCCACCCCCACGACATAGAGGGCATAGCCGCTCGGCTTTTGGGTGAAGGTGAGGATGGTGAGAAGGGACAGACCGCTCTGGCCCCCGGTCAGTGACCACTGCCCGGCCACCACCGGAATGACCAGGGCGATGAACAGGGTGACCATGCCCAGATAGAAGCCGCCGACCCGCAGGGTCAGCGCGGCAATCACCGCAGCCAGGATGACCGACACCACCACCGAGATGAGGCACATGGCGTAGATGTTCTGTGCACTGGTGTAGTGGGTGGCGGCCACGGCTGACGCGTATCCGCCCGCGGCGAACAGGGCGCTGGGGCCGAGGAAGATCTGGCCGGCGAAGCCGAGGACGATATTGAGACCTATGCCCACCATGACCAGCGACAAGATGTAATCGAGCTGCCCCAGCTTTTCGACCCCATTGCCGTAGACCACGGGCAGGGCCAGGCCGATGGCCAGCCAGATGAGGGTGGTGACCAGCCGCCCCCAGCGCGTCTTGCACAAGAGCATCGTGTCGCCTCAGACCGTTCGGGCCACGGTCGACCGGAATAGGCCTTCGGGTCTGATGGTCAGGACCAACAGCACCAGGATCAATCCGACCAGGATCTCGTAGTTGGAGCTCACGTAGGCATCGAACAGCTGCTCGCACACACCGAGGGTGAGGCCGCCGACTACTGCGCCCCGGATACTGCCGAAGCCACCGATGGCCAGGGCCAGGAAACCCTTCAAGGTGAAGCTCAATCCGATGTTGGGATCGGAAAAGGTGATGGGAGCGATGACAAACCCGGCAATGGCCGCCACCAAGCCGGCCATGATGAACGCCGTCCGGCTCATGGAAATCGGGTTGATGCCCCGGAGGCTGGCCGCCTCGCGGTCCTCTGCCGTCCCCCGCATGGCCTGACCCAGCCACGACTTCGAATAGAAGAGGTCCAAGATGACGATGACCACGACGAAGGTGCCGATGACCAACAGATCGCGGTAGCCCAGCTGTACCGAGCCGATGTGCAGCCCGCTCAATGACAGCGGGCTGGGGATGGCCACGATGGGCCTATGCCCGAAGAGGATGGCCACCACGGCCTCGAGCACGGCGCTGAAGCCGAGGGTGGCGATGAACCAGCCGAAGCTGGCCGCTCCGGACTTCTTGAGGAAGGGACGCACGACGAACCGTTCTTCCGCCGCGGCGATGGCCGCCACCCCGGCCAACACGATCACCAACGCAGCCACCCAGGGCAACTTCCACACCACCAAGGTCAGATAGGAGCCCATGACCCCCACCATGACCAGGTCACCCTGGGCCAGGTTGAACACCCGTGTGGCGTTGAACACGACCGTGTAGCCGATGCCGACCAGACCGTAGATGGCCCCGATGGCCAGGCCGGCCACCACTGCTGTCCAAAAGAGCGTCACCTCATGTACCCCCCAGGGTCACCGGTCGGACTGCACCAGGTCTGGTCGGCGCGCCACCACCATGCGCTGGATCCCGTCCACCAGGTCCGTTCCCGGTTCGCCGGCCAGGTCGACCAACCGGGAGATATCCACGCACACCGAGGAGATGGTCTGGTCGGTCTCGACGAACGTCGGCTCCAGTCCGGTCAACGCCCCGATGTGCCCGCACCACTCTTCAATGGACGAGGGCGTCCCGCCCCAGTTCACCGTGGTCGCGGGCACGGTGGCCGCGGCAAGCAGGCCGGGCAACGTCTTCAGCACGTCGTCCTCGTGAATGGGGTTGAAGCGATTGGGCCGCTCGGGGTGCACGGGGATGGCCATACCCGCGGCCATCATCTCCAGGTGGGCCGCGGGCCACCCGCCGTTGTCGCCGTACGGCACCGACAGCCGGGCAATGGTGGTGGGTACTTCCCACCGTCTGGCCCCGAATCGAGCCACGGCCTCGGCTGCGATCTTCGAGATGCTGTAGGTTTGCATGAAGGGCATCATCGATGCCCAGATGCGATGGTTGTCGCCCAGCGGGTGGTCCTCGCTGAACACGGTGGCCAGGGCCGGCTCGTAGACGGCGGTCGATGAGCAGTGGAGGAACGCCTTGGCCGTGCGGCAATGCTCCATCAAAAAGCCGACCGATCCGGCCGTTGCGTCCAGGTCCTCGGTCCACCGGCCCGATTTGGCGATGGCGAAGTTCAGGGCATAGGTGAAGTCCTGAGGCAGGGCGGACAGATCGGGGGCAACCAGGTCGACCACCTCGCAGCGCACGCCGCCCTCTTCCAACGAGGCCCGTGCGGCCGGGTCGGTGAAGCGGGCGATGCCCCACACCTCGTTCTCCTTGGCCAGGGAGATGGCCAGAGGCAGGGCCACTTGACCGGTTGCCCCAACAACCAGGATCTTCTCACCGTTCATGCCGGCCCTCCTCCTCTGTGGTGCTTCATGCGCGACCGTAGATCGTCCCCGGCGCTCACGCCGGTCGAAGCTCGGCCAGCCGGACCAACGGAATGATGCGGTCCGTGCGGGTCTGGTAGTTGGCGTAATAGCCACGATCGGCGATCAGCCCGGCCCAGGTGTCGTCGTACTCCGAACCGCTGAGGACCTGACCATCGGCCCAGAACCGGTATCCCTGGTCGAGCACGAGCAACTCAGGGTTGGCCGTGTGATCGGTGAGGTTCAGGTACCACGACGGGTGCTGGGGAGCGCCGGCGAACGAGGCCACCACCACGCGACGGCCGTCGCCATCCAACCAGTACGGCAGGGCGACCTTGTGCTCGTTACCCGACTTCCGTCCGATGGTGCGCAAGAGGACATGCCGCATCCCGGCCACCACCCAGATCTCGTCGGCGTCCGAGGTCTCCATGGCGGCGACGTGCTGACGGCTGATGCCCGGTATCTCATCACGGGGTGGCTCGACGAACTCCTCGTGGCCCTGGTTGTCTGCCATCGCTTGTGCTCCCAACTACCGAATGGACGGTGTCCGCGGCCCAGTGATGACGATCAGCTCTTGACCGGCACCTTGCCCACCCCGCCGGCATACGGGGGCCCCATCTGACAGGTGGCCGCCCCGTACTGGCCGGTCAGGCCGTAGTGGTTGGTGGGCGAGAAGTTGTACTTGAAGCCGAGATAGGACTGGTTGTGAATACCCTCGATGGCCTTCTTGATGGCGGCCGGGGCGATCGAGTGGTACTTGGTGATGGCGTAATTCAACATCTCGAGGGGGATGCTGTCGGTGGCGATGAAGGTCAGGTAGTTGACGACCAGGTTCGACGTGGCCGCGGCATAGGCGGCCATGAGGGTGTTCTGCTCGGCCGTGAACGCCTGGGTCGATGAGTTGGCACAGGTCCAGTAGTAGGCGTTGGCCTTGGGCTCGAGATTGCCCATGGAGCTGAACCCGTCGTACCAGGCACCGGCCGAAGTCAGGATGGTCGGTGTCCAGCTCGCCGATTGCATGGCGCTCCACAGCGGGCCATAGCTCGACCCCACGTTGGCGACGAGGAGATCGGGATTGGCCGCCTTAAGCTTGGTGATGGCGGCGGCGTCATCCACCGAGCCCGGCGTGATGGTGGCCGACGCCACCACCTTGGCGTTGGGAGCCGACTTCTTCATGTTGGTGATGATGGCGTTCTGGACATCCTGATCGATGGGCACGCCGTCGTTCAGCATGGCCACCCGCTTGAAGCCCTTCTTCCCGATCCACTGGGCCGAAGCCTGCGTGCTCTGCTGCTCCGAGGCCAAGGGGCTGAACAGGTAGGGGTACGTCTTGGTGTTGGCGTACTGGAAGCCCGACACCACCCCGACCACCGGCATCTTGTTCTTGGTGTAGACGGCCAGCTGCTGGGCCACGGCCGACGGGTTGTAGCTGACGGTGATGACGGCGGCATCCTTGTTGGCCACGAACTGGTTCGCCACCTGCACCGCCTGGGTCACATCGCTGCCGTCGTTCAGGGTTTGGATCTTGACCTGATGACCGTCGATCCCATTGGGGTGGGCGGCGTTGAACGCCTTGAGCGCCTCGGCCACGCCCAGTTTGGTGAAGGAGCCGTAGGACGCTTCGGCGCCACTCAGTGGAGCCGAGACGCCGAGGGTGATCGGCCCCTTGGGAATGGGCGGAAAGCCCGAGCTGGCACTGGCAGTGGCGGCCGGCCCGACCACGGCCAGCGTGCCTGCGCACACCATGACCGCCATGGCAACCGAAAGGCGCTTCCTCATGGATCTCCCCCTCTTGGTGGTTACTGTCACGGCGCGCTCCCCAAAATGACTCGACGCGCAACGACTCAATGAACCGATCGTCACGGTAACACGACGCTCGCCTCGCGCCAAGGCCCGGTTCCGAATTCCTGACATTGCTGTCCTACCCCCCGACAGGGCGGCTACGGGCCG
Organism: Acidimicrobiales bacterium; assembly: GCA_035552655.1. GTDB lineage: Bacteria > Actinomycetota > Acidimicrobiia > Acidimicrobiales > RAAP-2 > DASXMT01. Next base: position 23,767 of record DASZLD010000246.1, read on the forward strand.
TGCGACCGGACAGCCGACCCGATACCATCGCCTCGTTACCGGAGGGAGGGTGCCATGCAGAACCCACAGCAGCGCCGGTTTGGACGCCCCGGAGTGCGCAGCGGGCGCCGCGGTCGTCTCCAGACGACGGGACACTGAACGATGGCCTTTTTCGGGCTCCGATTCGACTTCAGAAACCCGGACTTTGCCGGGACCACCATGAGCGAGCGCTACCGGGCCGCGCTGGATATGGCCGAGTGGGCCGACAACCTGGGGGCGGTGGCCGTGATCCTCTCGGAGCACCATGGATCCGATGACGGCTACCTCCCGGCCCCCCTTCCCCTGGCAGCAGCCGTCGCCGCCCGGACTTCGAACCTCCGCATCAACCTGGCCGCTCTGGTCGCCTCCTTCCACGATCCGCTGCGGCTGGCCGAGGACATCGCCGTGGTGGACCTCATCAGCGAGGGCCGGTTGGACCTGATCATCACCAACGGGTACGTCGGAGATGAATTCATCATGTTCGGCCAGCCCATCGGCGGTCGGGCCCAACGGACCACCGAGCTGGTTTCCGTGCTCCGTCAGGCATGGACGGGCCAACCCTTCGAGTACCGGGGCCGAACGGTCACGGTCACGCCCCGACCACACCAGGACGGCGGACCCCAGATCTCGCTGGGCGGGAGCACGGAGCCGGCGGCCCGCCGGGCCGCTCGCATCGGCGACGGGTTCATGCCGTCGACCCCGGCGGTGTGGGAGTTCTACCGGGACGAGGTCATCCGTCTGGGACGACCCGACCCGGGGCCGCACCCCGGCGGCAGCACCGACTTTGTCCACCTGGCATCGGATCCCGAGGAGGGCTGGGAGCAGATCGCACCGTACGCCATGCACGAGGTCAATGCCTACGGCGCCTGGATGGCGGCGGCAGGAATCGGGGACACCGGAGGCTATGTGCCCGCAGCCGATGCCGACGCCCTGCGGGCCACCGGCCAGTACCGCGTGCTCACCCCCGACCAGATGGTGGCCGAGCTCACCGAACAGGGCCCGTTCGCCTTCGTCGCCTTCCATCCCCTCATGGGAGGCATCCCTCCCGAGCTGGCGTGGGACAGCCTTCACCTCTTCGAGCACGAGGTGCTCCCCCGCCTCTGAGGTACCGGGCGCGGCAATCGGTCGGTGGCCTCGCTTGAGATACACGTGTCATATAGCATTTTGGCTGAATCAGCCATCACTCACACTGGGGGAATTGCATGGAATTCGGACTGTTCATTCAGGGTTATGTCCCCAATTTCCGGCGGGAGGTAGACCCCGAGGCCGAGCACCATGCCCTCTTGGACGACCTCAAGGTCGTCCAAGAGGCCGACAAGGCCGGCTTCAAGTACGTCTGGGCCACCGAGCACCATTTCCTGGACGAGTACTCCCACCTGTCGGCCAACGACGTCGTCCTCGGCTACCTGGCCCACGCCACCGAGCGCATCCATCTGGGCTCGGGCATCTTCAACCCGTTGCCCCAGGTGAACCACCCGGCCAA
>DASZLD010000247.1:0-2403 GCA_035552655.1 Acidimicrobiales bacterium
TCCTCGAACAGCAGGCCCATGGTCCGGCCCAGTCGGTGCATGGCCTGCACGGCGGCGACATAGGTGGTGGCCGGGGTGGACCGGGCGTGGTCGACCAGCATGCGGGTCATGGGCTCGAGGTCGTCGGGACCGAGCGACCGACCCGTTTTGGCCAGGAAGTCGTCCACCGTCACCACGATCTGGACGGGCACGAGGGCCGATCGAGCGGCCACGAAGTCGTCGGTGATCGCCGGCCACGACAGGGGGACGATCTCGTGACCCAGCTGCCCGCAACGGGACGCGGTGGCCTCAGCGGCCTGTTGGCACTCCGGATCCACGGGCACGCCTGTGGGCGACTCGGTGATCAGACCGATGCGCAGCCGGGCCGGCTCGGTCCGGGCGTCGGCCCGATAGGAGGAAGAGCCCGGAGGGGCCCAGTAGGGGTCGCCGGCCAGGGGACCGGCGCTGGCGTCGAGCATGGCCGCGCTGTCCCGCACCGAGCGGGTCACCACGTGCTGGGTGCTCATGCCGTTCCACCCCTCGCCCCGCTCCGGGCCGACGGAGATCCGCCCCCGGGTGGGCTTCAGCCCGAAGAGCCCGCAGCACGAGGCGGGGATGCGGATCGACCCGCCGCCGTCGCTGGCGTGGGCCATAGCGAAGAGGCCCGAGGCCACCGCGGCGGCCGCTCCGCCGCTGGAGCCGCCGGGGGTCATGGCCCGGTCCCAGGGGTTGTGGGTCGCCCCGAACAGGGCCGGCTCGGTGCTGGGGCTGAGGCCCAGCTCGGGGGTATTGGTCTTGGCCACCAGGACCAGCCCGGCCCGGCGGTAGCGACGGATGACCTCTGAGTCGCCGGTGCTGGGCGGCCCCGAGGCGAAGAGGCGGCTGCCATTGGTGGTGACCCACCCGGCCACGTTGGCCCACAGGTCCTTGATGGCGAAGGGCACGCCGCGAAACGGCCCCGGCGGCAGCCCTTGCTCGATGGCCCGGCGGGCCTCGTCCTCGTATACGGCGACCACGGCGTTCAGGGACGGGTTGGTCGCCTCGATCGAGGCCAGGGCCTGGTCGAGCAGCTCGTGGGCCGAGACCTCACCGGAGCGAACCAGCTCGGCCAAGCCCAGAGCGTCGTGCTCGCCGACCAGGTTCACGGCCGGGTCGACCGTTGGCGGTCAGAGGCTGACAGAGTCGGCTGACCGGTTCTTGACCGCCCGGCGCAGGGCCTCGTTGGCGTTCTCGGGCAGGCCGTCGAGGGGCTGGGTCAGCTCGCCCATCGTGGGGCCGAACTTGTTCCCGAGCGGGGCCAGCGCCTTGAGGTCGAACTCGTAGAGCTTGGCCGCATTGCCGCTCAGGATCTTGTGCATCTCCGTCGGCTCCAGATCGGAGAAGACGGCACGCAGGTTCTCCCGGGACAGGGGATAGGTGCCCTCGTCGTGGGGATAGTCCGAACCCCACATCAGGCGGTCGGTGCCCAGGCGGTGACGGATGGCGGCATCGGCTTTGGTGGGCTGGGACATACCCACCCAGCAGTTCTGCTGGAAGTACTCGGTGGCCGACTTGGGCAGCACGTGATCCTGGTCGAAGCGGAGCTCACCCTGGGCGCCCGAGCCCCGGATCATGGCCAGCGTCCCGTCCAGCTGGTCGAGCATGCCCGGGATCCACGAAGCCCCCATCTCGGTCATGACGAACTTGAGGCGGGGATGGCGCTCGAACACGCCCGAAAGCAGGAGGTGCACGAACGGCCGCTGCGAGTAGAACCCCACCTCGGTGATGTACATGACCATGGACAGGGGGCCCGATCCGTAATCGGGGACGCCGATGCCTCCATGGCAGTGGACCGGGATCTCGAGCTCTTCGCACACGTTCCACAGTGGCTCGTAGTACGGGTCGTAGAGGGGCTTCACCCACGTGACGTCGGGCGGGGGATTGGGCAGCAGGACCCCGCCGCGCAGGCCGTGCTCCTTGATCCACCGCACATCTTCGATGGCGTCGTCGACGTCGTTGATGAAGATCTGGCCGATCCCGGCCCGGCGTTCGGGGAACTCGTTGCACCAGTCCACCAACCACCGGTTGTGGGCCCGGATGCCGGCCAGGCGGTGCTGGTAGTCCTCGGGCGGGGGTGGGGGAGCGAAGAGGACGAAGCTGGGGAAGAAGGGCGGTACGGTGTTGGGGAACAGGACCTCGGCCACCACGCCGTCGGCCTCCTGCTGGCTGTTGCGCATCTCGTTGTCCCAGTTCCGCAGGCGCCGGTTGTCGCCCAGGTCACGGAAGGGGTTCTTGTACTTGGCCCGCCAGGCGTCGAAGTCCTCCAGGTAGGCGGGGTCGAGATACTCGCGGTACGACTTGTGGCTGCCTCCGGCATGGCAATCGGCCGAGATGATGGTGAGGTGCTCGCCCGCCTTCTCGTCGACCGTGCTGGTCGGTGCATCG
>DASZLD010000248.1:0-6351 GCA_035552655.1 Acidimicrobiales bacterium
AGCGGCTCGAGCACGTCGACGCTCTGGACCCGATCGAGGCGGACTCGCTTGGACTGCTTTTGCAGCAGTCCGCTGTCGATACGGAGCTCGCCCCCCAGCAAGTGGTAGCTGGTCACGGCCACGGTGATGATGCCCCGTACCACCACCAGGAGGGCCAGGCCCCCGAAAATGGCCACCTGGATCCAGTTCGGGCTGGCTTTACCGGATTGTTCGGCGAACCCGAGTGCGGTGATGACGATGAGGACACCGAGGACCCGCCCGCCGAGGGCGATCGGAGTCAGCGGATGGAGCCGGAAGGTCTCCTCGGGCAGGGCCGGCGAGACGTCGTCAACCAGCGGGTCAGAGGCCGGCGGCATGGGCCTCGCCCAGGGCGGTCAACCGGTCGCGCAGCGCTCCGGCGTCGTCAGGGGTGAGCCCTCGAACCTGCGCATCACTGGTGGCCGCAGCGGTGTGCAGCTTGACGCTCACCAATCCGAAGGAGCGGGCTATGGGTCCGGCCTTCACATCGACCAACTGCATCCGACCGTAGGGGACGACCGTCAGTCTCTTGAACAGGGCCCCGTGCGTCACCAACATGTCGTCGGCTCGCTCGATGTAGCCCCACGAGCGAAAGTTGCGCCCGACGGCGAACCACGCCCACACCAAGGCGAGAGCTCCGACGATGCCGACGACGGGACCGGCCGGGTCCCAGGCGAACGACAGCCCGACGGCGGCGCCGGCCACGACAGGAATCCCGAGGGCGACGACCAGAGTTCGCCGCATGCGAGCCAGCAGTGGCGAGACACGGATCCACGTCTGGTCGGGCGGAGGGGCGAAGGCAACGCTCATCTACTGGAATCTACGGCGCCTTCGTCGTGGCGTCCACGTTCGGCTACGCCAGCCGAGGCACCAGTGACCGGTTGACCACCGAGGGTCGAATTAGATGGTCTCGAGGGCTTCCCCATCGAAGAGCGGGATCACCCCTTCATCGGCCAAGTCGGCGTCAAGCTGATCGTCGGTGGGACGAGGCTGTGAGGGGGCGTCGGAAGCCGCTTGCAGGATCGAGGGCAACAACCTGGCGTCGCTGGAGGAATTGACGAACAGTTGGCCGTCAGTGGAGCCGCCGCCCAGGACCCACTGGACCGATCGGGCCAGTGCAGCTCCCTCGGGTAGTGGTTCATACCAGCTGAAGTGGGACGAGGCGTCGTCGGGGGCCCACCGTCGCCGGGCTGCTGACTTGATGGTCTGGACCGCCACTCGCCGTTCAGCGCACGTGTCCAACAGGGCGCTCGATGCACGCCGATAGTCGTCGTCACGGAGCAGCGCGTAATTGAACGGCAGCAGGACCGAGTCGTAGTCGAATCGTTCCAGGCTGCGACGGTGCATGGCCGCGATGCGCAGTCCATGGCCGGTGACGCCGATGAATCGGGTCAGGCCCTCGTCACGGGCTTTGACCAGTGCTTCGAGCGCACCATGGGGCCCGTGGGCTGTCTGCCACTCATCCTCCTCCACCAGATTGTGGAGCTGGATGAGATCGACGTGGTCAACGCCCAGTCGGGTCAACGAGCGTTCCAGGCTGGCCCGGGCCGAGTCAGCGGTCCGGTCGCCTGTCTTGGTGGCCAGAAAGAACCGATCGCGGTGTGTGGCCATCCACGGGGCCAGGCGAAGCTCGGAGTCGCCGTACCCGGCTGCCGTGTCGAGGTGGTTGACGCCGAACGCCTCCAACGACTCGAGCAGTCGGTCGGCCCGATCCTGCCGCATGGCGCCCAGCGCCGCCGCCCCGAAGATGACTCGGCTGCTCTGATGGCCCGTCCGTCCGAACTCGACGCGATCGATCATGCCTCCGACTCTACGGCGCACGGCGGGTCGGGGCTTGGCCCCGTCCGCCTGCCGCGCTCCGTGGTGGGACGGCTCGCAATGGTGCCAGTTTTACCCTTCTGGTTGGTACGGTGATCGTCCATGACCGAACGGGGCGGAGATGGGCGCGCCTCCGGCGGACCACCGGGGCCCCAGCGCCGCCCATCGTCGAGCGGAAACGGGTTGGAGGCGCTCGGACACACCGGACCAGGTCCCGGCGCTCGCGGTGACGGGGACAAAGAGCGGAAGGTGGCCAACGAAGCGGGGTTAATGGCCCTGGCCGAGGAGATGCATCGGCCCAAGGGCGGACGGGCCGGCCGCCGTCACACCGCCCCCACCACCCGTCGCCGCCGTCGGATCAAGCGCGGTGTGCTCATCGGTCTGGTCGTCTTGGTGCTGCTGGTCGGGGGCGGTGCCGGGTATGCCTATTACCTGGCCCACGATCTGCATCGGGTGGACGTGAAGGGGCTGCACAGTGCCCTGTCCACGGGGGCCGAAGCAGGATCGGAGAACATCCTCATGGTCGGTTCGACCTCGCGCTGCGCCCTGAAGGTGCAGGACCCGAACTATGGGCTGTGCCAGGGATCTGCCAACTCGCCAGCGGTGAACGGAGTCAACAGCGATGTGATCATGATCCTCCATGTCGACCCGGCTCATCATCGCCTGGCCCTGCTGTCCATCCCTCGGGATCTGTTCATCCCCAACGCTCGGAGTGACGGAGCCAACAAGATCGACGCCGGGCTCTACGAGGGCATCAGCCAAGTGGTGGCGGCCATCCAGGAGGACTTCGGGATCCCCATTCAGCACGCCGTCTCCCTCAACTTCGACCAGTTTGCCAACATCGTGGATGCGCTGGGTGGGATCAACATGTCCTTTCCCATGTCGGTCTTCGATTGGGGCGGACAACCACCCCCGAACGGCACCGGGAGCTCGGGGCTGAACGTGCAGGCGGCCACGTGCGTGCACCTGAACGGCACCCAGGCGCTCCAGGTGGTCAGGGCGAGAGAGCTCCGCTACAAGGCGCCGGGGGACGGTTCCGACCCCTACTACTGGACGGCGGAGAACCAGAGCGACTTGGCCCGGATCCGCCGCGACCACGAGTTCCTCCGGGTGTTGGCCACGGCGGTGTCCAAGCAAGGTCTGGGCAACCCCATCACCGATCTCAACCTGATCAACTCGGTCAAGGGCGACCTCACCTTCGACCAATCGTGGCCGGTCAGCGACATGGTCAACCTGGTTACCACCTTCCACTCGATCAGCATCAACTCGGTGCCCCAGCTCACCCTGCCTGTGGCCGTGGCGACGTTCGGCAACTATCACTATCAGGGGAGCGTCGCCGGTTACGGCGACGTCGAATTCCCCGTGGAGGGAGAGGGCCAGTCCGCCATCGACCAGGTACTGGGCATCAGCGCCACCACCGACTCCATGACCGGAAAACCGCTGCCGCCGGCCTCGGCCGTGACCGTGTCGGTGGTGAACGGCAGCGGCGTCACCAACCAGGCCACTGACACCTCGGCCGCCCTCGGCGCCTTGGGGTTCAAGATGGTCGGCCTGGGAGACGCCACACCGGTCGCCCCCTATGCCGAAACCGTCGTCTATTACGGCTCTCGGTCGCCCGCCGTCGAGGCCGCAGCCCAGAAGGTGGCTCGGTCCCTGACCGGCCAGGTGATCCTGGGCTACGACCCGACCCAGGTGCTCGACGGAGCCCAGGTGACGGTGGTGACCGGCACCCAATTCGCGGTCAACACCCCACCGACCAGCTCAACGCCGACAACGGCGGTGGCCGGCGGGGGAGCGTCGGCCACGACGACGACCACATCAGGAGCAAGCGCTGCGTTCACGCCGGCCTCTCCCACCACGCAAAAGCTTCAGCCATGGGATCCCCGAGCATGCCCGGCGGGGGCAACTCCTACCGCCCCGGTGGCCAATCCTCTACCGGGCTGAAGCACCCCCACACGGTGGTGTGCTCGCTCCTGGACGGAGTCGATCTACGCCAGGTGTGCGTCGAACCAGGACAGGGTGCGCTGCCAGGCGTCAGCCGCAGCCCTGGCGTTGAACACCGAGGAGCGGTCGTTGCAGTTGAACCCGTGGTCGGCATCGGCATAGCGGACGATCTCGGTGTCCACCGGCGCGTTGGCGACGGCATCACGGAGGTGCTCCACCTCCTCGATCGGGATCCCCTTGTCCAGATCGCCGTAGAGGCCGAGCCAGGGCGTCTTCAGGCTGGGGGCCTGGTCGACCAGAGAGGGTAGGCCGAACCGGCCCTGGTCGACCCCGCCGCCGTAAAAGGTGACGGCGCCCCCCACCGCCCGACGGGTGGCGGCGAAGAAAGTCACGCTGCCACCCATGCAGAACCCCACCACTCCGATCTGTGACGGAGCGAACCCGGTGTGCTCGAGGTGGTCGAAGGCGGCGTCCACGTCGACACCCAGACCCTGAGCCGACAGCTCGCCCATGATGGGCATGACCGACTCGAAGTCTTCGTAGGCGAGGACGGGTGAACCTTGACGGTGGAAGAACGCCGGTGCGACGGCATACCAACCGGCGTCGGCCAGCCGGTTGGCGATCCCTTCGATGTGAGCGGTCACCCCGAATGCCTCTTGAACGACGAGAACACCGCCTCGGGGACCGCCGTCGGGCGACGCGGCGTGGGCCGGCATGGCGCCGTCGACGGTCTCGATGGTGATCTGTGAAGTTGTGGCCACAGGGGGCTCCTCTCGATGGGTCAGGCTCCTGGGTGCTTCCCGCACCCCCGTGAAGACTGCTTCTTGTTAACGTAAACGGCAAGTCGCCATCCGAGGTAACCCCGCTCGGCGGGCATGGTCGACACGGCGGACCGCCCCGAGCGACCTCCCCAGTAGAGTCGCGCAATGACCAGCCCAACCGATCCATCGCAACCCTTCGATGTCGCCCTGCCTCGAAATTTCGAGGCCCGGTACGGTGACGGACTGAGCCATGGGCTGTGCCTCGGCGGCGGCGGCCTGTTCTTCATTGCCTGGCAGGTGGCCTATCTGCACGCCTTGGCCGAAGGTGGGCTCAAGCTGGATGCCGCCGATCGAGTGGTGGGAACGTCGGCGGGGTCGGTCGTGGCCACCGCGCTCCTGGCCGGCCGGCTCAACCTCGTCCACCGGGAACTCGGCATTTTGGCCAAAGCGCCCAAGGTGCTTTCGGCACTCGCCCCCGCTTCCGATTTGCGCCCCAGCCAGCAACGAGCCCTCGATCTGTTCTGGCAAGCCCAAGACAGCGATCCCGACACGCTGCGAGCCATCGGACACGCGGCGTTGGCCTCGGCCGGTCCTCCAGCTCGGACCATGCGGCGCAACTTGTCCCTGGTGATCGGGACAAAGCGCTGGCCATCGCCGGCCCTGCACATCAGCTGTGTCGATGCCTACACCGGCGAGCGGTGTTTCGTGACCCATGAAGCCGGCGTCTCCGTTGCTGCTGCCGCCGCGGCCAGCAGTGCCGTCCCCGGGCTCTTCCCGCCGCAACTGATCGCCGACCGTCGCTGCATGGATGGAGGAGTGAGCGGGTCCGGCACCCACCTCGATGTCCTCGCCGGGACCCAGCGCGTGCTGGTGCTGGCCTTGAACGACGGCAGTGCGCTAACCGAGGGGATGATGACGAACCAACCGGGCGGTGCCCAGCGCGAGATCGACGAATTGGTCGCCTCGGGAACCAAGGTCGAACTGCGCACCCCCGAGGCGGTCGATCCCTTGGAACTGATGTCGCCGGCGGCTGTTCCCAAGGCGTTGGCCATGGGGGCCCGCCAGGCTTCGGTCGACTTGGCCCCGTTGACCTCGTTCTGGAGCTGACCGTCGTCAACGGCCGGCACGTTCGCCGGCCACGGCTGCCTCAGGTACGCAGGGCGGGATGGCTCCGGGCCAGGATGGGAATCAGGAGTCGATTGGGCGTGAGGCGGCCCAGGATTGCGCCGGCGTGGTTGGCGTAGCCGGGAATGGCAACGACCCGCCCCTTGACCAGGGCCTCGACCCCAGCGGCAGCCACCGTCTCGGGGGTCTCCCACAAGAACTTGGGCAGGGCGGCCTCCGCCTCTTCCTTCGACACGCCGGCGCGTTCGCCGAACCCGGTCTCGACGGGCCCCGGGCACAGCACCGACACCTGCACACCGGTGCCTCGGAGCTCACCGCTCAGGCTCTCCGAGTAGGAGAGGACGAACGCCTTGGCCGCGCCGTAGGCAGCCTGGCCCGGTAGCGGTTGGAACGCACCGGTGGAGGCGACATTGAGGACAGCGCCCCGACCCCGCTCGACCATCGCCGGGAGGAACCGACTACACAGATCGGCGACCGCCACCACGTCCACTTCGAGCATGTTCATCTCGGCCCGGGGATCGGATTTGGCCACCGGTCCCATCGTCGAGAATCCGGCGTTGTTGATCAGGATGTCGGCCGCCAGTCCGAGCTCGGCGATGCGATCGGGCAACGCGGCACGGGCATCTCGGTCCGACAGGTCTGCCACCAACACGTGCGCCTGTACGCCGGTGGCGCGCAACTCGAC
>DASZLD010000249.1:0-7139 GCA_035552655.1 Acidimicrobiales bacterium
GGCGCGGCAGGATGAGGCCTCTAAGCTCGGGCTAGCGACGCTGGAGGGAAATCCATGACCGACCTTTACTGGGATCCATTCAGCCCGGAGCTCCGGGACGACCCGTACCCGCTCTGGAAACGGATGCGGGACGAGGCACCCGTGTACCACAACGACAAGTACGACTTCTGGGTCCTCAGTCGTTTCCATGACATCGAACAGGCCCACAAGGACGTGGAGACCTACAGCTCGAGCCACGGGACCACACTCGATCTGATGTCGGAAGAGCCCATGGATACCGGGATGTTCATCAATCTGGACCCTCCCAAGCACACCGTCCTGCGACGGCTGGTCTCCCGGGCCTTCACCACCCGGCGCATGTCCATGCTCGAGGAGCGGATCAGGGAGGTCTGTGCCGGTCTGCTCGACCCTCACGTGGGCACCGGCCACTTCGACTACGTGCAGGACTTCTCCGCCATCCTGCCTCCGACCATCATCTCCTCTCTCCTGGGCGTGCCCGAACAGGACCAGGAGGGGCTCCGGCATCTGGTGGACGACATGTTCGTCATTGATGACTCGGGCGTGGGACTGACCGGGGAGGTGGCCCAAAAGGCCATGTTCCAGCTGTTCGAGTACCTCGGTGGCCAGTTCGCCGAGCGGCGCAATCACCCCAGGGACGACATGTTCACCGAGTTGGTCCAGGCCGAGATCACCGACGAGTCCGGTGAGGTCCGGCATTTGACCGACGACGAGCTGACCGGATTCGGCCTCCTCCTGTTCGCCGCCGGGTCCGAGACCGTGGCCCGGCATCTCGGATGGGTGGCCAGTGTCCTGCCCGAGTACCCGGAACAACGGGCCGAGCTGGCCCGGGACTTTTCGCTCATCCCGAACGCCATCGAAGAGATCCTCCGCTTCGAGCCGCCGTCGCCGGTTCAGGCCCGGTGGGTGGCCAAGGAGGTCAACCTCCACGGCGTCACCATCCCGGTCGGCTCCAAGGCCGTGCTCCTGACCGGTTCGGCCGCGCGCGATGAACGCAAGTATCGGCAACCCGATGTCCTGGACATCCACCGCAAGGTCGACCTCCACGTGACCTTCGGCTATGGCATCCACTTCTGCCTGGGGGCGGCTTTGGCCCGGATGGAAGGTCGTATCGGCCTGGAGGAAACACTGAGGCGGTGGCCGGAGTGGCAGGTCGACCGGGAGCACTCGGTCCTGCTCTACACCAGCACCGTCCGGGGACCCACGAAGCTGCCGGTGTACTCCTGAGCCGGTTGCCCGATTCACGGGCGGCCGGCTCATCGGTGATCCTCGGTTCGTCACTCACGGTGTGAGCGCCGGGGCCTGAAGCGTCTTCTGCTACCCTAGAACCAGGTTCTTGTTTCGGCACGACGAGATGACGGCTTCGATGGCCATCAGACGAAAGGACGGTGGTCGGTGGCGAACGGGCACGGGCAGGGTTCGCCCCTTTCTGCGTTGCCGCCATCGCGGGTGGAGAGGCGAAACCGGATCATCCGGACCGCCCTGGAGCTGTTGTCCGAGTCGGACTATGACGCCATCCAGATGCGTGACGTGGCCAAGGCGGCTGACGTGGCCCTGGCCACCCTCTACCGGTACTTCCCGTCCAAGGAGCGACTCTTCGCCGCCGTACAGCTCGAGTGGGTCGAGGTCCTCCACCGGCAAGTGGCCCGCCGCGGCTTGCGCGGCAATTCGAACCTCGAACGCCTGCTCGATGTGCTCCGGCGGTCAATCAGCTCGTTCAAGAAGAGTCCACAGTTCTATCGTGTCCTGCTGATGCTCGAGTCGACCAAGGACCCCGTCGCCCGTGAGTTCTATGAAGTGATGGCTCGGGCCACCGCTGACACCTATCAGGAGGCGATCAGCGACGTCGACCCGGAGACGGCGGCGCGACTGCTGCAAGCCACGCTCGACCTCCTGGGGGCGGAGATGCGGGCGTGGGCCCTCGGGCGCCGGACCATCGAAGATGCAGCCAGCCGCATCGAGGACTCGTTACGCCTCCTGTTCACGTACCGGGAGGCGACTGGGAAGAGCACACATCTGCGCGTCGCCGGTCACTCGGGCTGAGGGTCGTCGCCACCATGGAGCTCCACCAGAAGGTGAACCAGTTGGTCTGGCCGGGCCAGCCTCTTCCGGCCGGCGTGGCCGAGCGCTTGCTGGGTCCGGGCGCCCCTTTCGAGCTCACCATGGAGGATGGATCCGACTCCGGCCTGCCCGTGTTCGAGCATCGACCGAGGTCGGTCGTCGAGGTGCTCACCACGGGGGCGACCCGATTTCCGAACCGTCCGTACCTGGTCTTTCCGGAACGAACACTGACGTTCGACTCGGTGGTGGGAGCCGTGGCCCGCGTGGCCGAGGGCATGAGGTCGCGCTTCGGCATCGGCGCTGGTGACCGCATCGGTATCGCTTCGGCCAACAACGTGGAGTACGCCCTTGCCTTCTGGGCCGCTACCGCCCTCGGGGCCATCGCCGTGGGGTTCAACGGCTGGTGGACCGGTCCGGAGCTGGGTTACGCGGCCAAGCTCACCGAACCACGGGTCGTCTTCGCCGATCAGCGACGCATGGAGCGGCTGACCGGGATCGACCTCGATGCCCCGGTGGTCCCGCTGGAGCAGACGGTGGCCGAGCTGGAGGCGGAGGGCACGAGCACGTCGTTGCCCGAGGTCGCTTCCCAGGAGACCGATCCCGTGGTCATCCTGTTCACCAGTGGGACCACGGGCCGGCCCAAGGGCGTACCCATCAGTCATCGCAACATCATCCACTTCGCCATGGCCACCCAGCTGCGAGGAGCCGAGGTCCGGGCCCGAGCGGCGGCGATCGGTGCCAAGGCGCCCCCTCCGACGCTTCCCTGCGCGCTGAATGCCAGCCCCATGTTCCACGTTTCCGGGCTCACCTGCACCATGGTGCCGGCGCCGATGAACGGGCTGACCCTCGTCTACCCGAAACCCGGCCGCTGGCAGGAAGACGTCCACCTGGCCCTGAGCGAGGAGCACGAGGTGTCGAACTGGTCGCTCGTGCCCACCCAGCTCTGGAGGCTGTTGGATTGGCCCGATTTCGAGCGCTATGACCTCAGTTCTCTCCGGTCGGTGGGGGGCGGAAGCGCGGTCTGGCCACCGGAGCTCTTGCGGCGGCTCGAAGAGCGTCTCCCGTGGGTCAGGCCGGCGCTGGGTCTCGGATACGGCATGACAGAAACGAACGGGCTCGGTACCGCCCTCGGCGGCGAGGCCACCTTTCTCCACCCGGACTCGGTAGGCGAGGCGTCGCCCACAGTGGCCGTGGAGATCCGTGATCCGAAGACCCGGCGCGCCCTGGACGAAGATGAAGTGGGTGAGATCGCGCTGCGCTCAGCTACCACCTTTGCCGGGTATTGGCGGGATCCTGCGGCCACGGAGGCGGCCATCGAAGACGGTTGGTACCACACCGGCGATTTTGGTTCCCATCGTGACGGCTTCGTCTATCTGGCCGGTCGACGCAACGATCTCATCATCCGAGGAGGTGAGAACGTGTCGCCCGTCGAGGTGGAGAACCGCCTCATCGAGCACCCGTCGGTGGCCGAAGCAGCCGTCATCGGGGTGCCGCACGAAACACTGGGCCAGCAGGTGAAGGCGTATCTCGTCCTGAAGGAGGGCCATGAGGTGAGCGCCGACGAGGTGCGTTCCTTCACCGGCGCCGCATTGGCCGGCTTCAAAGTTCCCGAGCACGTCGAGTTGGTGGACTCCCTGCCCCACAATGCATCGGGCAAGGTGCTGAAGCATCTTCTGGTCGAAGAGGGGACCACTAGTGACTTCGTCGAGGAATGACCAGGGGGGCACCACTGGTGGGGGAGCCCACGGTTCCTTGCCAGAATGAGAATCCCGTTCTAGTGTACGGCCGGGACGTCCTGGGGGGCTGACCAAGAGACACCGCGCTGCAGTTGGGATCCGCTCGAGCGGGCGTGAACGAGTTTCTCGGCAGTCGGGCCGACGACGAAGAAAAAGGGGAGGGTGGGCATGGACCCGATCAGGATCGGCTGGCTCGGATCGGCGCTTGACGGGCCGGGCGGGGGCTACGACAAGATCCATCAGATGGCCTTCGACCAGGCCAGCGAGCTTGGCCTGTTGGACCGGCCGGTGGAGCTGGTCATCCACCCCGAGAACGGCCTGCCCCAGGGGTCGGCCAAGAACGCCACCGACGGATTTCGCTGGTTGGTGGAAGAGGGCTGTATCGGAGTGGCCGGCGCCTACAGCTCGGACAACGCCATCACCGTGGGGCCGCTGGCCAACGAGCTGCATGTGCCCCTGGTCAGCTGGTGCGGCACGGAGCAGTTCCATGGTGACTACTGCTTCCGGTTGGGCAACGGCGACTGCGGAGGGGATGCCACGTTGATCGTGGCCTGGCTGAAGCGGAACGGTCACGAGCGGGTTGCCGTGCTCAGCGAGATCTCGCCCAACGGGGAGGAGTACTTCCGCTACTTCCGCCAGGAGTGCCGGCGACGAGGAATCGCCGTGGCCGCGGTGGAGACCGTCTCCCAGACTCCCGCCGATCTGACCGGCAACCTGCGCAACCTCCGCCAGATCGAGCCGGACGCCCTGGTCTACATGGGCTACGGCATGCTGGCGGCAAAGGGCCTGCTTCGCTCGTCGCTGGACGAGCTGGGCTGGGACCCGCCCCGCATCATGACCACGGCGTTCATGTTCTACCTGATGGGCTTCGACAAGTTCGAGGGCTGGGTGGGGATCGACCAGCTGGACCCGTCCAACCCGCGGGTGCAGAGCTTCCATCGAGAATTCGTGGATCGCTACGGGCAGGACCCGCCCCTCTGGCCCAACGCCGTTCCCGTCCTGGCCTATGACACGGCACGGGTACTGGTCGAGGGCCTCTTTCGCGCCCCCATCCTGAGCGGCGAAGGGCTGAAGGCGGGATTGGAGCGCATCCGGTTCATGCCCAGCACGACTGGCGGCCGGCAGACCCACATCGCCTGTGCTCCCCACGAGCATGGGATGTTCCGCGGCGACTGGCTCCTCTACGGCCGGGTCCGGAACAATGCGTTGGAGTTCGAGGGGCTGTTCGAGCCATGGGAGTAATGATGCGAAGGTTCGTGCGCCCTGTTCTCTCGTCTGCCGCCGCCCTCGGTCTCCTCTGCGCCGGCATGATCACCGTGGCCGTGACCGGAGACGCCCCTCAGGCTGCCGCCGCCGGGGCACCCATCACCCTGGCCTTGATCACCTCGCAGACCGGTCCTGCCGCGGCGGAATTCTCGCAGGCTCCGGCGGGCTTCCTGGCCAGAATCGCCTTGCAGAACGCCAAGGGGGGTGTCAACGGGCACAAGATCGTGCCTCTGGTCATCAACGACGAGACCAGTCCCACCCAGGTGGTCACGGCGGTTCAGAACGCCATCTCCAAGGGGGCCTTCGGCATCGTCTCGGATTCACCCCTGTTCTTCGAGGCGGCCAAGTACCCGCAGCAACAGGGCATGCCGGTCACCGGCGGTTACTTCGACGGTCCCGAGTGGGGCGAGCAGCCATATACCAATATGTTCGCCTCGGACAACGGCAGCGTCGACCCGAAGTATCCCGCCAATCCTGGGGTCGGAAACTTCGTGAGGAGCCATGGCGGCACGAACCTCGGGGTGTACGGCTATGGCATCTCTCCGTCCTCGTCGATCGAAGCCAACAGCGCGGCGCTGGGGTTCAAGCACATTGGCGGCAAGGTGAGCGTGGTGGACACCTCCATTCCTTTCGGCGGCGTCGATTTCACCACGGAAGCGCTGGTGGCCAAGCAGAAGGGCATCAACTCCATCTACCCGACGATGGACGTCAACTCCAACTTGGCCCTGGTCACCTCGCTCGAACAGGCGGGTGTGCATCCGAAGGTGGTGGTCTTGCCCACCGGCTACGACCCGACGGTGGTCACGTCCTCCGCGTGGAGCTCCGTTCAGGGCGACTACTTCCTGTCCGAGTTCCGGCCCTTCTCGCTGCCCAACTCGGGGACGCTCCAGATGGCGGCCGCATTGCAGAAGTACCAGCACTTCAAACCATCGCAGTTCCCCAACTACTCGCAATACGAGTCGTGGGCCGGAGCCGACCTGATGATCAAGGGACTGCAGTTGGCGGGCAAGAACCCGACCCATGCCAGTGTGATCAGCGCCCTTCGCCACGTGAAGTCCTACAATGCCAACGGGCTCCTGCCCAACACGATCAACTACTCGACGATCTTCGGCCACAACCCCGAGCCCACCTGCGAGTACTACATGGTGGCCAGGACCAAGGGCTTCGTGCCCGCTTCGACCCAACCGATCTGTGGCAGTGACCTCCCGGGCACGACGTCCAAATAGTGGCCCCCAGTGAAAAGGAACCATGGCATATCAACACCTGAAGGTGGAGCGGCACGGTCCAGTGGGCTGGCTCATAAACAACCGACCCGACCAGCTCAACGCCATGAACGCGGCCATGCGGGACGAGTTCGCAGATGCCTGGATCGAGCTGCGTGACGACCCTCAGGTTCGGGTCATCGTCCACACCGGCGAGGGCCGTGCCTTCCAGACCGGGGTGGACGTTGCCGAAATCGCCACCGACGGGCAGGGCATGCAGCGCTACCGGGATGGCCTCGAGGATCTCGACATCCATTTCACGGCGTGGCATCAGCGGGTCTGGAAACCGGTGATCACCGCGGTGAACGGCATCTGCGCGGGCGGCGGACTGCACTGGGTGGCCGATGCCGACATCGTGATCGCCGCCTCCGATGCCACGTTCTTCGATCCCCACGTCTCGGTCGGACAGGTGGTCGCCATCGAGGCCATCGGCCTGCTCCGCCGCATGCCGGCCGAAGCGGTCATGCGCATGGCCCTGGTCGGTCGCTACGAGCGGATGCCGGCAGCGCGAGCGCTCGAGCTCGGCATGATCAGCCAGATCGTGGATCCCCCCGGGGACCTCCGGGAGGCGGCCCAGGAGCTGGCGGAGAAGATCGCCCGGAATTCACCTGCGGCCATGGCCGCGACGAAGCGGGCCCTGTGGGGTGCCTTTGAGCTCGGTCTGACCGACGCCTGCAAGGCGGGGGCCAAAGAACTGGTCTCCATGTGGGGTCATGCCGACCAGAGCGAGGGTCCTCTCGCCTTTGCTGAGAAGCGAGCGCCGAACTGGCTTCCACCCGAGCCGACCTGAGTCGGT
>DASZLD010000250.1:0-6060 GCA_035552655.1 Acidimicrobiales bacterium
GTCGTTGCGTTAAGGCTCGGTTAACACGGGCGGTTCCACGGTGGCCCTCTTTCGACCTTCCGGTCATTCGAGCTGTGGCGCGGAACCCGTACTGCGCTTCGATCGCCCACGCCTAGCCGACTGACGGTTCTGATGGGCCGACGGCATCGTGGACGTCCCGGAGGCTCGTCATCTCCGCTGCTACGTCCCGACGGCGAATGGGGGATCAGGGGGATTGGGTCCGGCGGTCAGGTGCTTGACCTGGACTTTCCGAGTGGGCCGTGCGGGACTCGAACCCACGACCCCTTGCGCGTCATGCAAGTGCGCTACCAACTGCGCCAACGGCCCGACGGCGACGACGATACCACTGCGACCGGGGTGAACTCGCCGTCCGGCCGGCCTGGGACCCGACCAGCGATGCTCCCAACTTGGGCTCTCTGCCATAGGCTCGCCGTGTGCTCACGTCCATGAGCGGTTCGCGTGATGCGTGGCCCACCCGACTTGTAGTGATCAGCGGCTCGCTCCTGGTTGCTGTGTTCATCGAAGCCGTGGCCAGCGTGGTCGCCGCCCTGGCCGTACCGGCCGGCTCGTGGTTGTCCTTCTCCACCGTCATCTCCCCCGCTCCGGGTTCGGCGTCCTCCTCGCCGATCACCATGCCGGAGACCACTACTCACCTGACCGAAACCAGTTCGATCCACGAACAGTTGGCCGTTGCCTCCCAGTGGGCTGCTCCGATCCAGGGCATGCTCATCCTGGCCGCCGTCGTCCTCGTTGCCCACATCGTGGGCACGACCGAGGCAGCCAACGAGCGGCGCCTCAACCGTCAGATGTCCTGGCTCTGCCGCTGCGCCGCGGTATTGGCTGTCCTGATGTTCGTTGCCGGGGTGATCGGCATCGTCACCGATATCTGGGGCATGTCCGGGCAAGTGGCCCAGATCCATGCCCCGGTCCTCGCCTCCCACGTGATCGGGACCGTCTTCGCCGCCGTGGCCACCTGGCTGGCCATCGGGTCGGTGGCCGAGCTCCGGAGACACGCCGGTACCAATCCACCGGCAAGCGGTCCGTCGGCGGCATAGCCTCGGGGGCAATGGTGCAGACGCGCAGCGAGGCTTCGGCCTCTGAGCTCGGATCGAAGGGGGTGCCTTCCGGCCATCACGTTCCTGGGGAGCCCCTCACCGGCGAGGCAGTCGCCGCCCATGTCCGCCAGATCGCCGAACAGGGCTACACCATCGTCGAGAATGCCGTCGACCTGGATGTCATCGACGCCCTCAACGAGGACCTGCTTCGGCTAGAAGTCGATCTCGGGATCGTGCCCGCCGACAACCTCTTCGAGGGGTCCCGCACCGTCCGTATCTACAACTTGTTGGTCCACGGGGCTCTCTACGAGCAGATACCGGTGTACCCGTCGATCCTGCCGATCTGCGAGGGCGTCCTCGACCCCGGCCTCCTCGTCTCGTCCCTCTCGTCCATCGCCATCGCCCCGGAGGAGACCCCCCAGCCCATCCACGCCGATGACCAGATCATTCCGCTGCCCAAGCCCCATCCACCCACGGTGTGCAACACCATGTGGGCACTGACCGATTTCACCGAGGCCAACGGCGCCACCCGGATCATCCCCGGTACGCACCTGGCCAACGAGTCGCCCGACCTGGTCAGCGCCTACGACTCCATTCCCGCCGAGATGGAGCGGGGCAGCGTGTTGGTGTGGCACGGCAGCTTGTGGCACGGCGGCGGGGCCAACACCACCGATGCCCGGCGGGTCGGCATCGCCATGAACTATTGCGCCGGCTACATCCGCCAACAGGAGAACCAGCAACTGGGAATCCCGATGGACACGGCGCGCCACTTTTCTCACCGGCTGCAAGAGCTGATCGGCTACGGCATCTATAACGGTCTCATCGGCCATATCGACAAGACGCTCCCTGCCGCTCGGCTGCTGGCCGACGACAGCCAGAGCTCCATGATCTGGGACTCGGCCACACCTCCATCGCCCTGAGTTGACCAGTCCCTGCCGCCTCAGCTCGCTTTTGCCGCCGTGCACTGCACCTCGACGAGCATGTCCGGCACAGCCAGTTGGCCAATTCCGATCGTCGCCGATGCAGCCAGGTTTTCCCCGAGGAGCTCGCCTCGCACCCGGATGAATTCAGGACCGTATCGCCAGTCGGTGATGAACACCGTCATGGTGAGGATGCGGCTCAGGTCGGAGCCGGCGGCCGCCAGCGCCACCCCGATGTTCTCGAAGGTCCGTCTCGTTTGCGCCTCGAAGTCCGGAGACACGACACGGCCTGATTCATCAGTCCCGGCCTGACCGGCGACGAAGATGAGGTCTCCGGCCACGACGGCGTTGGCGTAGGCCAACGACCGGGTGGCGGGCAGCCCTTCGATGTCGACCATCCGACGTATCTCCACAACCAGGGATGCTACTGAGATGTCGGGTGGGCCCGACGGGACGACACCGGACACCCTGAGTCACGGACTCGCCGGCATCGTTTCTGGAGGCGGCGGGCGGAATCGAACCGCCGTACGGGGCTTTGCAGGCCCCTGCCTAAACCACTCGGCCACGCCGCCTGGGCGTTTCGGGAGCCTACCGTGCCCCAAACGGTGCCTGATGCCACTGGCCCACCGAGGGACGGTCGGGATCGGGCCGAGCCCGGACCGCCCGCGCTACTTGCGGCGACCGACCAGCCACCAGGCGATAAGGCCGATGACGGCGACGACGAAGATGAACTTGATAGCGAACCAGATGATGCCAGCCACGGCATGCAGGAGGGCAAAGGCCACCAGCGCCGCGATCACCCCGCCCCCGATCAACAGCACCAGGTCGAAGGTCTTGAGTCCTGACCGGTCGTCGCTCACGGCAGATAACGCTATCCCACTGCATATCGATCCAATTGGCACCCCCAAGCAACCGTCGGCCCACCCACGCGGTGGTACCGTCCGTTGATGTCCCTGCGGGAACGACGTCAGGCCCTCATCGAGCAGGCCGACTTGCAAGGCGATGCCTTCTGCAGGGCCTACAGCGCCGCCGCTGACCAGTGGCTGTGCGACCTCTTTGCCACGGCCACCGCCGGAAACGAGCGGGGCTTGGCTCTGGTCGCCGTCGGCGGCTACGGCCGGGGGGAACTGTGCCCGTTCAGCGACCTGGACGTAGTCCTGGTCCATCGAGGTCGCAAGGACGTGTCGGCCATCGCCGACCAGATCTGGTACCCGGTGTGGGACGAGGGCATCCATCTCGACCACAGCGTGCGAAAGCCCAATGAGGCCCTCAAGGTCGCCTCCGCCGACCTCCGCGCCGCCCTGGGCCTGCTCGACGCCCGGGTCGTCTGCGGCGACGGCCACGCCGCCGAGCCGATGATCGCCAGCGCCAGGGAACGCTGGGCGCAACAGAAGCCCCCATGGCTCGACGAGTTGTCGGAGCGAGTCCAGGAACGCCACGCCGCCTTCGGCGATGTCGCCTTTCTGCTCGAGCCTGATCTCAAGGAGGCACACGGTGGCCTTCGGGACGCCGCCGCCCTGCGGGCCCTGGTCCTTGCCGTTCCGGAGTTGGCCCATCACGTCGACCTCGATGCCGTGGCCGCGGCGCAGACGGTGCTGACCGGGGTGCGGGTGGAGCTGCAGCGGCGTTCGGCCCGCGAGATGAACAAGCTCTTGTTGCAAGAGCAGGACCAGGTGGCCGAGGCCCTGGGCGAGACCGATGCCGACACCTTGATGCTGACGGTGGCCGAGGCGGGCCGGACCATCGCCTGGGAAGCCGACGACGCATGGCGACGACAGCGCCAGTGGGCCAAGTACACGACGTACGGCCGCGGCCGGCGCCGACGCGGATCTCGGGGTGAGGCCGCCGAGACGGCGACGACGCCCACCCACGACGCCGGCATCGGTGTCCATGACGGCGAGATCGTCCTCCTGCCTGATGCCGATCTCAATGACCCCGCTCTCCCGGTTCATCTCGCCGCCGTAGCCGCCGAGCGCAACCTGCCTATCGGTCGGGATGCCTTGAACGTTCTCAGTCGCGAGACCCCCGCTCCTCCTGTCCCCTGGCCCGACGACCTTCGCCAGACCCTGGTCCGCGTGCTCGCCACCGGCCCGCCGGCCATCACCGCGCTGGAGGCGCTCGACCAGCGAGATCTCTTCGCCCGGTTCCTACCCGAGTGGCGGGCGGTGCGGAACAAGCCGCAGCGCAACGCCTACCACCGGTTCACCGTGGACAGGCATCTGCTGGAGGCCACCGCCAACGCCGCCACCCTGGCCCACCGGGTCGAGCGACCCGACCTCCTGCTCATTGGCACGCTCCTCCACGACATCGGGAAGGGGTTCCCCGGCGACCACACCAACGTGGGTATCGAGCTGGTACCGGAGATGGCCAGCCGCATGGGCTTTTCCCCCGACGACGTCGACGTCTTGGTGTCGCTGGTCCGCCTCCACCTCCTCTTGCCCGAGATGGCCACCCGGCGCGACCTCGATGACCCGGCCACGGCCGAACGGGTGGCCAAAGAGGTGGGCGACCGCCTGACGCTCGATCTCCTGGCCGCGCTGGTCGAGGCGGACAGCCAGGCCACCGGACCGTCGGCCTGGGGCTCGTGGAAAGCGGGCTTGGTATCCGATCTGGTGGCCCGGACCAAGCGCCTCCTCGCCGGGGAGAAGTCGGCCCCTCCCACCACGTGGGTCACCGAGGAACATCGGCGCATGATGAACGCCGTCCGGGACAGCGGGAACCCGATGCTGACCATCGACGACCCGGCCCTGACCGTGGTCGCCCCCGACCGTCCCGGTCTCTTCGCCCAGGTCGCCGGCATCCTGGCCCTCCACGGGCTCAACGTGCGGACGGCCGACGTGGCCGGCGAGGACGGCGTGGCCGTGGAGGCGTTCACCGTCGAGCCCTCCCGGGGAAGGTGGCCCCAGGCCAGCCGGCTCACCGACGATCTGGTGGCCGCGGTAAACGGCACCCTGTCCCTCACCGAACGCCTGGCCGAGCGGGCCCGCGCCTACCGTACGGAGAAGCGGCCGGTGGCGCCCCATCACGTCGCCACTGAGATCTCGGTCGACAATGCCGCATCGGCCTCGGCCACGGTCATCGAGGTCCGGGCAGAAGACGTCGTTGGCCAGCTCCACCGGATCACCCAGGCTCTGTTCGACTGCGGTCTCGACGTGATCTCGGCCAAAGTCAACACCTTCGGCGCAGCCGTGGTGGACGCCTTCTACGTCCGCGGTCCGGACGGCGAAAAGGTCACCGAGCCTGATCTCCTCAATGCCGTCGACAACGCCGTTCGGGCCGGCGTGGCCGCCCAAGCGAATTTGTAGCGAACCGCGTACAGAAACCCAGGTCAACTGGTAACATGCCGGCGGACGGAGAGCACGATGCCAGCAATGACCCCACAGCCGCACCGCGCCCACGGGCACCGGCGGCCGCCAAGACGCCGGCCCGTATTGGTAATTGCCCTGGTCGCAGTGGCTGCATTCCTGATCGCCGGGGTGTCCACCGTCGTCATCCGGTTGACCGCCACCACGGCCGACGCCTCGCCCACGGCCCCAGCGGCTGCCTCAGCCCAGGCGACCGCAGACACCAAGACTCCGCTCACCGTCGTCAGCACCACACCGGCTACCGGAGCGGCCAATGTTGCCTCTGACAGCACCATCACCGTGACTACCTCGATCCCGTTGGCGACCAATACTCCGATGCCCACCCTGGCGCCTCCGGTGGCCGGCACGTGGCAGCGCATGACTCCGACCACGTTGGTCTTCCAGCCCACAAGCCCGTTCGTGCCCTCATCGACCGAGACGGTCACCATTCCGTCGGGACCCACCGGGCTCAAGAGCACCAATGGCAAGACCCTGGCCCAGCCGTCAGCAGTCAACTTCTCCATCGCCGCCGGATCCATCTTGCGCCTCCAGCAGTTGCTGGCCCAGCAGGGCTACCTGCCCCTCAGCTTCACCTCCACTGCACCGCTCAGCTCCCCACAGGAAATGGCCCAGCCCCAGCAGGGCGCGTTTGCCTGGCGGTGGGCCATGCCGGCCTCGCTTGAATCGCTGTGGACACAGGGAACAGGCAACGTGATCACCAACGGGGCGGTCATGGCCTTC
>DASZLD010000251.1:0-9892 GCA_035552655.1 Acidimicrobiales bacterium
GCCTGCGCTGCCTCCGCCCCGACCAGGTCGGCGGCCTCGGCCATGCCGATGTTCTCGTCGTGGCCCTCGGTGGCCTTGGTCGAGGGCGTAAAGATGGGCTCGGGCAACCGGTCGGCGTGGCGGAGCCCGGAGGGCATGGGCATCCCGTGCACGGTGCCCTCCCGCTCGTACTCCTTGTAGGCCGAGCCGGCCAGGTAGCCCCGCACGATGCACTCGATGGCCAACATGTCGGCCTTGCGCACCAGCATGGACCGGCCGGCCAGGTCGTCCAACCCGGGGTGGGCGGGGAAGTCGGCGTCGTCGACGCTGATGAGGTGGTTGGGGGCCAGGTCGGCCAGCTCCTCGAGCCAGTACACCGTCATGGCCGTGAGCACCCGGCCTTTGTTGACGATGGGCTCGGCCATGATCACGTCGAAGGCGGAGATGCGGTCGGAGGCCACCATCAATAAGCGGTCGTCTCCGGCGTCGTAGAGCTCTCGGACCTTGCCCGACTGGATGAGGGGCAGCGCCTCGGTTGCCTCGGTCACTCTCTGGCTCCCTTCGATGTCGTCGTTGTCATTGTGTTTGTCGATCTCGATTCCCCCGGCCTCATGGTCCCAATCCTTCCAGGGCGTCGGTGAACCGGTGGATGTGGCGCAGGGCACGGGAGAGGTCGAAGGCCTCGTCGAGCTGAGCCGCCGACAGGGTCACCTCGGGATCGGCGTCGAGGATCTCCCGGAAGGCCCGCCGTTCCTCCCACGCCTGGCGGGCATCCCGCTGGACGATGCGGTAGGCCGCGTCCCGACTCAGGCCGCCGGCCACCAGGGCCAGCAGGACGGACTGGGAGAACACCAGGCCGAAGCTGCCCTGGGCCAGATTGCTCAGGGCCCGCTCGGGATGGATGACCAGTCCGGCGACCAGACCGGTGGCCTTGTTCAGCATGTACAGGGTCAACGAGGAGGCGTCAGGCAGCACCACCCGCTCCACCGAGCTGTGGGATATGTCCCGTTCGTGCCACAGAGCCACGTCCTCGATCCCCGCCGACAGGTAGCCGCGCAACACGCGGGCCAGCCCGCATAACCGCTCCGACAGGATGGGGTTGCGCTTGTGGGGCATGGCCGAGCTGCCCTTCTGGCCCGGCTTGAACGGCTCTTCGACCTCTCCCACCTCGCTGCGGGCCAGGTGGCGGATCTCGGTGGCGATGGCCTCGATGGTCGCACCCACCGACGTGCACGCCCACAGGAACTCGGCGTGGCGGTCCCGGGCAATGACCTGGGTGGCGGGTACCGGGGTCAGCCCCAGCGAGGTGCAGACGTACTCCTCGATCCGGGGGTCGATGTTGGAGAACGTGCCCACCGCCCCCGAGAGCTTGCCCACGGCGATCCGCTCCCGGGCCGCCACCAGCCGTTGGCGGTCGCGGTCGGCCTGCAGGGCCCACAGGGCGAACTTGGCCCCGTAGGTGGTGGGCTCGGCGTGCATCCCATGGGTCCGGCCGGTGACGGGCACGTCGATGAGCTCCTCGGCCCGGGCCCGACAGGCGGCGACCAGCTCACCCGAGGCCGTGATCAACAAGTCAGCGGCCTGGGTCAGCGTGGCGCACAGGGCGGTGTCCACCACGTCCGACGACGTCAGCCCGTAGTGGATCCACGATCCCTCGGGCTGACCGATGGCCTGGGCCACCACGTCGACGAAGGCGGCCACGTCGTGATCGGTAACCCGCTCCCGTTCGGCCACGGCCTCGACGAAGGCGGCGTCGACCTGAGGCGCCCGTTCCCGGCAGGCCTTGACCTCGTCGGCGGGGATGTCGCCGATGGAGGCCCAGCCCTCGGCAGCCAGCAGCTCCACCTCGAGCCACATCCGGAAGCGGGCCTGGTCGGAGAACAGCTCGGTCATGGCCGCGGGCGCGTAGCGGGGTATCAACTGGCAACCTCCTGGGTCGGGCGCGGCGAGGCACCAGTGTGCCCGGGGGTAACGGCGATGTCGCTGCGGTGCTGCATGCCCGGCCAGCCCAGCTTGGCCACGGCCTGGTAGGCCTGGGCGCGGGCCCCGTCGATGGTCGGGCCCATGGCGGTGACGCCGAGGACCCGGCCGCCGGCAGTCAGCACCCGGTCGCCGTCACCCGACCGGGTACCGGCGTGGAAGACCGACGTGTGGTCGGCTCCTCCGGCGTCGTCCAAGCCCTCGATGGGATCGCCCGTCCGGGGCGATTCCGGGTAGCCCTCGCTGGCCAGGACCACGCACACCGCGGCTTGGTCCACGAACCGGGGGATGGTCGTGAGCTGTCCCGCGGCCACCTCGGCCAACAGGGCGGCCAGGTCGCCGTCGTAGCGGGGCAGCACCACCTGGGTCTCGGGATCGCCGAAGCGCACGTTGTACTCGAGCACCTTGGGGCCGTCGGGGGTGAGCATCAGCCCGGCATAGAGCACGCCCCGGTAGTCGATCCCCCGGGCCCGCAGTACCGCCACCAGCGGCGCCACCGCCTCGTCGACCAGCCGGGCCACCAGGGCATCGTCGACGAAGGGCACCGGCGAGTAGGCACCCATACCACCGGTGTTGGGTCCGGTGTCGCCATCGCCCACCCGCTTGAAATCCTGGGACGGGGCCAGTGCGGCCAGGCGCTCCCCGTCGCACAGGACCAGCAGCGAGCACTCCTCGCCGAGGAGCCCCTCCTCGATGACCACCGACCGCCCGGCGTCACCGAAGGCCGCACCGGACAGCTTGGCCTCGACGTCGGCCTCGGCCTCGGCCAGCGAATCGGTGACCAGGACGCCCTTTCCGGCGGCCAATCCGTCCGTCTTGACCACCCAGGGTCCGGGCAGGGAGCGGAGGAAGGCCTTGGCCTCGCCTGCGTCGTCGAAGGCACCGAACCGGGCGGTGGGCACGCCGGCCTCGTCGAGCAGCATCTTCATGAATGCCTTGGAGCCCTCCAGCCGGGCCCCGTCGGCGCCCGGTCCGAACACCAGCTTTCCCTGGGCCCGCAGCCGGTCGGCCAGCCCGGCCACCAGGGGCGCCTCGGGGCCGATGACGAACAGGTCGGCGTCGATAGCCTCGGCCTCGGTGGACACGCTGGTCAGCGTGTGGCCCTCAGGCGTGGTGCCGGCGATCCCCGGGTTGCCCGGGGTCACCACCACATCGGCGGTGCGCCCCAGCACCTGGGCCAGGGCGTGCTCACGGCCGCCGGAGCCGACGACGCAGACGATCATCGGGTGCGGGGGATCATGCGGCGAAGCGTACGAATTGCTCGCGACCGGGACCGACGCCGACCAAGCGGACCGGCGCACCGATCTGCTCGGCCAGGAAGCTCACGTAGTCCCGCGCCGCCTGGGGGAGGTCGGCCAACTCGGTGGCGGCCGATAGGTCGGTCTTCCAGCCCGGCAGCTCCTCATAGACCGGCGTGACCTGGTGGAGCACCGACTGATGGTACGGGGGGTGGGTGAAGCGCTCGCCGTTGGCCTCGTAGGCCACGCACACCTTGACCGTGTCGAAGGTGTCCAGCACGTCGAGCTTGGTCAGGGCCACCTCGGACAGCGAGTTGAGCCGGACCGACTGGCGCATCATGACCGCGTCGAACCAACCGGGCCGGCGCCGGCGGCCGGTGTTGACCCCGTACTCGTGGCCCAGGTCGACCAGCGTGTCGCCGATCTCGTTGGTCAGCTCGGTGGGGAAGGGCCCGCTACCCACCCGGGTCACGTACGCCTTGGCGATGCCGATCACCTCGTCGATGTAGCGGGGGCCGACGCCTGCTCCGGTGCAGGCGCCACCGGCCACCGGATTGGAGGAGGTCACGAAGGGATAGGTGCCGTGATCGAGGTCGAGGAAGGTGGCCTGGGCCCCCTCCAGCAGCACGTTGGCCCCCCGCTCCAGGGCGTCGTGGACCACGCCCACGGTGTCGGCCACCATGGGGGCCACCCGCGGGGCCAGCTCGTCGAGGTAGAGAGCGGTGATGTCGTCGGCCGACAGGGGCAGCCGGTTGTACACCTTGGCCAGGACGGCGTTCTTCTCCTTCAGCACCACGTCGAGCTTCTGGCGGAAGATCTTGGGGTCGAGGAGGTCCTGGACCCGCAGGCCCACCCGGGAGGACTTGTCGGCATAGGCGGGGCCGATCCCCCGCTTGGTGGTGCCCAGGCTGTTCTTCCCCAGGTAGCGCTCGGTGAGCCGGTCGAGCTCGTGGTGGTAGGGCATGATCAGGTGGGCGTTGCCGCTGACCAGGAGTTTTCCCGTGTCGACGCCCTTGGCCGCCAGCGTGTCCACCTCGGCCAGCAGCACGGTGGGGTCGACGACCACCCCGTTGCCGATCACCGGGGTGATGTGGTCGTAGAGGATCCCGCTGGGGACCAGCTGCAGGGCGAAGGTCTCGCCGTCGACCACGATGGTGTGCCCGGCATTGTGGCCGCCCTGATAGCGGACGACCAGCTCCATCTCCTTGGCGAGCAAGTCGGTGAGCTTGCCCTTCCCTTCGTCGCCCCATTGGGTCCCGACGACCACGGTTGCGGGCACGCGTCACTCCTCCGTTGCGAAAAGCGGATTACGCACCAGTGTAACCCGCAAGCGGGCAGTTCAGCGCTCCTGATGTGGACTCATTGCTGCGCCGCTGGCCACCCCTCTGGGTGACAATACGACCCACACCCTCGGCGACGGATCTACATTGGAGCCATGTTTGGACTTCTGTTCGTCCGGACCACGACCACCCTGGTCGTGTTCGGTGTGATCATCGCCGCTCTGAACTTCCGGAACACCGATGTGTTTCGTCGGGCCACCGGGGTCAGCCCCTGGCACATCCCTCCCATCTACTGGGCCCTGGCCAGCGTGTTCGTGTCCGTCATCATCACCGTGCTCACCCTGGTGGCCATGCGCACCACCAAGGTGCCCGGCCCGGGCAAGGCGATGACCCGCACGCGTTACGGCTTTCCCGGCTCGATGTTCGGGTCGGTGCCGCGGGCGCCCGACCAGTTCGAGTCCCTCCCCAACCCGGCCCGCCCGGTCCCCTTGGCCGCCGACCCCCGACCGGGCTCGCCCGCCGTCGCACCGGCCGGCTGGCACGTCGATCCCTCGGGTCGGCACCACTACCGGTTCTGGAACGGCTACCAGTGGACCGAGCACGTGGCCACCGACGGGGTGTCCACCACCGACGTACCCGCCTGACCGCCGGATCAGTGTCGCCGGGTCAGCTGAGGACGATCTCCTCGTCCTTGGCATCGACGGTCACCGTCGATCCCTCGGGGTAGCGCCCCTCCAGGAGGGCCAGGGCCAGCGGGTCCTCCACCTGGCGCTGGATCACCCGGCGCAGCGGCCGGGCCCCGAAGTCAGGATCGAAACCTGCTCGAGCCAGCCAGGCGTCGGCCGCCGGGGTGACGGCCAACGTGAGCCGGCGCTCGGCCAGGCGTTCCCGCAGCCGCCCGAGCTGGATGGACACGATCCGCTGCAGGTCGGCCTCGGTCAAGGAGTGGAAACGCACGATCTCGTCGATCCGGTTCACGAACTCGGGCTTGAAGTACTCCGAGGGCTCACCGGCCAGGTTCGAGGTCATGATCAGCACGGCGTTGGTGAAGTCCACCGTCCGGCCCTGACCGTCGGTCAACCGGCCGTCCTCCAGCACCTGGAGGAGGAGGTTGAACACGTCGGGATGGGCCTTCTCGATCTCGTCGAGCAGGATGACGGCGTAGGGCCGGCGTCGCACCGCTTCGGTGAGCTGACCGCCCTCCTCGTAGCCCACATACCCGGGAGGGGCGCCCACCAGCCGGGACACGTTATGGCGCTCCTGGTACTCGCTCATGTCGATGCGCACCATGGCTTTGGCGTCGTCGAAGAGGAAGTCGGCCAGGGCGCGGGCCAGCTCGGTCTTGCCCACGCCGGTGGGGCCGAGGAACAAGAAGGAGCCGATGGGACGGTTGGGATCGGACAGCCCGGCCCGGTTCCGCCGGATGGCATTGGCCACGGCCGAGACCGCCTCGTCCTGACCCACCACCCGGGCGTGCAGGGCATCCTCCATGCGGATGAGCTTCTCGACCTCACCCTCGAGCAGCCGGGTCACCGGCACTCCCGTGGCTCGGCTGACCACCTCGGCCACGTCCTCGGCGTCCACCTCTTCTTTGAGGAAGCGCTGCTCGGCCTGGAGGGCGTTCAGGGACTCGGTGGCTTCCTCCACCTGTCGCTCCAGCTCAGGGAGCTGCCCGTAGGTGATCTCCGAGGACGCAGCCAGGTTGCCGTCGCGGGCCAGGCGCTCGGCCTCGCCCCGCTTGTTCTCCAACTCGGTCTTACGCTCCTGGATGGTGGTGATGGCCTCCTTTTCCGCCTGCCAGTGGGCGGTCATGGCATCGGAGGTCTCCTTCAGGTTGGCCAGCTCCTCGTCCAGGCGGGCCAGGCGCTCGGCCGAGACCTCGTCGGTCTCCTTGGCCAGGGCCATGCGCTCGATCTCCAGCTGGCGCATCCGACGACTGACCACGTCGAGCTCGGTGGGCATGGAGTCGATCTCGATGCGCAGCTTGCTGGCCGCTTCGTCCATCAGGTCGATGGCCTTGTCGGGCAGGAACCGACCGGTGACGTAGCGATCGGAGAGCACGGCCGCGGCGACCAGGGCCGCGTCCTGGATGCGCACCCCGTGGTGGACCTCGTAGCGCTCCTTCAGCCCCCGCAGGATGGCGATGGTGTCAGCCACCGACGGCTCGCCCACGAACACCTGCTGGAAGCGTCGCTCCAGCGCCGCGTCCTTCTCGATGTACTGGCGGTACTCGTCCAACGTGGTGGCCCCGATGAGCCGGAGCTCGCCCCGGGCCAGCATGGGCTTGATCATGTTGCCGGCGTCCATGGCCCCCTCGGCCCCGCCGCCCGCCCCCACCAGGGTGTGCAGCTCGTCGATGAACGTGATCACCTCGCCCTCGGCGTCGGTGATCTCCTTCAGCACCGCCTTCAACCGCTCCTCGAACTCGCCCCGGTACTTGGCCCCCGCCACCATGGCCGACAGGTCGAGCCCGATCAGCCGCTTGCCCTTCAGGCCCTCGGGCACGTCCCCTTCCACGATGCGCTGGGCCAGCCCCTCGACGATGGCCGTCTTGCCCACGCCGGGCTCGCCGATCAGCACCGGATTGTTCTTGGTCCGGCGGGACAGGACCTGGATGACCCGGCGGACCTCCTCGTCCCGGCCGATGACCGGGTCCATCTTCCCCTGGCGGGCCAGCTCGGTCAGGTCCCGCCCGTACTGCTCCAAGGCCTGGAAGGTCTCTTCGGGGTTCTGGGACGTGACCCGGTGGCTGCCCCGCACGTCGCGCAAAGCGGTCAGGAGATCGTCCCTGGTCACCCCCAACCGGTCGGCCATGGCCAACAACAGGTGCTCGACGGAGAGGTACTCGTCCCCCATGTCGGTGCGCAGGCCTTCGGCCGTGGTGATCATGTCGCGCACGGCGGCGTTCAGGCGCGGCTCGTCACCGCCGTAGGCCTTGGGCGCCCGGGCCAGCTCGCCGTCGAGACGGGTCCGCAGCACTGCCGGCTCCACCCCGACCCGAGCCAGGATGGGCGAGGCGATGCCGTCGGCCTGGTCGAGCAGGGCAACCAGGATGTGGTCGGGCGTCACCTCGGCGTGGTGGTCGGTCCGGGCCCGCTCCAGGGCCGAGGCCACCGCTTCTTG
Source organism: Acidimicrobiales bacterium (assembly GCA_035552655.1). GTDB lineage: Bacteria > Actinomycetota > Acidimicrobiia > Acidimicrobiales > RAAP-2 > DASXMT01. Next base: position 7,601 of record DASZLD010000251.1, read on the forward strand.
GGTCTTCAGCGTCCATCGATCGGGACTGATGCTCATCGGGTACCTCCTCCGCGGTTCTGGTGCCTGGTGGGAACGGGCGCGTGGGAGACCGGCACCAGATCCCGTCGGTACAGCTGATGGGTGCGGGCCACCGCCTCGCGGGCCTCGGCCCGGAGCAGGTCGATCTCGCCGTGCAGCCGGGCCAACTCGGTCTCGAGCTCCATCACCCGCCGGACCCCTTCCAAGTTGAGTCCCGACTCGGTGAGCTCGTGGATGTGCCGCAACCGGGCCAGGTCCCGCTCGCTGAACCGGCGGCTACCGCCGGCGGTGCGGCTCGGGTCGAGCAGGCCCTTGCGCTCGTAGACGCGCAGGGTCTGGGGGTGCACCCCGGCCAGCTCGGCCGCTACCGAGATGACATAGACCGCGCGCGAGTGTGCATCTTCGGCCATCTCACACCCCCAGGTAGTCGCGTGGCGAGTCGTCGGAAGCCGCAGCCAGCGCCTCGACGGCCGCCCGTTGCTCGTCGCTCATGGTCTTGGGCACGGTGACGTCCACGGTGACCAGGAGGTCGCCCACCGCGCTCTTCTTCCCGGCCGGGACGCCGCGACCCTTGACCCGGAAGGTCTGGCCCGACGACGTCCCCGCAGGAATCCGCAAGGTCACCGGGTCGGTGAGGGTGGGAACCGTCACCGTCGTACCCAGCGCCGCTTCGGGATAGGTGACGGGTACGGTGATGGTCAGGTTGCGGCCCCGGCGACCGAACAGCGGATGCCCGCCCACCCGCACGATCACGTAGAGGTCGCCGCTGGGCGCGTTGCCACGTCCGGCCGCCCCTTTGCCCTTGACCCGGATCCGCTGGCCGTCGGCCACCCCGCCGGGAATCCGCACCTTCACCTCGCGGTCGCGATGCTCGACGCCGGTGCCCCGGCACGTCGGACAAGGCGTGGTCACCACGGTGCCGCGGCCGCCGCACTGCGGGCAGATCTGGCTCAGGGAGAACAGGCCCTGGTCGTCCTGAAGCGCACCGGTCCCACCACAGCGTGGGCAGGTCTCGGGGTGCGTACCCGGGGCTGCACCCGATCCCCCACAGGTGTGGCACCGGGCATCGGTGGTCAGGTGGACACCGGTGGTCACCCCGTTGATGGCGTCCTCGAAGGTCAGGTGCAGCTCGGTCTCGACGTCGGCGCCCCGCTGGGGCGCGGTGGCCGCTCCCCGACCGCGCCGGTTCCGGCCGCCAAACAACCCGCCGAACAGGTCGCCAAGGTCGCCCATGTCCTCAACCCGGTAACTGGCCCCGCCGGGGCCCGAGCCCCCGAACCCACCAGGGAACCCGCCGGCCCCACCGACGGGGCCCATGGCCCGCACCTCGTCGTACTCCTTGCGCTTGGCCGCGTCACCCAGGACGTCATAGGCCGCGGTGATCTCCTTGAACTGCTCCTCGTGTCCGGGGTTGGTATCTGGGTGGTGCTTCTTGGCCAGTTTCCGGTACGCGCTCGTGATCTCCTTGGCCGTCGCCGAATCGGAGACGCCCAGGGTCTTGTAGTAGTCGTTCTCGAACCATTCGCGTTGCGGAGCCACCGTGGTCTGTCCTCAGTCCCTCTCTGTCAAATAAAGCCGGCCCGTGCGCTCAGCTGCGCACCAGGACCATGGCCGGCCGAACCACCGTGCCGCGCCAGCGGTATCCCGGTCGCATCACCTGGGCCACCGTCGGTCCCTGCTCGTCGGATTCGCCCTCGTCGGCAGGGACGTTGCCCACTGCCTCATGGGCGTTGGGATCGAAGGGGTCGCCGACCGGGTCGACCCGCTCGAGCCCCTCCTTGGCCAGCACGTCGTTCAGCAACGCTGACGCCTGGACCAGGGCCTTGCCCTCTTCGGAGTCCCCGTCGCCCAGGTGCTCGGCGGCCAGGTCCAAGACGTCGAGGACGGGCAGCAGCTTGTCAACCAGTGACACCGCGGCCCGCTCGACTTGTTCTACCTGTTGCTTGGACACCCGCTTGCGGTAGTTCTCGAACTCGGCCTGGAGGCGGCGGAGCGCGTCGAGATATTCGTCGCGCTCCGCCCTGGCCGCCGCGACCGGGTCCTCATCGACCACGATCACCTCGGCCACCTCGCCACCTTCGGGCCCGGTGTCGTCTGAGTCCGTGCCGGCAGACCCGGCCCGGTCACCCTCTGCCCCGGAGGGTTCGGCCGGATCGTCGAGGAGCTCGGCCTCGACCACCTCGGCATCGTCGGCGACCTCGTCGTCCGGGGACTTTGGGGTACCGGTCATCACTCCTTCTCGTCCACGATCTCAGCGTCGACCACCTCGTCGTC
>DASZLD010000252.1:0-17699 GCA_035552655.1 Acidimicrobiales bacterium
GCTGTCGCGGCCTCTCCGAGTTCATGACGCTGAGGCACCCTGTGCTCAATGGCCGTCCGAAGTGTCGCGCTCAGGCGAGCGCGACGGAGTTGCCGCGTCATTGGTTCCCCCCTGCTTTTCCAGCTTTTGCCGGGCCATGCACGGTGCTGTGCCGACCACGAGCGTGATGCCACTCACGACGCTGGCCTGTTGACAGCTAACTCCTGGTATCTGTCGATGTCAAGGAAAAACATCCGGAGCGTGCAGAAAAACCACTCATAGCGTACGTCGAGTTTCCGCCTCGTTTCAACCAGCCAGTGTGACGGCCTCGGGCCCTGTCCACGGCAAGTTCATGGGCTTGATCCTTCAGTCGGCCCACTGTCTCCAGGGGGCAGTGGGGCGATGATGCCCCATTCACCCTTTAGGGGCGGCGGCTATGGCCTGGCGTCGAAGGTGGGGATGAGCGTCCGCGCCGCCCGGGCCTCGTCGACCCGACGCACCGGCGTCGGCCGAGGGGCCTCGGACATCGAGGCACCGGCATCCGACGTGGCTTCCGAAGCGATCAGCTCCAGGGCCTCGGCCAGGGCCAGCAGGGTCTGGGGGCTCTCGGTCTCGGTCGGCTCGATCATGAGGGCCTCGTCCACGATGAGGGGGAAGTAGACGGTGGGTGAATGAAAGCCCTCTTCGAGCAGGCGCTTGGCCACATCGAGGGCGCGGACGCCGTGGGGCTTTTTGAGGTTGCGGGAGGAGAGCACCACCTCGTGCATGCACGGCCGGTCGAAAGGGACGTCGAACGTACCGGTGAGACGCTGCCGGATCCAGTTGGCGTTGAGCACGGCGATCTCGGCGATACGGCGGAGGCCGTTGCCCCCGTTGGCTTGGATGTAAGCCAAGGCCCGGGCCAGCACTAGGGCATTGCCATGCCAGGTATGCATGCGGCCGATGGACTGTTCGGGCACCATCCAGCCGTAGGCGTGGGGGCCGTCGCCTTCGAGACGGGTCGGTCGAGGACCGGGGAGGAACGGGACCAGGCGTTCGGAGACGGCTACCGGACCGGCTCCGGGACCGCCCCCGCCGTGGGGGGTGGCGAACGTCTTGTGCAGGTTCATGTGCACGATGTCGAAGCCCATGTCCCCGGGCCGGACCACCCCGAGGATGGCGTTGAGGTTGGCGCCGTCGTAGTACAGCAGGCCCCCCACCTCGTGTAAGGCCGCGGCAATCTCCGCGATGTCCTCTTCGAACAGACCGAGGGTGTTGGGGTTGGTCAGCATGATGCCGGCTACATCCTCGTCGAGCACGGTCCGGAGCGAATCCATGTCCACACAGCCCCGTTCGTCGCTCGGCACGGTGACGACGTCGTAGCCGCCCAAGGTCACCGAGGCCGGATTGGTCCCATGGGCGGAGTCAGGGATGATCACCTTGTGGCGGGTGGAGCCATGGGCGTCGTGCCATGCCCGCATGAGGAGCAGCCCGGTAAGCTCTCCCGCCGCGCCGGCCGCCGGCTGCAGTGTGGCCGCCGCCATCCCGGTGATCTCGCAGAGGTCCTCTTCCAACTCGACCAGGACCGCCAGCCATCCCTGGGTCAGCGAGGCGGGAGCGGCCGGGTGCACGCCGGCCAACCCGGGGAGTCCGGCGACGGTGTCGCACACCTTGGGGTTGTACTTCATGGTGCACGAGCCCAGCGGGTAGGCGCCCAGGTCGACCGAGAACTGCCGATGGGAGAGGCGGGTGAAATGGGCCACAAGGTCGCGTTCGGACACCTCGGCCAACGGGACCGGCGAGGTGCGCCGGTGCTCGGCCGGGACCAGTTCCTCGATCCGAGTCTCGGGCAGCCCGGTCGTCCGGAACGACCACGCCGACCGTCCGGGATGGGACAACTCGAACAGGGTGGGTTCGGCCTCTCGGCCCAACAGGGGCGCGCTGGTGGCCTTTCCCCCGGCCGCGGTCGGGACCGCAGCAGGGCCAACTGTCGGCGTGGTGTCGGGCATCAGGCCACCGCCTTTGCGAATGCGGCGGCATAGCCGTCGATCTCGGAACGGGTCCTTCGCTCGGTCACGGCCACCAAGAGCCCGTGGTCACCGTCGGCGTAGCCTTCATCGAGGGCGATCCCGGCCAGGAAGCCCTCGTCGGCCAGTCGTTCGATGACCACGTCCGCCGGCACCGGCGTGCGGACGGCGAACTCTCGGACCACCGGTGCCGCGGCATACGGGGTGACGCCGTCGATGGCCAGCAACGCCTCCCGGCAGTAATGAGTCGCCCGTGCGCACCGGAGGCCGAGCTCGGCGATGCCCGACGTGCCCAGCCACCCGAGCTGCACGGCCGCAGTCACCGCCATCAGTGTCTGGTTGGTGCACACGTTCGACGTGGCCTTCTCCCGGCGGATGTCCTGCTCGCGGGCGCGGAGGGTGGTGACGTAGGCGCGTCGCCCATCGGCGTCCACCGTCTCGCCCACCAACCGCCCGGGGAGCCGGCGGACGTGGGGCTGGGCGCAGGCGAACAAGCCGAGGTACGGACCGCCGAAGCCGAGCGTCGTGCCGAAGACCTGTCCCTCGCCGACCACGACGTCCGCCCCCCACTCCCCTGGCGAGCGCAGGACGCCGGCAGCCACCGGGTCGGTAGCTAGGACGAGTACCGCCCCGGTCCGATCGCAGATCTCCCGAGCCGCCCCGATGTCCTCCAGGCACCCGAGATAGTTGGGATAACCGACCAGGAGCACGCCAGGGACGTCATCGCCGGCCAGGCTGTCGTCGTCCGGCCACGCCGTGGCTCCCTCGACGAGGTCGATGGTCGACAGATGGTGCCCGGTGCCGGCCGCGCACGTGGCCAGCATCTGGCGCCAGTGGGGATGGATCCCGGCTGACACCCACACCCGCGCCCGCCCCGATGCGGCCACTCCCAGGTTCACCGCCTCGACGGCGGCGCTGGCCCCGTCATAGAGCGAGGCATTGGCCACGGGCAGGCCCGAGAGCCGGGAGATCATGGTCTGGAACTCGAACACCGCCTGGAGGACCCCTTGGGCGACCTCTGGTTGGTAGGGGGTGTACGAGGTGACGAACTCCGAACGCCCGGCCAACGCCTTGGTCACCGACGGGATCTCGTGGTCGTAGGCCCCGCCGCCGGCGAAGCAGACCAGCCGGTCGTTCCGGGCCCGGTTGTGCTCCCCCACCGCCTCGAAATGGGCCAGGACGTCGGGCTCCCCGGCGCTGTCGGCCAGTTCCAGGCCTCGCTGCAGGCGCAGCGCCTCGGGAACGACGTCGAACAGCTCGTCGACCGTGGCCAGTCCCAGAAAGGACAGCATGCTCGCTACTTCATCGTCGGTGTGCGGGATGTACGTGCCCACGGGTCTTGCTCTCCTCGGTGATCGGTCAGCGGGTGCCGGCCCATTGGCCGGCGCGGACGAAGGGGGTGGCGACGACGGTCCCAGGCAGCGCGCGGCCCCGTAGGGCGATGGACACCTCGGCACCGGGCTCGGAATCGACGGTCGCGTCCACCAGGGCTAGGGCAATCCCGTGCTCGAGCATGGGCGAGAAGTTGCCGCTGGTCACCGTACCCACTTCGGTGCCATCGACCTGAACGGTCGAACCCTCACGTGGCGGTTGGCGCCCCGGCGTGGTGACACCGACCAGATGCCGCCCCACGCCTGCGGCCCGCTCCGCCTCGAGCGCGTCGCGTCCCCGGAATGCTTCCTTGTCCCACCCGATGACCCAGCCCAGGCCGGCCTGGAGCGGGGTAATGCCGGGGCCGAGCTCGTGACCGTGGAGGGGCAGGGCGGCCTCGAGCCGGAGGGTGTCCCTGGCGCCGAGACCGGCGGGGACGACGCCGGTGCCGAGTACGGCGTCCCAAAATCCTTCGGCCCGGTCGGCCGGGAGGGCGCATTCCACTCCGTCCTCACCCGTATAGCCGGTACCGGCCACACGGCACGACACGCCGTGCCAGTCGAACGTACCCACTTTGAACCGGGGAATGGCGGCGGCCTCGGGGGCGATGGTGGCGAGACGGCGGCGGGCATCGGGACCCTGGATGGCGATGATGGCGCGAGTGTCCGTGGTGTCGGTTCCACCGATGGCCGACACCACCCGCCCAGTATTGGAGGCATTGGGCATCACGTCGAACACCCCGTCCTCCACCCACCAGACGATGATGTCGTCCACCACCGACGCATCGTCCTCGTCGAGGAGATGGGTGTACTGAGCCCGCCCGGGCCCGACCCTTCGCAGGTCATTGGAGAGCGATGCTTGGAGCTGGTCGAAGGCGCCGGCGCCCTCCACCCGCACCGTGCCCAGGTGGCTGACGTCGAAGGCCACCGCACCGGTCCGACAGGCCCGATGCTCAAACAGCGTCCCTTGGGGATAGGCCAGCGGCATATCCCACCCGCCGAACTCGACCAGCTTGGCTCCCAGCCGGCGGTGGGCATCGACCAGGGGGCTCTGGCGAAGGGGCGACCGTTCACTGCCCGGCTCGGCGGAGGTGCTGCTCGGTGGTGCGTCGGTCACCCCGACACACTAAACGGTGACGCAGGACTGAGGGATCAAGCAGGCCGGGCGATATCGTCGGACCCGCTCACGCCCAGTCCGTCACCCACCAGCCCGTACTTGGCCAGCAAGGCCAGGGTGTCCCGCTGATAGAGCACCTTCACTCTGATCTCGGGATAGAGCTCGCGGAGCCGGCGGACTTTGCCGTTCTTCTTGGTCACCAGTGGCTGGTTCATGGTGGTCAGCTCGACGAACAGCCGCTGGGCCGGGAGCCAGAAATCGGGGCGGAACCCCGAGGTGGGCCTTCCCTGCTCGTCCCACCCGAGGGCGAATTCGACCGGCTCGTACTCCCACACCACACCGTAGAAATCGAGGATGCGGGCGAAGCGGCGCTCGGAGTCATGAGCGAACCGAGTCTCTTCGGCGAGCGACAACCAGTGCTTCTCGGTTTCCGTTGCCGTCCGGCTCAACGTTCGGCTGCCTCGGATGTGGCCAAGTACCGAGCGGCGGGATGACTCTGGGGGATGTGGTCGCCCGCGCTCGGACCACTGATCTTCACGATGGCGGCCTCGAGTTCTTTGACCACACCAGACAACGGGAGCACGTTGAACACGCCCTGACCGCCGGCGAGGAGATCGACCACTTCGCCGTTCGAGTGGGCCAGGACCGAACGCGACCCGGCCAACACCAACTGGGCCGAAGCCAGGTCGGCACCGAGATCATCGCGGAGGCACTGGATGGCTTGGCGGGCCTGCTTCAACTTCAGGCCGGCATCGAGCAGCTGCTTGATGACCTTCAACTCCAACACGTCGTTGTACGAGTAGCGCCGTTGACTGCCGCTGCCCCGGGCATCGGCAATGGACGGGCGGAGCAGTCCGGTGCGGGCCCAGTAGTCCAATTGGCGATAGGTGATCCCGACGAGCGAGCACACTTGGGGTCCACGGAAACCGTCTTCGGGGACATCGCTGATGGTACGTGCCGACATCAACACTCCTCCTCCACCTCGACGAGAGGTTGACCATCAACCGAAGGTAGAAGTTCAACCTGACGCCCTCACGGTACCACACCAACGTAATTACGGTGGTGTGAGATCACACCGGCCCGGCCGGGCCGGTGTGGGCTGATTTGGAAGACCCCATGGGCGCGGCAATGATCCACCTATGACCGTGATCAAGATCAATGCCATCACCGTCCCTTCCGAGTCGGGCGACGAGTTGGCTCGCCGCTTTGCCAACCGGGCGGGAGCCGTCGACGGCGCCGACGGATTCGAGGGGTTCGAGTTGATGCGTCCCGCCGATGATCGAGAGACGTGGTTGGTGGTGACCCGCTGGCGCGATGACGCCGCGTTCGAAGCATGGGTGGCGTCGCCTGCGTTCGGACACGGTCATCGCGGTTCCTCCGGCGGCGCCCACGGCGCGCACGGCGGCCATGGCCCGCACGGTTCGGGGGGCGACGGTGAGACGGCTCCCCCGGTGTCGATGAACAGTGAGCTGTGGGCTTACGAAGTTGTCGACTTGTCGAAGCCCGAATGACCGTCGCCCCTGTGCCCACGACGGCAGTCCCGGTGCATCGCCGTTCCATCGAGTACGAAGCGTTCGAGGTTGACGGCGCGCTCACCATCGTCGGGAAGCTTCGGGATTCGCGCCCGTGGGCGCAGTCCCCGGACATCGAACGCGTCCACGACATGGAGCTGCGGGTGACGGTCCGGCTCACCGACTTCACCATCACCGATGCCGACGCGGTCATGCACACCTTTCCCCACTTCGAGTGTCCGGCCATCGTCGGGGCCTTTCGGGGGCTGGTGGGACTCAGCGTGGCTCGCGGTTACACGCGTGCCGTGCAAGAGCGGTTCGGCGGCGTTTCCGGTTGCACGCATATGGAGCATCTGGCCCGTTCGCTGGGGCCCGTGGTCATTCAAGCGGCGACCTCCACCATGGCCCGGTCGAGGACGACAGGGCAGACGGAGCTGGGCGCGGCCGACACGGGAACGAGCCCACTCGCTATCCGCAATTCCTGCCACATCTGGGCAGAGGACGGGATTGCCGAACAGAAGTTGACCCTGGGCTGGCGGCCGGGCCAGGACGACTATCCCGCTCCCGCCCTCGTCCACTTCGCCAAACGGGCGTCCAGCGACAGCTGAACACGGCCACCATCGGTAGCGGTCCGGGACCGAGTCCGCCATGATGGTGGCGTGACCGACGCCGGCGGCTCCTCCATCCTGTCCCTCCGATCGGAGGGGTCGATCCTGTCCATCAACTCGAGAGGTTCGATCCTGTCCATCAACTCGGTGGGGTCGGTCCTGTCCATCGGTTCCATCGGCTCGGCCGGATCCGTCTTCTCGGTCGGCAGTTTCCTGAGCATCGCCTCGGTGCTTTCGGCCGCCTCCGTCCTCTCGATTATGTCCTGGCGCTCGTGGCACGGCGTGCTCGGAGCCGGATCGGATCGAGATCGGTCTTTGACCACCAGCTGAGCTCGCCGCTTTTCATCAAGGACGGGCGACGGCGCTGGGCGGCCGACTGCCGTAGACGTACGTTGGTGACCGGCCTCCCGTGTCTAGGGAGTGGTGGTCGTGGTGGCGGGGGGCGCCGTAGTCGTAGTGGGGGGCGGAGCCGTGGTTGTCGTCGGGGGCGGTGGCGGTGCCGTTGTCGGGGTCGTGGTGGCAGGCACGGTCGTCGTCGTGACCGGAGGTCGGGTCGTGGTGGGGTGCGGGCGCGTGGTCGTGGTGGTCGACGAGCTGCTCGTGGTCGTCGTGGTCGGGCTGTTCGAATTGGATCCCGACGTGATGAGCACGATGATCAACACGATCAGGATGACGGCCAGGGCGGCAATCAGCCATGGCCACCAATTGCGTTTTTTCTCACCCCCATCGTCATAGCCTCCTCCCGGCGGCCGCTGTCCCGGAGGCTGGTATGCGGCGGCAGGAGGGACGACGGTGGTGGGCTCGCCCGGTCCGGTCACTGCTCTGGTCGGCTGGTCGGCGGCTGACGGACCTTGGACTCTGGTCGGTTGGTCGGCGGCTGACGGACCCTGGACATTGACGGGAGGCACGGCCTGGGTGCGCCCATAGGGGTCATTGGGCGGCGGTCCCGACTTTCCCGGCGGCGGGGGCGGCAGGCTTTCGTAGTCAGGGTGCTGCTCGGGCGGATACCACTTGTGGTCAGACGCCTGCCACCAGCCACTGCCCTGGGAGTAGTCACTCATTTGTCCATCTCCTGCAGTCCCCGATCGCAGCGCATACGTGCGGCTGGATCTTAGGCAAGAAGGCCGAGGCGCCCGCGGATGGCGACACCCCACCTACCGGCCCCATGCCATGAAAAGCATCAGGACCGATTACCGTGATCCGACATGAGCTCGGACATGGATGGTCAGCAGTGATCGACGTCGACTTGACCAAGGTGACCAAGGTGCTGTTCGGAAACGAGTGGTGGGAGGTACATCCCGGTTCACTGGTCATCGACCACGTGACGTTCGCCACCGACGCCGACCCTCGGCCTGGTGACCAGGCCCAGATGGCCTTCCGCTTCGTGGGTTCCTCTCTGGGCGAGTCCCGGGTCAAAGGAGAGGTCACCGGGGTGCTGTCCGCTCTGCAGGCCTTGATCGTCTAGCCAGGCAACGCCTCGCCCATCGAATATCGAGGAAAGCGCTCGACTCGGGCCACCGGCAGTCAGCTGCCGATGCGGCCCGTGCCCCCCATCGAATAGGCACTCTCGGCGTGCTGGGCCAAGTCGAGACCCTGGAACTCGTGTTCGGGCGAGACCCGGAGTCCGATGGTCAGGTCCACTGCCTTGGCGATCAGCCAGGAGGCGCCGAAGCAGAACACCACGGCCACTCCGGCGGCCAGCAGCTCGACGCCAAAGAAGTGGAACCCGCCTCCGTTGGCCAGCCCGTTGGCACCGTTCGGGTTGACCGACTTGGTGGCGAAGATGCCGAGCAGGATCATGCCGATCAACCCGCCGACGCCGTGAACCCCGAGCACGTCGAGCGAATCGTCGTAGCGGAACCGGAACTTCAGGCGTACGGCCAACGCACAAACACAACCAGCCACCGCCCCGATGAGCAACGCGGCCATCGGTGCGACGAACCCGGCGCACGGGGTGATCGCCACCATGCCCGCCACCGCCCCCGAGGCCGCGCCCAGCGTCGTCGGGTACTTCTCGGTGACCCGCTCGAAGATGATCCAGGCCAGTAAGCCCGCCGCCGCGGCAAGCTGGGTGTTCACGACGGCGGTCACCGCCACCCCGTTGGCGGCCAGAGCCGATCCGCCGTTGAACCCGAACCAGCCGAACCACAGGATCCCGGCACCGAGCAGGGTGATGGGCACCGAGTGGGGCGCCATCCCCTCGCTGGGCCAACCTCGGCGACGGCCGAGCACGAGCACGATGGCCAGGGTGGAGAATCCCGAGTTGATCTCGACCACTGTCCCTCCGGCGAAGTCGAGTACCCCCCGTTGGGCCAACCAGCCCTCAGGGCTGAACACCCAATGGGCCAGGGGTATGTAGACGAGGACCACCCAGAGGGCGATGAACACCACGAAGCCGGTGAACCGGACACGGTCGACCACCCCGCCGCTGATGAGTGCGGCGGTGATGATGGCGAACATCATCTGGAAGATCATGACGGCCAGGGGGGATACGGCCACATGTCCCAAACCGGGCAAGGACCGGCCCATGTGCTCGAGCCCGGCGAGGTGGAGGTTTCCGAGCAGGCCGCCGCCGATGTCATTGCCGAAGGCCAGGCTGAAGCCGAACACGGCCCAGATCACGGTGACGATGCCGATGCACACGAAGCTCAGCATCATGACCGACAGGACGTTCTTGGACCGGACCATGCCTCCGTAAAAGAGGGCCAGGCCCGGTGTCATGAAGAGCACGAGGGCAGCACTCACCAAGACCCAGGCGGTGTCGGCTCCGTGCATGTGTCCTCCAGATCAAAGTGGGCGTGACGAGGGTTGGCAATACGACCGGACCGTCGGTCCCCCGCCGGCAGCCAGGATCAATCGGCTCCGCACGATAGCCCCAAGTCCAACGGCGACTAAGGAAATCGCCACCCCTTCCGCGATAAGGGCGTCAGAACTACAGATCTGTTATTCGAGGAGGGCTGCAGTACTATCCGGGCCTGTGCCCTTGGGTGATGCACCAGTCGGGATCGATGGTCTGATCCAGTGGGCCACGCCACCGTGACCGATCCGGTGAACGCAGTCCCGAGCGGGTCGACGGATCTCACGCCCAGGCAGGTGTCGGGTGTGGTCGGCAACCTGCCCCTGTATCTGGTCGTCTTCGTCGGGTTCCTCGGTTACAGCCTGATGATCACCGTGTTCACGCCGATGATCCTCCACAACGACAACGGGATGTTGGCCGCATCATCGACCACGTCAGAGCGAACCATCATCCTCGGCGTCTTGTTGTCGCTCTACCCCGCCGGGCAATTCCTCGGTGCCCCAGTGCTCGGTGCTCTGTCCGACCGGGTCGGACGCCGTCCGGTCCTGCTGGCCTCGCTCAGCGCCGGATGTGTGGGCTACGCGTTGATCGCCACCGCGGTTGATATGCGGAGCCTGTGGTTGCTCTTCGTGGCCTCGTTCTTCGGGGGGCTCACCGAGGCGAACATCTCGATCGCCCAGAGCTCCATCGCCGATACCGCGGCCCCTGCCGACCGCAACCGCCTGTTCGGGTATGTGTACCTCAGCGCCAGCATGGCCTATGTGGTCGGTCCCCTGGTCGGTGGGCAGCTGGCCAATACCAACCTGGTCAGCTGGTTCCACTATCAGACGCCCTTCATCGCCGCCGGCATCCTCGTCCTTGCCACTCTGGTGGGCATGTTCTTCTGGTTTCCCGAGTCGCGCCGGTCTGGTGTGGTGGGCCCCGGCTACCTGAAGAGCTTCACCAATCTCTCCACCGTGTTCACCGACAAGCGGGTTCGGTCCCTGTACCTGGTGAACTTCCTGTTGTACCTGGCTATTTTCGGATTCTTCCGCGCCTACCCCATGTACCTGGTCGACGCCTTCCATCTCCAAGTGTCGCGGGAGTCGGCCTTCGTCGCCTTCGTCGCCGTCCCCATCGTGGTGGCCAATCTCTGGTTGGTCGGGGCCTTGTCCCGACGCTTCTCCACCACGACTATGACCCTGGTCTCCGGCGCTCTCACTGGATTGTTCATGATCGTGGTCCCACTTCCCGGGATCCTCAACCTGTTGTGGGTGACGCTGGGGCTGACCGCTCTGGGGCTCTCGGTGTGCATGCCCAGTTGCGCCACCATGATCTCGCTGGCCGTCGGAGACGAGGAGCAGGGTCGGGTCATGGGTAACAACCAGTCGCTGCAGACGGGGGCCGAGGCAGTCTCCGGCTTGGCTGGAGGGCTGTTGGCCGCGGTCATGATCCAGCTCCCACTGCTCATCTTCGCCGTCATGGCCCTAGCCGGCGCAGGTCGGCTCTGGTTCTTGCGCCGGTCGAAGCCGGAGCTCACCCTCAGCTGACCAAGTGGCCGACCGTCTGGCCTAAGGTCGAGCGCAGCCCCGCAGCGTTCTCATGACTCAACGTTCCCATTGCTCGAGCGAACAGGACAGACTCATCGAACCCACTGAACTCCTCGCCCGGATACCCCGAGAGGCACGCTCCATGGTGACTGCGGGCCGCGCTGCCGGCCTGGAGGCGCCGGTGCCCTCGTGCCCCGACTGGGACGTGACCGACCTGCTCCGTCATGTCGGGAAGATCCACCGCTGGGTGGCTCGGGTGCTCGCCACCGGCGACATGAACGTACCCCGGCCCGAGGGCACCGCACCCCGAGGTCCCGAATTGTTCGCATGGGTCGAAGCCGGGGCCGACGAACTGTTGGCCGTGGGCACAGAGGTGGGTCCCACCGCCACCGTCACGAACTGGGCACAACAGACGCCGGTCGCCGCCTTCTGGTTCAGGCGCATGGGCAACGAGGTCGCGGTGCACGCCTGGGACGCCCGGAACGCCGCCGGGGATCCCGAACCGATCGAGGCGGAGCTGGCCGCCGATGCCATCGACGAATGGCTCACGGTGATGGGACCGATGCGACCGCCCGAGGGGCTGACGGGAACGGTCCATATCCACTGCACCGATGTGAACGCAGACTGGACCGTCGACCTGGCCGCGTTTGCCACCCAACGAGGAAGCGCTGCTGCCGACTCCGAACTTCGTGGGCCGGCGTCGGGATTGCTTCTCCGTCTCCTCAACCGATCCGACGAGGGAGAAGTCCGCGGTAATCCGGACGTCCTGGCCCAATGGGGTGACAAGGTTCGTTTCTGACCACCCGGGGGGGTGTGGTTCCAGCAACCGGCAATCGGAGCCCCGTAGTCTCTGAGCGGCGATTGGTACGGCATGGTAAGAATCGGCCATGGCCTCGGAAACCGCAGTGGTGTTCACCGAGCTGCTCGCCGAGCTAGGCGAACAGCACCGCCGGTTGGTCGAACAACTATCCGGACCAGGTGACGAACAGAGCCTCCTCGAGGCCCACAAGTGGATCCTCTCCATCTTGCAGGTAGCCACCGATGTGCAGGTCTGGGCCGACTCGGCCCACCCTCGCTTCATCGAGATCGTCGGGCCCTACAAGAAGTGGGGCGGAGACAACGCCGACGCCTTCTACTGCTTCGCACCGGTCGACCCGGCCCGGACCTACCGTGTACGGGTCAAGCGGGGTGACGCCGTCTACCTGTCCCTCACCGTCTATGGAGGGCCCGACGACGGTCGCTATTCGGATCGGATCGTCGGCAGCCTCAACTCTCGTGAAGCCCCTCCCGATCCCGACGGTGTCATCGACATGGTGCTCTCCCCCGACGACCCCGGCGATGGCACACCATGGATCAAGCTGGAGCCCGACGCGGTGGCCATCGTGACCCGCGACTATCTGAACGAACCGCTCCACGACGTCAGGGCGGTGTGGGAGATCGCCACCGACAGCCCCCCGGCTACGTATCGCGAAGATGATGCCGATCTGGCCCGACGGTTCCGCGCCGCGCTCACCTGGGTCCGGGACCAGGCTCGCATGGTGCCTCTTTCCCTGGGCGCGCCCAACACCGTTGATCCCCCCTACCCGGTCCCTACCGCCACGGTGGGTTGGGCGGCCGGCGACGCCTCCTATGCCATGGGCAGTTACCAACTCGAAGACGACCAGGCCCTGGTGATCCGGGGTCGGTCACCCGAGTCCGCCTTTTGGAACCTGTGCCTGTGGAACCCGTTCCTGCACACCTACAACTACGACTACGAACGGGTCACCATCAACGGGGCCCAAGTGCACTATGAGGCCGACGGTTCGTGGGTCATCGTGATATCCCCGACGGATCCCGGCCACCCCAACTGGGTGTCGACGGCAGGCCATCACCGGGGCCGCATCTGGTTCCGCTGGTTCCTGCCCGACCAGACACCAGAACAACCTGACGTCGAGCTGGTCTCCGTCGAGTCCCTCCGATGAGCCCCAACCGCCGGCCGCAGGCCATCGCTCTCGACGACCTGGCCGAGCCGCGGTTCACCGACGAGGCACGGGCCATCCTGAACGTCATGGCCGAAGCCGGGGCCGACATCTCCCTGCAACCCGATGCCTTGATGGCCGCGGCCGTCGACCAGACCGGCCTCGACGACTTCGGGTCCGACGACTTCATCGACCGCCTGGACATCTTTTGTGGGGCCCTGGGTGGCGAGTCCAGGCTCGACCATGCCGGGATCTTCGCCCAGTCCACCCTGGTGACCGGACTGTTGCGGAATCGGCTCCTACTGGAGGATCTCATCGGGCGGCATCCCGAGATCCTGCAGGTGGAGGTGGCGCGGCCCATCGTCATCTGCGGCCTCCCGCGCACCGGCACCACCCATCTCCACAACCTGATGTCCGCCGATACTGCACTGCGGTCGCTCCCCTACTGGGAAAGCATGGAGCCGGTCCTGGCCGAGGCGGAACGCCCGGATGCCGGCGGGGTCGACCCACGGCGGGAACGGACCGAACTATCCCTGTCGGTACTGGACGTGGTCATGCCCGAGTTCAAGCGGATGCACGAGATGACCGTCGATCACGTCCACGAGGAGATCCAGCTCCTGGCCATCGACTTCTCCACCATGCTGTTCGAGACCATCGCCCCCATGCCTGCCTGGCGCGACGACTACCTGGCCCGGGATCAGCGGTCGAGCTATGCCTACCTGAAGCGGATCCTGCAAGCCATGCAATGGCTGCGGGGCGGGACCCGGTGGGTGCTCAAGTCACCTCAGCACCTCGAGCAGTTCCCGGCGCTGGTCGACACCTTCCCCGATGCCACCTTCATCGTGACCCATCGCGACCCGGTGTCGGTCACCGCTTCGATGATCACGATGCTGGCCTACTCGGCCCGTATCGGGCATCAGCACGTTGATCTGCCCTGGATCGGCCGGTACTGGTCCGAACGACTGGAGCAGATGCTGCGCTCCTGTGTCCGGGACCGCGACGTGCTCCCGTCCGACCGGAGCATGGACATGCGTTTCGACGAGTTCATGGCCGACGACATGGGCATGGTGGCGCGCATCTACGAGCTGGCTGGCCAACCGATGACCGGTGAGGCCGAAGCGGCGATGACGGCGTTCATGGTCGACCATCCCCGCGGCCGCCACGGCGGCGTGCTCTACGACCTGGCCCAGTTCGGTCTGGACGGCAAGCAGCTCCGCGAGTCGATGGCCTTCTATACCGAACGGTTCGGTGTCTCCGAGGAGGGCTGAGGAGCTTCGACGAACCTCCGATCAGGCCGGTGGCCGGGTAAATCCGGGCCCGGCTGCGGAGTCGATCGTTTCGGCCAAGGCCAGGAGCCGTAGGTCGGACAGATACGGTCCGACGACCTGAACCCCCACCGGCAGCCCCTCGGCCGTCGGACCCGTGGGCAGGGTCACGACCGGTAGCAACATGGCCCCGATGGCGCCGCACCAGGCCATGGCCACCGCGTGGGACACGTCGGTCCCATCGACGTCCAGTACCCGTTCCATGATCGGCCGTTCGGTGTCGTGTGCGAACGCGGCGGTGGGCATCACGGGAGCCAGCACCACGTCGTAGTCCTCGAAGAAGGTGGACCACAGGGCTCGTTGTCGTTGACGGAGCCCGTTGGCCACAGCCCACGTGCGGTATCGGCTGGCTATGGCCCGGCCTGCATCGAGGAGGGGGTCGTCCCCGGGGACGGCTTCGAGCTCGGCAAAGGAGGCAAAGTCGTCGTCGGACATGCTGATGCCCATGATGGGCAGGACCAGTTGTTGCCAGGTGCGGAGACCGTCGGCCAGGGATACGGGCATGGATGCCGCGTCCACCTGGGCGCCGGCATCAGCCAGGCGGCCGGCGAAGGCGTCGAGGTTGGTTCGCACGTCGGAGGCGATGGGCGCCAGATCGGCTCCTTCATGGAACACGATGGCCACCCGGAGCCCCCGGACGTCATCGACCGCCGGTCCGGCGTCGAGATCGAGCCGCCAGCCCACGGCCTCTTCGGGGAGGGGGCCGGCGATGACGCCGAGGGCGGTTCGGAGATCGTCGATGCTCCGGGCGATGGGACCGCCGCAGTTGACATCGGTCTCGACCAGGGTTCCCGGCGGACCAGGGATGTGCCCCCTGCTGGGCACGAGACCCCAAGAGGGCTTCATGCCGTAGACGCCGTTGTAGTGGGCCGGATTCCGGATCGAGCCACCGATATCGCTGCCCATCTCCAGCGGCGTCAGGCCGGCGGCAACCGCGACCGCTGAACCACCCGAGGAGCCGCCGGCCGTGCGGGTGATATCCCACGGATTGTTGGTGATGCCATAGAGCTCGTTGAACGTCTGGAAGTCGCCGGCGTACGGCGGTGTGTTGGTCTTGCCGAAGATGATGGCGCCCGCCTGTCTCAGGCGAGCGACGGCAAGCGCGTCGGTGCGGGGCAGGTGGTCCTTGAGCTCGGGCGCACCGGACGTGGTGACCAGTCCCTCGGTTTCCCACACGTCCTTCACCGTCATCGGCAATCCGTGCAGCGGGCCGGTGGCGCCACCGTTGGCCGTGGCGTCGTCGGCCAACTTGGCTGCGGTCTCGGCTCGGTCGATATCGAGCCCCACGATGGCATTGAGCCGGGAATTGTCCTGTTCGACACGGACCAGCAGGTGATCGAGCAACTCCCGGCTGGAGATGGTCCGATCGCGGAGCGCGGCGACGAGCTCAGTCGCAGTGGCGAAGGTGGGATCCATGAAGGGATCGTAGAGCCGGAGCACTCGACATGCCCATCTGCTTCACGGGGCTTCGCCTGCTTGACGAGCCTAAGAGGCGCCGGCCCGAGCGACCAGGGACCACAGCACGACGTAGTAGCACGCGGTGGCCACGACCACCATGGCGTGCCACACCTCGTGGTATCCGAACACGTCGGGGTAGGGATCGGGTCGTCGGATGACGAGGACCAAGGCACCCAGCGTGTACAGCGATCCCTGGACGAACAGGAGGGTGAGCTCGTCGGCGTCGAGGCCGCGCAGCACCGACGGGAGCATGGCGATGGCCAGCCAGCCCAGCACGATGTAGAGCGCGCCGGCGAACACCCGCGTCCGTTCCAGGCTCACCAGCTTGATGGTCACGCCGATGCCGGCGCCGACCCAGGCCACGGCCAGCAGCGCGCCTTGTTCGGAAGGTGGGGCGACCAGCAGGCACATCGGGGTGAAGGCGCCGGCGATGAAGAGGTAGATCACGGCGTGGTCGGCCCGGCGCATCCAGTACCGGACCCGGGCCGTCATGGGAAGAAGGTGGTAGGCCGCGCTGACGCCGTAGAGAGCAGCCAAGGTGACGGCGTAGAGCACGATGCTGGCCCGGTCCCCTGAGTGTCGCACCAGCAACACCCCGGCTGGAAGTACCACCACGAAGGCGGCCAGGTGCAGCCAGCCCCGGAGCTTGGGCACTCCCTCTGCCCCGCTCAACCTGAGGGGCGGAGACACGCGGTCAGACCGCGATACTCCTCGATTCAGGACGATGAAGCCGCGCCAACCGGGAAGCGGTGAGGTCATATGCGAGCTCGGTTGGACAGGGTGTGCGTGATCATCCTCCGGGTCGGCGACGCCTGGAAGTGACCCTACCGTCCCGGTACTGCAGCCGAGCGGACGCCGGGCACCAGTGCAGCGACCGAGCCCCCGCTGCCCCGAGGCCAGGACCGGACATCACAGCCCTGGCATCGGCGCCTAGCTCGGGCTGGCGTGGGGCGTTCCGAGGTACGGAAACTCCTTGAGGGTGTCGCTGTGGGGCTTGAGCCCCGTCGGTGGGATGTCCCCCTTGGACAGGAAGGCCAGGCGATGGTTGATGACATCGTCGGTAAAGACGCGGCCGTTGGGGTACTGCGCCGGCTTTGACGGGTTGTAGGTCAGCATGTCGGGCAGGATGCCGTGCTCGTCAATGGCCGCTATGGCTTCTTCCCGGGTGTAGTCCCCCGTGTGTCCCATGAGGTGAACGAACAGATCGAGCCAGCGATCACGGTCGTCGCGTGGCTCGCTCGCGTTGTACTGCTCCTTGGTCTCGTCGGTATTGAAGAAACTGCTGACCGAGGGGTGACCAGCCCGATCGACATGAAGAAGCCCGTAACTCTTCCGCACGCTGCACCGACCCCAGATGCGGATGTCGGGGTTGGCCCCGAGCTCGCTGGTCGGCAGCTCGATGACCGTCGAGCACACGTTGGCTTCCGTGTTCGAGTCCACTCCTGTCCACGGCGCCTTCCCACCCTTGTTGAGAGCAGTGAAGTTCCTTCCGCCGCGGGTGTCGTATAAGGCCTTGATGCCGTCGTAGTCGAAGAAGAACGCGTCACTGCGCGCTCCGGCGAAGAACTTGTAGTCACCGGATGTGGCGATGTTGGGAGTGGCTCCGAAGGAGACCTCCACATCGGAGAAGAGCTTCTTCCCCACCGCTACGACCGAGCGGGCCTCCTCGCCGGTGGCCATGAAGACGTCGACGGTCTGCTTGCCGTCTTTCGGGGTGGAGAACACATAGCTGAAGGCAATGTCGTTATCGAGGTCCCCGTCGTTGTCAATGGCGAGCCGGTAGATGGCATCGGGGTGAAGGGCATCGGCTTGTGGATTGGCATTGAGGATGAGCACGGTCCGTGACGGATCCGAGCCCGGGAAGGCATAGAGATCACAGAGGTCGAGTCGTTGGTCCCCGAGTGGTGGTCCAAGGCTGAGGCCGGTGAAGTGATTCGACATGGCTGATCTCCTTTTGAGGTCGACAGCGATCGTTGTCGACCGGTTGCGACAACGACCAACGTAGGTCCGATGCGCTCGATCGTCCAGGCAGTGTTGTGGC